>JAGBMJ010000092.1 GCA_017634975.1 Lachnospiraceae bacterium | reverse complement strand
GAATTTTGGAAATGTTCCGATTGGTGGTCTTGTTGGATTGAACAATGGCCGGATAGGCGATGAAAACCAGAGTGCAGATGTTAAATCAAATACTGTAAAAATGAGTAATGCCAGCATACTGGTTGGAGCCTGGAACGGAACGACATGGAATACTCCAAGGTTTTTCAAAAACACCGGTGGGGTAGTAGGTGAATATTCAGCTACAGCGCAGTCCAGCGGCCTGATTTCAGTGGAAGGATACTATGCGGTTTCAGGCGCTTCGAAAGTAGGCGGTATCGTAGGCGAGGCATATTCCAGTATAGACGCCTACCTTATTGCTGATACTACCCTGAATACGGACAAAGCTGATGTGGATTTCCAGAATGTGGATGCTTTTGTTATGGGGCGATACATAGTAGGCGGTGCAGTTGCATATATGAAGAATGGCTATTTCGCCCAGGGTGTAACCGATCCTAAATATACCTGTGCTGATGATGGTGCAGTAAATATTGTGGAGAATGATGCAGATAAGTATGGTGTGTATGTAAATCTGTCATCAGGTTCGTATATAAGGCAGGCGGGAAGCAACGCCGATTCGTATGGAAATGCGGGTGCAGTTGGACAGATAGAAAATCATACTGCAGGTAAGGCACTTAATGTAAAGGTAGTTAATGCCGGTCTGATACTGAGCGACGGCGGTGATAAGTCCAGGTATGTTTCGGAAGCTGTCGGCTTCTTAAATGGAGGAGATGCTGCATCTGTTTATATCAATGTAGAGAATTCCGGAAGCATAGGAACAAAGGATGGCGAACACATTTATGACGACAAAAATGTTTACGATACCAGGTGTTATGCTGCGGCAGCAGGTATAGCTTATATAAAAGATTTTGGAAGCAATGATTCGAAATTCGTTATCAATGTAAAAAACAGCGGATTGCTGTACGGTGGAACCAATGGTCAGAATCAGAGTGCGGGCATCGGTCTTGCTGTAGGTGCGGTTGATACAGCGGCTTCACCGGGCTTCATAGTAAAGGCAGTAAACAGCGGAACAGTGTTCGGTGGGGACTTTGTATCAAACCAGACTACGGATCCTTTCTGGAAAACAGGTGGTGTGGCTGATTATGGTGTGGGCGGAGCCATCGGGTTTGCCCGTTCATTGGGCTGCTCTCACATTTATGTAGTACATGAGTCAGGGGCTAAATTAACTGCCAACGGAAATAATGTGGGCGGTGCCGTGGGCTGCATCAGGAATGAGGCAAAGGGAAGCAGCGGGACGGATGCATTTACTGTGACAACTGTCCTTCAGGATGGCGTGACTGTAGTGGGTGATGGTATAAATATCGGCGGCTGCATCGGAAATATCTGGAATCAGGGTGATTACTGTCTGCTCCGTACCAAGGTGGAAGGTACCAAGGTGGAAGGCAATGTTACCATAAGCGGATATAAGAATGTAGGCGGCGTGGCAGGAAGAGCCCAGCAGGGAACCAGCGCAACCGGAGCAGGAGCATATCTGCAGGGGGATGATGCATCTACACCTAAGCTTACGATTTATGCAAATAAATCTGGCGGAGGATTTGATGGAAACACAATCAATGCCGGCGGTGTTATAGGTGTTGTGGGTAGCCGAGGCACTTACACGACATCTGTAATTGCTCCTAAGCAGAATGGTACGAATAATCTGATATTGGATGTAAAGGCTCATTCCAATGTAGGTGGATTAGTGGGTACTTTCTATCTGAGTGAACTGGAGGGAAGCACACCCCAGCATTTTGATTGTGCAAAATCGAAGTTTTCAATTACCTTTAATCCTGCTTCCTCGGTGATGTCAGCAGATAATAAAAACGGTAAGTATGTTGGCGGTGCCATAGGTGCGATATGCGACAACAGGGACAGCTTTGCGAATAGTAATGTGGCAGATTTCAATGCCGATGTCACAGTAACTATCCCTGCAGGCCGTTCAGATACAACAGCTATGATATCCTGTCCTAATCACCTGGGCGGTGCTGTAGGTGCTGCCTATGTCAGAGGATTAGGCGGAAATATAAGTGCTGAGATCAATTCACCGAATGTTATTGCCGGTACTAACTGGGTTGGCGGTGCCATAGGAACTCTTTCATTAACCGGTGCAGGTGTGGACGGAACAGTGAAGGCTGTATTGAATGCGGCAGATACGGTTAAATCCAATAAGGAGTCCGGTGGCTGTGTGGGTCAGCTGATCGGTGCAGGAACGGAAGGGGCATATGCGACACTTAAGTCAGTTGAAACTGTGATTGGTGACGAAAGTACCGTGGGCCTGTTTTCACCTATTACCGGAAATAACACCATGGGCGGCTGCATAGGTCTGCTCAAGGGTGTTGCCAGGATTTCATCCGTTTCAACGACTGTAAATTCTTCAGGCAACCTTATTACCCTGACTTCAACCAGTGGTATTAACTATTTTGGTGGCGTAGTCGGAAGGATGATGGACGGCTGTGCTATTGATGATGTGAAGCTTAACGGTAATGCAGAGGCTGTTAATCTTATAACAACTGCAGGGTATACCGGAGGTATAGCAGGAGCTATTGAAAATGGCTGTACGGTTGCGGATATGTCCGGAACTATTCCGGTTAATGTTGAGGGTAATTTCGATGTGGCCGGTTACGTGGGATACCTTAGCGGAAGTACTATCGGAACACCCGGAAAAACACTTGAGATAAATAATATCAAAACAGTTAAAGCTACAAATGAGGGTAAAAAACAACAATATGGAACCGGATCCCTTGTTGGTGTCATTGATAAGTCCGGAATAGTTCAATGGGATAAAGTCAGTGTTACCCTTGGCGAAGGAAGCTTTGTAGAGGGCGGATACAATACCGGCGGACTGATAGGCCAGATACAGCTTGGAACAGTGACCGGTAATATGGATACACATTTTGCCGGCGGACGCGTACAGACCAAGAAAGGCGGTATGGGCGGTGTCATAGGCGGTATGTTTGGCGGTGAAGCTACCGGCTGGCTTTCCACATATATTGAAAGCGAGTATTCAACTACAGATGCTACAGCGTCTGCTCTTGCAGGTCTTACGGAAGGAAAGGAATGCAAGGGTGTCGGCGGTGTTATCGGACAGATGGGTGATTCGACAGACGAGGGAAGACTTGCGGAAATACACGTAAATACCATGGTGCTCAGATTCCAGGAGGATTTTGCTCTGCTTTCCGGAACCAGCTCAGTAGGCGGAGTACTGGGACAGTGCGAAACGCGGAAAGGCGTGATAGATAATATAACCGTTAAATCAATGGATGAGCATACAACATATAAGTTTGTTATCAAACCGACCGTATCGGACGCTTACGATGTGGGCGGACTTATAGGATATATGCTGAGTCCTCTTCCGGATGATCTTAAGGCGCTTAATATTGATATCACAGTGAAGGCCGACAGGTTTGTAGGTGGATGGATAGGCGGCTTCGATGGGACTCTCAAGGGCACTTATAATGTTACCGGTGTTAAGTCTGTTACCGGAAAAAATGGAGTAGGCGGTGTCATAGGTGCAGTAGGAGTATTTAATGATGGCGGCTCCATAGAAGGAACGATCAATGCCGATCTGGAAGGGGCAAAAATAACAGCTACAGGTGAAGGCGGCGTCGGTGGAGTCATCGGTTTTATGGGCGATCCGACGAATGAATCGTCTGACAGTTTCAAATCAAAAATAAGCGGCAAACTCAATGTTACGCTTTCCAATACTGAAATAATCGGGCCGTCAAATGCTGGTGGTGTTATCGGTTATGTCAAGAGGAGAGGATATGTTTATGATGACTGTAAGATCAGTCTTAATGTTGCAGACGGATCTGAAGTGAAGGTGAATGGTTCCAAAGTTGCCGGTGGTATAGTCGGATTGAATGATGGTGTATTTCTTGCAGATGTTGAGCTTACTGTAGCTGATAATAAAGAATACACTATTTCTTCGGGGACAAAAAGCTATGTGGGTGCGATTATTGGACGAAATAACAAAACCTTCGGAAGACTTAGTAAGGAAACTGTTGAAATACCGAAGGGTGACGGCAAGATCATACTGAAAGCAGAGGATGGTACCTATACAGGAGCTATAGCGGGATATAATGAAGGCCTTTGCGGCTTATTGAAGGAATCTGGCGGAACATATGTAGCGGCAGATGCAGGCGAACTGAAATACAAGTCTGACATTGAACTAAAAGGCAAGTATGATAAAACGGAAAACAGAGTGGGTTTTGTCGGATTGAACAAAGGTACTGTCAACAGAGTGGTTATGAATGATGGCTCAGATTCGGACGATTCTGATGATTCTGATAATACCCAGTCAACACAGGCTCCGGAAGATCCGGTTGTGGATCCGGACCAGCAGCAGGATCCGGACCAGCAGCAGGATCCCAATCAGCAGCAGGATCCGAATCAGCAGCAGGATCCGGATCAGCAGCAGGATCCCGATCAGCAGCAGGATCCGGACCAGCAGCAGGATTCGGACCAGCAGCAGGATCCCGATCAGCAGCAGGATCCGGACCAGCAGCAGGATCCGGACCAGCAGCAGGATCCGGACCAGCAGCAGGATCCCGATCAGCAGCAGGATCCGGACCAGCAGCAGGATCCGGACCAGCAGCAGGATCCGGACCAGCAGCAGGATCCCGATCAGCAGCAGGATCCCAATCAGCAGCAGGATCCTGATGATCAACAGCAGGATTCAGGACAGCAGGATTCAGGACAGCAGCAGAACCCGGGTGGCGGAGATGCTGCTGTCCCGTCCGGAACTGATCCGGATCCCGGGGAGGGTGGGGAGCCCTGATGCCCGGGAATCTGATAGGGTAGTTGGTTGCGATTAGTTTACAAAAATTTTGTTATGTTAATTAAAAAGTAGTATAATTCTTGAATATGGAAGAAGGAACCGTATTTGAAAGAGAATCCTTTGCGGATAAAATAGGAAGATATATCTTTCTGTTGATTATTGTGCTTATTGTGGCTG
>JAGBMJ010000091.1 GCA_017634975.1 Lachnospiraceae bacterium | reverse complement strand
TGCCTGCGGGGCAACAGATCTCAGAAAAAGCTACAATGGTCTGGCGGCTGTCATAAAACTGAAATTTCAACTCGACCCATACTCGCGCTGCATGTTTGCATTCTGCAACCGCAGGCGCACTCTCATCAAGATTCTGCAGTGGGACGGATCCGGATTCTGGATCCTTATGAAACGTCTTGACCGTGATGCCTTTCACTGGCCGGACACCGCGGATGAGCTCCGGCAGGTGACCATGAAAGAGATGCACTGGCTGTGCGACGGTCTTTCCCTGGACCAGAAAGATGCCTTTGAAGAACACCATCCGAAAATCGTAGTATAATGCAGGTGTCAATTCGCAGAAAGTACGAAAAACAGGAGGTTTCCGGAGACTATTTCTACATGCTCTGGATCCGTTTTTTCTCGAAAAACAGCGGGTTTCATGGTATAATCTTTATATCACATGACAGCCGGGAGAAAAAGGATGGAACCGTTTTTTACAGAAGAACAGCTGAATAACATGAGCCGTGAAAACCTGATCGAGATCATGAAGATCATGAAGGAACAGAGTGCAAAAAAGGACACGGAAATCCAGCTCCTGAAGGATAAACAAAAGGAACTGGAATTCATGAACGCCATGCTCTCCGACCGCCTGGCACTGGCCCGGAGGAAACAGTTCGGTTCTTCCAGTGAAAAGTATGCCGAAGGTTATGAACAGATGGATCTGTTCAATGAGGCAGAAGCATCGGCAGATCCGGAGGCAGAGGAACCGTGTTTTGAAGAAATCCATCCGTCATCCTATAAACGGAAAAAGCGTATAGGAAAGAAGGAAGAAGATCTCTCCGGCTTTGAAGTCACCGAGACCATTGAGTACAAGCTGGCCGGAGAAGACCGTTACTGTCCGGACTGCGGGAAAAAGTACAAGGTTGTTACCAGGGAGACCGTGAAACGTCTGAAATTCGTTCCTGCGAAATTCGAGGTGGTGGAGGAAGTGACCTATGTTTACAGCTGCCCGGAATGCGGTTCCATGAAGCGGCCGGAGAAAATCCCACCGCTGGTTTCCGGGGGAAGCATCGCGACATCGTCCCTGGTGGCCGGGATCATGAATGCCAAGTATGTGAACGGAATGCCTCTGGCACGGCAGGAACGGGAATTCGCCAGATACAATCTGAACCTTTCCACCAAAACCATGGCCAACTGGATCATCGGCTGTGCGGACCGTTACCTGAAACCGCTGTATGACCGGATGAAGGAGGAATTTCTGAAAAGCCGGTACATCCACTGTGACGAGACCCGGATCCAGGTGATCGGCGAACCGGATCAGAAGGGATCCACCCGGAACTGGATGTGGGTATATCTTACGGATGAATACAGCGGCGCCCCGCGTATGGCACTCTTTGATTATGAGAGGACCCGCGCCGGATACCATCCGGTAAAGTTTCTTGACGGACGTTTCCATGGATACCTGACCTGCGACGGCTACCAGGCATACCACGGGCTGGACGATTCCATCACCGTGACCGGCTGCTTCACCCACGCGAGACGCCGCTTTGACGCCGCACTCACGGCACTGAAAAAGGACTTCACCAGGGAGCAGCTGAAAGAGACCGTTGCATACAACGCAATGACCCGGATCGGGGTTCTGTACAAAATCGAGGAACTGATCCGAAACAAAACACCGGAAGAGCGCTATGAGGAACGCCAGAAACAGTCCCGCCCGGTGGTGGACGCACTGTTTGAGTGGCTGCATTCGATGGAAGATTCTGTGGACAGATCTTCCCTTATTGGTGATGCCATTCTTTATACACTGAACCAGGAACCATACCTGCGCCGCTACTTGGATGACGGACATCTCAGCATTGATAACAACAGTGCGGAACGTGCCATCAAGAATTTCGCTGTCGGCCGCCGGAACTGGCTCTTTGCCAAAAGTATCCGGGGAGCAGATGCCAGTGCTGTTGTTTACAGTGTCACGGAAACAGCTCTCCTGAACGGGCTGAAACCATATGTGTACCTGACATATGTGCTGGACCAGATACGGCAGATGGGACCATTTCCAAAGCCGGAAGAACTGGACCGGCTGCTCCCCTGGTCAGATGATCTGCCGGATGAATTCAGGACGAAAAATCAAGGATAAATTAAGCCACCTGATCAACAGGTGGCTCTTTTTGAAAAAACAAGGTACAGATGATTACCTACTTACTTT
>JAGBMJ010000090.1 GCA_017634975.1 Lachnospiraceae bacterium | reverse complement strand
TGCCGTGGTGGTCATAGCAGTGACCGCCTTATTAAGGTACGTCGAAACACTATATTTTCGGTGGAGATATCGGATTTCTCCCAAATATACCGGAATCCGGTTGAGCAACCATGTCACAATTTGGCACTTGCCGAATTCAAGATTAATTTTCATGAAAAAGATGGTATTATAATTTCGTAGTTAGATGGTAACTGAAACATAATACTAAACAACATACCATCTTTAATATGGCGGGACATTCTACGTAGAGAACGGAATGGTGAAATAAGTAACTCTATCTGAGGGCTGTCTGTCGGTTTTGGGCAGGTGTCCCTCAGATAGATTAGATGTTGCTTGCAAAGTGTAAAAGGGGCAACATAATGGCAAAGTATTTATTATTCAATCGAAGAGTGATCGCAAAATGTGAAAGTCGTAAATTTCTTATTCACGGTTATGAATATGAATGTGAAAGCGATGTGGTTTTTGTTCGTGATACAGAAAAACATATCTGGGAGCGGGACTATGGCTGTACATTTAATTACAACCATCAGGAGCATTATAATGGGCTGCTGGAAGAAATTGATTACGATGAGGAAAAAGAAGAGATTCTAGATATTCGAGGAGCCCAAGGATGGTGGGTTTCGGAGTCTTGAGGTGGAAGACTGCAAAGCATGCCGACAGGTGATAGAATATTTTAAGAAAACAAACATCACCTATTCAGATATTTACGGTTCCTTTGGGGCAAAGGGATCAAAACAAACAGCGGAGGGAGTAAGAGAATCATTTGAGCAGTTTCCTGATCTGATGGCAGGATGGCCGGGACACAAAACGGAAGTCCGAGAAAAGATAGAAGAGACGGAACAGGGAAACTCAGAGAATCCGACAGATTATGTTGAGGGAGTAAGCGAGACGGTGACGGAGATGAAGCAGGGAGACTATTCTGAAAATGGAGAGATTAAATCGTGGAAGAGCAGTGCAGAAATGACATTGGATTATATCCGGAGTATGAGGGATAAGAATAATCAATTAAAGGCAGATATAGAAAAGCTTTTTAAAGATTACAATAAAGATGATCTGAAGAAAAATGATGTTACGGATAAAAACGGAAATATCATTGGATACAGTATATCTTCAAAAAACGGAGAAAAGAAATACAGGGTATGTGAATTTGATAATGAAGATAACCTTATCCGGATAGAAGATACGGGCTACATCATAGATTGGGATAATTGTCCGGAAAGTCATACTGTATTATCAATTCGATTTGATAAAAATGGGAAAATTATCAGTTGGTTCACATGGGATTATCTTCCGGAGGACGGAATTGGCTGGGATTGGTATTATACGGAATATGATGAAAGTGGAAAGGTTATTGAAGATGAGTATAGGGGGAGAATATAGATGAGGTGACTGCCTAAACAAGTCTCATTGGAATGCTCAGATAGTAGCAGCGTTGCCGGATAAGATAACAAAAGGCTTTGTCTTAAACGACAAGGCCTTTTTGCGTATGCTTAATAGTTGCAAAAAGTAACCGGCCGGTAATTTTTTGTTTGAGGTATGGGGAATTATAACCTATAATATGAAGGTATACAAAGGAGGTTATATCATGGAATTCTGCAAACCAGCTAGTTACGTTAAAGATCATCATACTGTGACTGAATATGTATATGATAAACTATATGATTACAGTGAACTGAAGGCTTTTATGTGTGATATTGAAAAAGCTTATGGTATACTCGATCTAATAAGTTGTAAGAAAATGGAAAGCGGGAAAGACACTTGGAATAAGCAATTTCAAAGTGTAGATGATTTCCTGAATAATTTTACAATAGAAGATTACAATAAATCAAATATGTATTATATGAAAAGCGATGAAGAAAATTTTGAGTTCTTCATAAATGATATAGAAAAAAATCTTGTTGTAATGAAAGATTTGGATAAAATTAATATTCAAAGGAATGAAAAAGAAAAGTACTATATCTATGAAGATAAATATGTTGTCAGAAGAAATATTTATGATGAATTCTTTAAAAAAAATGACGATGGAAGTTGGGAGTTTGTTCCGGGATTGCTTGATTCATATTATGATATGGGTACATTCGTTGAAATCACTAAAGAAGAAGCAGAAAATTTCGATAGTAATCGGAGTATTTGTGAAAAAAGCGATGAAAAGATTTTTCTGGGGGATGATATTTTTGACAAGGAGGAATTATTTCCGTTAAGATGTGTGTTAAAGAAGAATGACGGAACGGAAATCCCTGTGATATGGAATTTTAAGAAAACACACAAAGCGGCATTACTCTGCCTGCACGGTTTCGGCGGGGATAAGGACAGTTCCGTAATAAAGGCACTGATGGATGAAATGGATTCAGAGGGGGCCGGGGTTGTAACCTTTGACTGGCCGGCTCATGGGGAAAGCACAGCACCGGATTATGCCCTGACAGTGGAACGATGCCTGGAAGATCTTGATGCGGTTGTTAAGTTCATAAATCAACTAATTAAGCAAAGCAATAAAAGAATCTGCTGTTTCGCAACCAGCTTTGGCGGATATCTGGCAACGCTGTATCGAAACAGCCACGAAAATGCGTTCCTGTATCTGATCCTGCGTTCTCCGGCATTAAAGATGGCAGATACATACCGTAGACTGACGGGGCCAGAAGACTTTGAAAGGCTTATGCAGGGGGAACTGATCGAGCAGGGATATGAGAGAAAAATGCATCTGGGAAGAGATTTCTATGACAGCTTAACGAGAAACGATGCTTACGACCCAAAGCCCCCGTTGCCCTGGAATATAATGATCCTGCAGGGAGATAAAGATGATATTGTTGACCCGAAAGATATAAAGGCGTATGCAGAAAGGTGTAAAGCGGAAAAACTTAGGTTAGTGATATTCGAAGGCACGGATCATTTATATAAACGCCCGGGGGAGAAGGAACGGATCATTGGGGAACTAAAAGAGTATCTGGATCATTTTTTGCATCCGGAGAAATATGATCTGAAGGAAGTTGAGAGAAAACGAAAGGAGGTATAAAAGACATGATTTAGAGCAATTGGTTATGGATATAGTTGAAGGCGTAAAAGATGAATTGTTTAACGATGTTGAAGAAGACTATCATCAAAGACTGGAAGAGGAATATAAAAAGCATCTATCCGGTACACTTAATAAGATAGAGCTAAATGACTCAAATTATAAATCAATTCTAATGGATGAAATAGAACTGAATAATAAGGTTTTGGGAGACTATGCAGGCCCATTTAAATTGGCGTTATATTTATATGATGAAAGTTTTGAGGAGCTTAATTCGTTATCTTTAACCGGATATCATCTGGCATTAGACAGATTAAAAAATAATGTAACAATTGATGCGGGTGAGGTAAATAAGAATATTGAACGAATGGATAAATTATTTAATGAAGTTGAACCGTTCAATATATTCAGAGCCCAGGAGGCATATAGTGAAGGAATAGAGGATTATGAATATGCCGGTGGGCGAAGTGATGGTATGAGTTTCCGATTGAGCCATAATCTGCCTTGAAAGGGAGTATTTATCTCTTTGGAACATGACATAGAATCTCTGACCAGAATAGACCTTGCCACGCCGGAGGATCAGGAATATAATATAGACAAGGGGGACAAGTATGGTAGAACAAAGACACAAAGGATGTGAACCATATCGTGACAAGATCCGCGGCTGTATGATCGGTGGAGCTGTAGGCGATACGTTGGGCTATCCGATCGAGTTTTTGCGGGAGAATGTTATAAAAGAACGATATGGGGAGAAGGGTATCATTGCCTATCAGGCAGATCCGAGAAAAGGCAAACCGCTGATTTCGGATGACACGCAGATGAGTCTGTTTACGGCAAACGGCCTTCTGGTCGGAGATACGATGCGGTGTTTGAAGGGCGTACAGGAACCGCCGGTGGCGTATGTGTTTGATGCCTATATGGACTGGTATAAAACACAGGAGCTGCCGTACGGCAGTCCGGAGACAAAGGATCGTCTCTGCTGGCTTCTGGATGTGCCGGAACTGTTTGCACGCAGGGTGCCGGGAACCACCTGTATCGCGGCGCTGGAAGAATTGAAATATCAGGGGACACATGGATATCGGGATATTTATCTGAACCGGAATGACCGAAAAGGTGCCGGGGGAATCATGCGAGTGGCTCCGCTGGCACTGGATTACGGAGGGCTGGAACATCTGGGGGAACTGGATAAAGCGGCTGGAGATCTGGCGAGGATCACGCATTGCCATTCGCTGGGATATATGCCGGCGGCAGCACTGGTACACATTATCAATCGTATCGTATATCCGCCGCGGGAGATGAGCCTGGAGGAGATTGTGGCTGAGGCAAGGGATACAGTTGCGCGGATCTATGAAGATGACGACCATCTGCATGTGTTGTTGAAGATCATGAACCTGGCGTTGCGTCTGGCCGGGAATGACAGTGATGACCTGACGAATATCCACCAGCTCGGCGAGGGCTGGGTAGCGGAGGAAACATTGGGGATTGCCATTTACTGCGCTCTGCGTTACCGCAATGATTTTTCGGCCGGCATCATCGCAGCGGTCAATCACAAAGGGGACAGTGATACAACCGGGGCAGTGGCAGGAAATCTGCTCGGAGCGCTCTGCGGCTATGAGGCGATCGATGAGAAATGGAAAACAGATCTGGAACTGAAGGATGTGATCCTGGAGATCGCGGATGATCTGTGCTACGGATGTCCGATGGATGAAAACAGCAACATCACAGACCAGGTATGGGAAGAGAAGTACATCAACAAGAAGAGATATGCGGGAAATGTATAAGGGGAAGGCTAATGTGTTATATCCGGCAACCGTAACAGGCTGCCGGTTTTTGCTATTTGCCCCCAATATATTGCAAAAACTCCTGTTTTCTTGTAAAATATAACCAATTATGGGAAGCAGAAAGAAGCAGCCCAGCTGGGCAAAACTGGATAATACGGCATTGCTTTTTCCGGTCATCTCCGGAGAAGACATGAGCAGTACCTATCGCATCTGCGCGACGCTGAAGGAGCCGGTTCGGAGAGAACTGCTGCAGGAAGCAGAGGAAAAAGTCCTGTCGCAGTTCGAAACCTTTCGTATGCGTCTGCGAATGGGCTTTTTTTGGTATTACTTTGAAGAGAATGATCGCAAAGCTCCGGAGGTACAGGAAGAAAGTGATTATCCTGGAGCGTATATCAATAAGAGCCGGAATAACCAGTATATGTTCCGTGTAACCTATTATCGCAACCGCATCAATCTGGAGGTTTTTCATGCACTGACCGATGGTTTCGGCGGCTTTGTATTTTTGAAGGAGCTGGTGTATCAGTATCTGCGGCTGGCACATCCGGAGGAGCTGGCGGGGGAAAAAGACAAGCTGTCAACGGGGATCTTTCTGGATCCGGAGGACAGCTATCTGAAGAATTTCAAAAAGGGTGCGGATCATTCCAGGGCTTATGGTTCCCGTAAGGCAGTGGTCTTAAAAGGCGAGAGGCTGCCGAAGGGTGAGGTTTCCGTCCTGCATGGATACTTTAAGATCGATGAACTGAAGGCGGCGGCCAAGGCACATGGTGCGACGATCAACCAGTATCTGGTAGGAAACTTTATCTATGCGATGTATAAGGAGTATCTGAAGGGAGCACCGTCCAAACTGCCCATCAGCTGCTGTGTACCGGTGGATCTGCGGAAATTGTATGATTCCCATACGATGAAGAATTTCTTCGTGATCGTATCGGCAAAGTTTCAGCCGACGAAGGAAGACTATAGCCGCGATGAAGTGCTGGATTTTGTGATCGCGACGCTGAAGGAGCAGACGACGAAGGAGAATCTGGAAACGATCCTGTCCTACAATGTGTCCAATGAGCAGAACAAATTTCTGCGGCCGATCCCGATCTTTATCAAAAATATTGCGATCCGTAAGGTATACAATTCCTCGGCGGACACGGCAACGGCGACGATGACCAATGTGGGAAATGTGGAACTGCGGGAACCGTATCAGAAGTATGTGGAGCATTTTTATGCGATGCTCGCGATGTCCAAGGGCCAGAATATGAAAGGTGCGATCTGTTCCTACAATGGGACACTGATCGTTACCTTTACCTCGTGTCTGGCGGAGAGGTCGATCCAGAAGCGTTTCTTCCAGTCCATCACGGCAGACGGTGTGGAAGTGGCGGTAGAAACGAATGAATATACGGAAGAACAAACGGCAGAACAACCGGCGGAGCAGCCGGTGAAAGGCAAACGGAAAAAGAAACATGAACAAGTGTCCACAGTGTAAAGTGATCTTATATAACCGTACCGATACCTGCCCCCTGTGCCACTGTGTGGTCGAGGAACTGGAGCCGGCAGAGGAGAAGCGCGCAAAGGACAAGTTCGGGGAAGGCGCTCCGTATCCCAATGCGCAAAGACGGCATAAATGGCTGCGTTTTGCCCTTCGTTTGGTACTGTTTGTTTTTGTGATCGTCGAGGCGCTGCTGATCCTGATCAATCATCTGACCACACCGGGTTTCTGCTGGGCGGCGATCACCGGGGTGGCGCTGGCCTACGGATATCTCTTCCTGCTGGTCTGGATCCGGAACGATTCCGGGTTTGCGCTTAAGGTGGGGCTGCAGATCCTCTTTACCATGGTGGTATTGTATGAGATCGACAAATTTACCGGAAACTACGGATGGGCATTGCAGTGGGCGATCCCCGGCGCCATACTGCTCGGAGACGGAATCGTATTTATCCTGATGATGCTCAACCGCAGCAGGTGGTTCAGCTACAGCCTGCTGCTGATCCTGATGGGCGTGTGCAGTGTGGGAATCCTGGGACTGTACTTTATCAAGGTGATCAGCAATCTGGTCCTGCCGGTGATCTGTGTGGCGGTGACGGGCATTTATCTGCTGGCAACCATTACCTTTGGTGAGAAGGCGATGAAGCGTGAGCTCGGACGGAGGTTCCATATTTGAAACAGGATATGAAACTGACGGGGGAGCATATGGAAGCAAACCATCCGCAGCCGGAACTGGCCAGAAATGCGTTTATGGAACGCCTGAAGTCGGCCATTGCGGTTCGCGCGGAGAAATGGGAGGCGTTTCGGCAGCAGCAGGCAGAGAAGATCGAGACGGTGAAAGCCGGGCGCGCGGAAAAAAAAGAGGCGGCAAAAGCGGATGCTGCGCAGGTAAGTATTCGGGGAAGAACAGCACGTAAAGTCGTGGAAGTAGCCAATCACCTGCCGGTGCTGGGACATATGTCGCAGAACGGTGAACTGCAGGCCAGGCGCAACGAGCACGAAAAAGAGTGGAAATGCCCGGACGGGTATGTGAATACCGGGATCGAAACGGAGCATTTTCCAATGGAGATCCTTAAGCCAAGCGGACAGAGCACGCCGCCGGAAGAACGTTTTGTGATCCTGCAGTTGCATGGCGGAGGATACTATAACGGATTTCACAATACCTACCGGGATGCGGCGGTCTGGTATTCCGAATGCGGCGGGGGGATGGATGTGCTGAGCATCGATTACCGTACCGCACCGGAAGATCCGTATCCGGCGGCTCTGGAAGATGCGCAGGAAGCCTACAAATGGCTGCTGGAGCAGGATTATCTGCCGGAGCATATCATCCTGGCCGGCGATTCTGCAGGCGGCGGACTGGCGCTGGCGCTGACGTTGTATTTGAAGGATTACGGACTGCCGTTACCGGGCGGGATTGTTACGATGTCGGCCTGGACGGATCTGACTAAGAGCGGCGATTCGTATCAGGAGAATTTTGATACCGACCCGATCTTCGGCGGCTCCAGAGATACACTGGTCTACAAGGAAGGCTACTATGCCGAGCATGACCCAATGGATCCGTACATTTCTCCGATCAACGGAGATTACCATGGATTTCCGCCGATGCTGATGCAGGTGGGCGAGCGGGAGATGCTGCTGGACGATACGCTGGAAGTGGCTGCAAAAGCGAAGGAGGCCGGCGTACCTGTCAAGAAGCATGTGTATCCGGGAATGTTCCACATCTTCCAGATGGGATTTCATCTGTTCCCGGAAGCGGAGGAAGCCTGGAAGGAAGTGGCGAAATTTCTGAAGATCATAAAGAAAGATACGGAGTATCTGTCCGGAAATGCGGGGCGGTTCTGAGCCGGCCCGGAAGAAGGCAGGAGGGCGCTACTCCTCATGTTTGACCGCGATGCGCCGCAGTGAAGTCCTTCCGTATGCATCCGTCTCACGGACGTACTCGTAGGTGATGCCGGAAGTTTCGGCAGCCTCTTTTTCTGCCTGATAGGCGCGCAGCTCTTCTTCAATCTGCGGGAGAGGGGTGGGAAAGTCGAGAAGTTCGCGGATCTCGGCGGCAGAGTAGCCCAGATCGGCCAGATGGCGGATAGCGCCGCGGCTGGCCAGATCAAAAGTAAAGTTGGACAATGCATTTTGGAATATTCGATCGTTCTTGTTCATAGGCAGCATTATAACACATAAACTATATGAGGGTATAATTTATGCGCAAAAGAATCGCAGTGATGCTGGGGCAACCCGAAATCGATCATCAGACCCACTTCATCGAAGGAGTTATACAGCAGGCACAGCAGGCGGATTTTGACGTGTGTTTTTTTTCCATGATCCGGATGTATCAGAGTACCGCAGCCAGAGAACAGAGCGATTCCAATATTTTCCGCCTGATCAATCAGGAAAAATTTGATGGTGCGATCCTGCTGACAGATACGGTACAGACACCCGGGGTGGCGGGAAAGATTGAGGAACGCATAAAGGAAGTGTTCCATGGTCCGACGATCTGTATTGATATCGGGAGTAAGTATTTTCCGACCGTGTGGACCGACGGTGCTGCCGGGATCGGGAAGATGGTAAAACACCTGATCGAAGAGCATCACTACGAGGATATCGCATTTCTTGCCGGCAAAGAATGGCACCCGCATTCGCAGGAACGTTTGCGGGGGTACCGGGATGCGATGGAAGCCCATGGTCTGAGCGTTCGGGAAGACAGGATCTTTTACGGCGATTTCTGGTATACCAGTGGAAAAGCCTGTGCAGAGAAGCTGCTCAAAGACCGGGAACATATGCCGCAGGCGATCGTGTGTGCCAATGACTGTATGGCAGTCGGCTTTTGCGAGGAAATGGAAAAGCATGGTGTACGTGTGCCGGAGGATATCGCGGTGACCGGTTTTGATGCCACACTGGAAGGCAAGACCAGCCCGCAGCCACTGTCTTCGGTAGAGATTCCCTCGGCAGAAATGGGCATACAGGCAGTGAAGTATCTGGAAAAGATGCTGAAGGACGGGGAGGCGGAGGTACCGAAGGTGGTGCCGAAGATATTCATAGGCGGCAGCTGCGGTTGTGCATATCATCAGGACAGATACGCTGGACGAAGAAAGCACTGGCAGAGTGAACTGTCCTCGGACGGTTTTATGTCCGCAACGAATGAAATGACGGAAGATCTGCTGATGCAGAATACGTTTGCGGATTTTTTGCATATTGTGTACTACTACATTTATCAGCTGCAGCCCATCGAGAGTTTTGACCTGTGCCTGAATGACCAGTGGCTGATGCCGGGCGGTATTACCGAAAGCCGTCTGTTCCAGGCGGGATATACGCCGGTCATGCTGCATGCCATTCATTACGGAGGCGAAGGAGCAGACGGTCAGGTCAGTCTGCAGGAGACGTTTTCTGTGAAGGAGATGCTGCCGGAACTGAACAGGGAAGCCGAGTATCCGAGAGCGTGGCTGTTTACACCGTTGTTTTTTGAGGCCGGCTGCTTTGGGTATGCAGCGATCCGTTACAAAAAGGGGCTGTTCGGATACGACCGGACATACCGGTGCTGGATCCGCGCAGTGGCCTGCGGTCTGGAAGTGATCCGGCGTGTGGAGACCGCAAAAATGCAGAGACAGAACGGTGACCGGCAGGAGGCGGTTCCGGAGCGAAGGCGCAAGACGGAAGTGGAGGAGCTGACGGAAGCCGAGCGTGAAGATATGAAAGAAGTGGAGCGCCTGCTGGATGAGAATCTCTTCCACTATTTCTTCCAGCCGATCGTGAATGCAAAGGATGGTGAGATCTATGCATATGAAGCGCTGATGCGGGCAAAGACGGATAAAAAGATCTCGCCCCTGCAGATCATCCGTTATGCGGGACTGATGAACCGCCTGGATGATGTGGAACGCCTGACGTTTCTGAATGTGCTGAATTATCTGAAGGAACATCCGGAGAAGTTTGAAAGCAGACGGCTGTTCATCAACAGCATTCCCGGAACCACGCTGGATGAGGCGGACAAGGAAAAGGTGGACCGGGAACTGAAGCTCCATTCCTCAACGGCGGTCGTGGAACTGACGGAAGAAGCGGAACTGGATGATGCTGCGCTGGAGGCGATGAAGATCCGCTATAAGGAACTGGGGATCCATACGGCGGTAGACGATTACGGAACGGGATATTCCAATATCGCCAATCTGCTGCGTTATATGCCGCAGTATGTAAAGATTGACCGCTCGCTTCTGTCCGGTATTCAGGACAACCCGCAGAAGCAGCATTTTGTACGTGAGATCGTGGAGTTTTCCCACGAGAACGGGATTATGGCGCTCGCTGAAGGCGTAGAGACCACGGAGGAGCTGCAGACGGTGATCCATCTGGGTGTGGATCTGATCCAGGGGTATTATACGGCAAGACCCGATCCGGAGGTGCGGCAGAGCATTGACGGGCGGCCGAAGTCGGAGATCCTGCGCTACCAGAGAGAGCGGCAGGACGGATCGGAACACAGGGTATATACGGCGGGGCGCAGCGGGCGTGTGCTCTTAAGCGGGCTGGTAAAGGACAGTTTTAATACGATCCTGGTGGAAGGCGGAGAAAAGATCTACCGCGATATCACGATTGTCGGCACGCCCGGAAAAAAGACGGACATCCATCTGGAAGTGCGCAGTGGATATCAGGGACGCATCACGCTGGAAAATGTATCTTTTTCAAATATCAAGAATCGCCCATGCATCGACATCGCCGCGGATTGTTCGGTCGTGTTGGCGCTTGCGGGTGAAAATCATCTGCAGGGCGGCGGTATTCTGGTACCGGATGGCGCGGAGATACGTCTGGAAGGGGATGGAGACCTGGAGATCCGTGTCGATGAAAGCGATTATTACGGCATTGGCAACAGCTGGACAGAAAAACATGGCAAGCTGGAATTTTATCACGACGGGATGCTCCGGATCATTATGAATGGCCAGAAGGGTGTGGGGATCGGTTCCGGCGGAGGCGGTGCGATCTTTATATACAGTGGACGGTATCTGATCGATACGAACGGCAGCTACGGTGTGGGGATCGGGGCGGTTTCGGTGCCGGTGGAGCTGTTTATCCAGAACTGTGATATGAAGGGCGACATCAATGTGGCCAAAGCCGTCTTTGCCGGAAGTCTGGAGCAGGAGGCAAAGGTGACGGTGGACCGGGCAACGGTCACCTGTATGATGGGCGGCGATACACAGGTGGCTTTGGGAACAGTATTTGGTTCACGGGCCGATGTGGAGATCCGTCACTCGAATGTGCGCCTGGATCTGCAGGCCGATCACGCGGCCACCGTGGGAGCCTGGAAAGGGAAGACGGATTTTCATATCGATACCGCTATGGTCAGGATGGAAGGTCACGGAAAGAACATATATGCCTTTGGCGGTGATACGGAGGATACCGATGCGGAGTTTGTCAACGCGGATCTTCGCATCCGGCTGCGGAATATCGGCGGCAGGGACACACTGGCATCCGGGGATCGCGTCCGGCTGATCAATGGCAGACAGGAGATCGAAGTCAACGGAACGCAGATCGAGCGGGCGGTAGAGATCCGGGACTATTATACGCAATAACGGAAATCATTTCCGTTATTGCGTATAAGCCTCCGGCAGGATGCGCACTCGCACGTAAGGAATTTAGCCGCTAAAGCGGCATGTGCTCGGCGCAACGCATAAACGAAACGGTAAGCCATTTCGTTTATGCGTATAAAATCCCGTATTTACCGCAGGACGGAAATGTGATAAACTAGACTTTTAATGTTAATATACCGGGAGTGTTTTTTGCTTCCCGGCGCAAGAATGACAAAGGAGAGGCAGGAAGATGAAGGAACTGATGTTGGGAAACAAAGCCTTTGCCCGTGGTCTGTATGAAGCAGGCTGCTGTTTTGTTTCCTCTTATCCCGGAACACCCAGTACCGAAGTGACCGAAGAAGCAGCGAAATACGATGAGATCTACTGCGAATGGGCACCCAATGAAAAAGTAGCGATGGAGGCAGCCTTTGGCGCATCCCTATCCGGCAGACGTTCGTTCTGCGGTATGAAACATGTCGGTTTAAATGTGGCGGCAGATCCGCTCTATACGATGTCCTATACGGGCGTCAACGGCGGCGTGGTGATCTGTGTAGCGGACGATGCGGGGATGCATTCTTCCCAGAATGAGCAGGATTCCCGGCATCATGCCATCGCGGCCAAGGTGCCGATGCTGGAGCCGTCCGATTCCAAAGAAGCGCTGGAGTTTGCAAAGATCGCTTATCAGATCTCCGAGGATTTTGATACGCCGGTCATCATGAAGATGTGTACGCGTGTGGCCCACAGCCAGTCGGTGGTCGAGACGTCCGAACGTGTGGTACCGGAGCGTAAGGCGTATGAAAAGAATATCCCGAAGTACGTTATGATGCCGGGCAATGCGATCCGCCGTCATCCGTTCGTGGAGGAGCGTACCCGCAAGCTGCGCGAGTGGTCCGAGACGTCCGGGATCAACCGTGTTGAGATGGGCGGTACCGGGATCGGTATCATCACACATTCCACATCCTATCAGTATGTTAAGGAAGTCTTTGGTGACAGTGTATCCGTACTGAAGCTCGGTATGGTCAATCCGCTGCCGGAAAAGATGATCCGGGACTTTGCTTCCAAAGTAGAGAAGCTGGTCGTTGTGGAAGAGCTGGATCCGATCATCGAGAATCACTGCAAGGCTCTGGGGCTTACCGTTTCCGGCAAGGATATCCTGCCGATGGAGGGGGAATTCTCCCAGAATATGCTGCGCAAGGCTTTCGGTAAAGAGATCCCTTCCGGCAATGCCGTAGAGGATACCATTCCGATGCGTCCGCCGGTAATGTGTGCAGGCTGCCCGCACAGAGGTTTGTTCTATACACTGAATAAGAATAAATGCACCGTTCTCGGGGATATCGGCTGCTATACGCTTGGGGCTGTGGCTCCGCTGTCTGCCATCGATATGACCCTGTGCATGGGTGCTTCCGTAAGCGCGATCCACGGTTTCAACATTGCCGGTGAAGGCGCAAACGAGGGCAGGACGGTTGCCGTGATCGGTGATTCCACCTTTATGCATTCCGGTATGACCGGTCTGGCAAACATTGCGTACAACCAGTCCAACTCGACGGTGATCATCCTGGACAACTCCATCACCGGTATGACGGGGCATCAGCAGAATCCGACCACCGGCTATAACATCAAGGGGGATCCTGCCGGCAAGATCGATCTGGAAGCATTGTGCCGTGCCATGGGCTTCAACCGTGTACGTGTGGTGGATCCGTATGATCTGAAGGCCTGCGATACCGCGGTAAAAGAGGAACTGGCTGCAAATGAGCCGTCCGTGATCATTTCCAGAAGACCTTGTGCGCTGCTCAAATATGTAAAGCACAATGCGCCTCTGACCGTGAACAAAGACAAGTGCGTAGGCTGCAAGTCCTGTATGCGCATCGGCTGCCCGGCCATCTCCATCAAAGACGGCAAGGCACGCGTGGATGCAACCCTTTGCGTGGGCTGTGGCGTATGCGAGCAGATGTGCGGTGTGAAGGCATTTGAAAGCACGAAAAAAGAGAATTGATAGGAGGCCATCTGAAATGAGTGAAACAAAGAATGTGATGATCGTAGGCGTGGGTGGCCAGGGATCTTTGTTGGCAAGTAAGCTGCTTGGCAAACTGCTTTTGGATGCAGGCTACGATGTAAAGGTTTCCGAAGTGCACGGCATGAGCCAGCGCGGCGGAAGCGTGGTAACGTATGTACGTTATGGTGAAAAAGTGTATTCTCCCGTGATCGACAGGGGCGAAGCGGATTATATCGTATCGTTTGAACTGCTGGAAGCAGCAAGATGGCTGCCGTACTTAAAGAAGGACGGTCAGATCGTGACCAACATCCAGCAGATCGATCCGATGCCCGTGATCACCGGAGCACAGGAATATCCGACCGATCTGGTGGAAAAGATGAAAACCACCGGCGCAAAAGTGGATGCACTGGATTGTCTGGCACTGGCAGAACAGGCCGGATCCTCCAAGGCAGTTAACATCGTTTTGATGGGCAGACTGTCACATTATTTCAATATGCCGGAAGAAGCATGGCAAAAAGCAATGGAAGCCATGGTACCGGCCAAATTCCTGGAGATGAACAAGAAAGCGTTCGAACTCGGGAAAAATGCGTGATACGCAAGGAGGTTTTGGACCAATGGAAAATTATTTCCAGAAAGAGATTGAATGTGCTTCGCGGGAAGAGATCGTAGCCATTCAGAACAAAAAACTGGTAGAGCAGGTACACCATGTATGGGAGAATGTGCCCTACTACCGCAAGAAGATGGAAGAGCAGGGGGTTACGCCGGATGACATCAGGAGTATTGAGGATCTGCATAAACTGCCTTTCTTGTCCAAGGATGATCTGCGCAATGCCTATCCTTACGGATTGATGGGTGTACCCAAGGAGGATGTGGTACGGATCCATTCCACATCCGGAACGACCGGTAAGCGCGTGATCGCCTTTTATACCCAGGGAGATATCGATCTCTGGGAGGATTGCTGCGCAAGAGCATTGATGGCAGCAGGCGCTACGAAAGAAGATGTTGTTCAGGTATCCTATGGATACGGTCTGTTCACCGGTGGTGCGGGCTTACACGGCGGCAGCCACAAGGTGGGCTGTATGACGGTTCCGATGTCTTCGGGCAATACCGAGCGTCAGATCATGTTCCTTCGGGATCTGGAAGCGACCGTGATCTGCTGTACCCCCAGCTATGCGGCATATCTGGGCGAGAGTATGAAGGAGATGGGACTCACGCCGGAGGATATCCCTCTGAAGGCCGGTATCTTCGGGGCGGAAGCCTGGAGCGAAGAGATGCGTAAGGATATCGAAAAGACCCTGGGCATCAAAGCATTTGATATTTACGGACTGACCGAGCTTTCCGGACCGGGTGTGGCATTTGAGTGCAGTGCCCAGAACGGTATGCACATCAATGAAGACCACTTCATCGCCGAGATCATCGATCCGAAGACACACGAAGTGCTGCCGGACGGTGCGCAGGGCGAGCTGGTATTTACGGCGATCGACAAGAAGGGCTTCCCGATGATCCGTTACCGTACCAAGGACATCTGCACACTGCATCGTGAGAAATGTTCCTGCGGACGTACCCATGTGAAGATGGAGAAACCGAAGGGCCGCAGTGATGATATGCTCATCATCCGTGGTGTCAATGTGTTCCCGTCCCAGATCGAAGCAGTTCTTCTTGAGAACGGTTATCAGGCAAACTACCAGATCATCGTGGACCGCGTGAATAACAACGACACGCTGGACGTACACGTAGAGATGACACCGGAGATGTTTACCGATAACGTAAATGAGATCACCAAGCGTCAGAATGACCTTGTAGCCGGTATGAAGAGCATGCTTGGTATCAAGGCGAAGGTAACACTGGTTGCTCCGAAGAGCATTACACGCAGCGAAGGCAAGGCGGTACGAGTGATCGATAACCGTAAAATATGATATAAGGAGGGGTTACTTATGGGCGTAAAACAGGTATCAATCTTTCTGGAAAACAAGCCGGGCAAGATGTGCGAGATGACGGATGTGCTGGCAGCAAACAAGATCAATATGCGTGCACTTTCTCTGGCAGAGACCGACGGTTTCGGTATCGTGCGCATCATCGTGGATGATGTATACGAGACCACCACAGTTCTGAAGGACGCCGGCTATATCAACAAGCTGACCAGCGTAGTGGTCGTGGAGATGCCGGATCAGCCGGGTGGCTTGAACCGGATCCTGAAAGTATTTGCGGAGAATGCCATCAATCTGGAGTATCTCTACGCACTTTCTTCCGAGAGTTCACTGGACAAGGCATACACGGTCTTCCGCGTAAGCGATCACAAGACCGCCGAGGCAGCGCTGACCCGGGCAGGTATCCGTGTCCTCACCCAGGAAGATATCGCAAAGCTGTAATGACTTAAATCATCAAAAGTTTAACAGAACCTGCAATCGTTGTGACCGGTTGCAGGTTTTTTGGTTTCTTGGTATTTCCAAAAATGTATTCAAAAAAATTCGGGTATTCTTGTATATTTTTATGGGGTGTTGGAAAACGCTTTCCATGTTAAAATCAATCTAATTGTTTTTATCTATAAAAATAGCAGGAGGATCTATCATGGAAGCAGGTTTTGTCGGTATCGATCTTGGTACCTCGTCAGTAAAACTCATTCTTATGGATGAGAACGGTCACATTGTTCGCACGGTTTCAAAGGAATATCCCATCAGTTTCCCGAAGCCCGGCTGGTCCGAGCAGAATCCGGAAGACTGGTATGCACAGTCCGTGGCCGGTCTGAAAGAACTCATCGCAGGAAATGAAGATAGGGTAAAGGGCATCAGCTTCGGCGGTCAGATGCATGGTCTGGTCTGCCTGGATGCACAGGATCAGGTGGTACGTCCGGCGATCCTGTGGAATGACGGCCGTACCATGAAAGAGTGCGAGTACTTAAACGGCACGATCGGACGGAATGTCCTGTCTGATGAGACCGGTAACATCGCATTTGCAGGATTCACCGCACCGAAGGTGCTGTGGATGAAGGAAAATGAGCCGGAGAACTTCGCAAAGATCGCAAAGATCATGCTGCCGAAGGATTATCTGGCATATCGTTTGAGCGGCGTACATGCTACGGACGTATCCGATGCTTCCGGTATGCTTTTGTTTGATGTAAAGAACCGTAAATGGTCCGAGAAGATGTGTGAGATCTGCAGCGTAAAGAAGGAGTGGCTGGCACAGATCTTTGAAAGCTATGAGGTGATCGGCACACTGAAGAACGATGTGGCAGCAGAACTGGGGCTGTCTGCAGACGTCAAGGTGATCGCAGGTGCCGGCGACAATGCAGCAGCAGCGATCGGTACCGGTACGGTTGGCGACGGCGACTGCAACATTTCCCTGGGAACCAGCGGAACGATCTTTATCTCTTCGAATAAGTATTCCGTGGATCCGCAGAATGCTCTGCATTCCTTTGCCCATGCAAACGGTAAATATCACCTGATGGGCTGCATGCTTTCCGCAGCATCCTGCAACCAGTGGTGGATGGGCGATATCCAGAGAGATAAGGATTTTGCAGCAGCACAGGCCGAGATCAAGGAACTGGGCAACAATCACGTATATTTCCTGCCGTATCTGATGGGCGAGCGTTCCCCGCACAACGATCCGCAGGCAAGAGGCGCATTTGTCGGTATGAGTATGGATACCAGCCGTGCAGATATGCTGCAGGCGGTTTATGAAGGCGTGGCATTCGGTCTGCGTGATTCCTTTGAAGTGGCAAAGGCATCCGGTATCGTGATCCCGCGTACCAAGATCTGCGGCGGCGGTGCAAAGAGCCCGCTGTGGAGAAAGATCATGGCAAACGTATTCAATATTTCCGTAGACTCGATTGAGAGTGAGGAAGGTCCGGCGCTGGGCGGCGCTATGCTGGCAGCGGTCGGCTGCGGACATTTTGCATCCGTAGAAGAAGCTGCAGCAAAGATCGTAAAGGTGATCGGTACCGTAGAACCCGAGAAGGAACTGGCAGAGCGTTACGAAGAGCGTTACCAGTCCTTCAAGAAGATCTATCCGGCACTCAAGCCGATCTATCCGCAGCTGTAATTTTATTTATGAGCAAATTGACTTCCCCTCAAGGGGAAGCCAATTTTTTTACCTATGGGGATATAGGGGGAAATATGTTAAGGATCGCACAAACAGAGAATGGTAAAGTAAAAGGTCTGCCGGGCAACGACCCTCGGATCACGGTATTTAAAGGAATCCCGTTTGCGGCACCGCCGGTAGGAAAGAACCGATGGCGTGCACCGCAGCCCTGTGAGAGCTGGGAAGGTGTACGGGATTGTTTTGCGTTCGGACCGATCTCGGTACAGGATACACCGGGGCTCGGAACCGATGTCTACTGTAAGGAATGGCATGTGGATCCGGACATCCCGATGGGGGAAGACTGTCTGTATCTGAATGTCTGGACACCGGCAAAGAAGACGGATGAGAAGCTGCCGGTACTGGTATGGTATTTCGGCGGCGGATTCCAGTGGGGCTATACCGCAGAGATGGAGTTTGACGGCGAGCGTCTGGCTTCCCGCGGGATCATCGTGGTAAGTGTGAATTACCGTCTCGGAGCGTTCGGCTTTTTGTCTCATCCGGAGATCACGGCGGAAGCGCCGGAGGCACCGGGAAACTTCGGCTTTTTGGACCAGCAGGCGGGACTGCGCTGGGTAGCGAGAAATATCGCAGCTTTCGGCGGAGACCCGGATCGTATCACGATCGCCGGACAGTCGGCCGGCGGTGCCAGTGTGATGAATCAGCTGACCTGTGAGCAGAACTTTGGTCTGATCAAAGGTGCGCTGATCTACAGCGGCATCATCCGTTTTACCAAAGAAGAGATGGAACACGCGAGCCTTTTGCCGGGGGCTCCGGATATCGACCTTTTTACACCGGCAACTCTGGAAAAAGCAGAGAAAAAGGGCTCAGACTTCTTTGAATTTCTGGGTGTGAAAAATCTGGAGGAAGCACGTGCACTGGATCCGTATGTGATCCGTGATAAATATGCGAAATACCGCGACACCAGGGGGATGTTCGTGGGGATCGAGGACGGGAAGTTCTGCGTGGGCGATCCCGTGAACCGTTTTATCAACGGGGACTGTGCGAAAGTACCGGTGATCAGCGGAAATACGACCGATGAGTTCATCGTGGGAGGCGTAAATACCGTTGAGCGATCCGTAAAGAATACGTTCCGCGAGGCCATGGAAAAGGATCCGGACCGGAAACTGTTCTATTATCGTTTCGGACCGGAAATGCCCGGTGATGACCGCCCGGGATGTTTCCATTCCGTAGATCTGTGGTTTTTCTTTGAGACGCTGATGAAGTGCTGGCGCCCGCTGGAAGGATATCACTATGATCTGGCGAGAAAGATGGCAAATTACGTGGCCAATTTCGTCAAGACCGGAGATCCGAATGGGGCGGATGCGGACGGATCGGCGATGCCGCTTTGGAAAACCTACAATGCAGCGGAACCGAATGAAATGAATTTTGTCAGTGAAGGTGCCGTTCCCGGCGTGGAGATCAACCGGCCAAAGCAGGTGTATAACCCGTATATGCCGGCCTGGGAATATGTTCCGGACGGTGAGCCGCATGTGTTCGGCGACCGGGTGTATGTCTACGGCTCGCACGACCGCTTTAACGGCGAAACCTTCTGTTTGAATGATTATGTATGCTGGTCGGCGCCGGTATATGATCTGAAAGACTGGCGCTATGAAGGCGTGATCTATCGCAAGACACAGGATCCGCTCAATGCGGACGGACATATGTGTCTGTATGCGCCGGATGTGACGCAGGGGGCGGACGGACGCTATTATCTGTACTATGTACTGGATAAAGTCAATGTGGTATCCGTAGCCGTATGCGACACCCCGGCCGGAAAATATGAATATCTTGGTAATGTCGCATATCCCGACGGTACGCTGCTGGGCAATAAGGAAGGCGACGAGCCGCAGTTCGATCCGGGCGTATTGTTCGAGAACGGACAGCTTTATCTCTTTACCGGTTTCTGCGGACAGACGGATAAAAGCCGCCATGGCGCGATGCTGACGGTTTTGGAGAGCGATATGCTCACGGTCAAAAAAGCACCGCAGTTTGTGGCACCGGGCAAGTGCTATTCGGAAGGAACTGCATTCGAAGGGCATGCATTCTTTGAGGCTCCGTCCATTCGTAAGCGTAACGGAAAGTACTACTTCGTCTATTCTTCCGAGGTGATGCACGAACTGTGCTATGCGACTTCGGACAGCCCGGAGGGACCGTATACCTACGGTGGCGTGATCATCAGCAACTGTGATAAAGGCATAGCCGAAGGAAAGCCGGCAGATCTGGCGATGGCGTACGGCGCAAATAATCACGGAAGTATTGAAGAAATCAACGGAAAATGGTATATTTTTTATCATAGGCACACAAATGCCAACTGGTATTCCAGACAGGCATGTGCCGAGGAGATTTGCTTTGCTGCGGACGACAGCATCCCGCAGGCACGCTTAAGCTCCTGTGGTCTGAACGGCGGTCCGCTTTCGGATGCGGGGGAATATCCGGCATCCATCTGTTGTCATCTGTTTACGGACAAGCATGATATGTACGTGGGAGACCAGGCAGCACCGCGGATCATCCAGGATCGTGCAGACGGTTTCGGGGCAGAGAGCTATGTCGCGCATCTGTGTGACGGTGCGACCATGGGCTATCGCAGCTTTGACTGCAAGGACGTGACCGGACTGCGTATTCAGATGATCGGTTATCTGCGTGGCGTATTTGAGATCCGCACGGCCTGGGACGGCCCGGTACTCGGCACGATCCGGACGGACAATGCAAATGTCTGGACGGTCTGTGAAACGAAGCTCTCCATACCGGACGGTGTACAGGATCTGTATCTCACGTTCCGCGGGGATGGTACAGGCGGGATCCGGTGCTTTGAATTTCTGCACGGATCACTTTGAGGTATAAAGAAACGCGACGGCGTTTCTTGGATCTATACTAAAAATGTTAAAATTTTTATCCAAGAAAGGAAGGTAATTTCACAATGGCAATGGAAAACATCGCAAAAGTAAAATTAGGTATCGTTGCAGTCAGCCGTGACTGCTTCCCGGAGAGCCTCTCCGTGAACCGCAGAAAAGCACTGGTAGCTGCTTATGCTAAGAAGTATGATGCAGCAGATATCTATGAGTGCCCGATCTGCATCGTAGAGAGCGAGATCCACATGGTACAGGCTCTGGAGGACATCAAGAAGGCCGGCTGTAACGCTCTGTGCGTATACCTCGGCAACTTTGGTCCGGAAATCTCCGAGACCCTGCTGGCAAAGCATTTTGACGGCCCGAAGATGTTCGTAGCTGCAGCAGAAGAGACACAGGATTCCCTGCTGGATGATCGTGGCGATGCATACTGCGGTCTGCTGAATGCAAGCTACAACCTGAAGCTCCGTAACGTAAGAGCATATATCCCGGAGAATCCGGTTGGTGATGCAGAAGATCTGGCAGATGAGCTGAATGCATTCCTGCCGATCGCACGTACCCTGATCAGTCTGGCGGACCTGAAGATCATCTCCTTTGGTCCCCGTCCGATGAACTTCCTGGCTTGCAACGCTCCGATCAAGCAGCTGTACAACCTGGGTGTTGAGATCGAAGAGAACTCCGAGCTGGATCTGTTCGAAGCATTCAACAAGCACGCAGGCGACCCCCGTATCGCAGACGTTGTTGCAGATATGGAGAAGGAGCTGGGCGCAGGCAACAAGAAGAGCGAGATCCTGCCGAAGCTGGCTCAGTATGAGCTGACCCTGCTTGACTGGGTAGAGGCACACAAGGGCTATCGTAAATATGTAGCGATCGCAGGCAAGTGCTGGCCGGCATTCCAGACACAGTTCGGTTTCGTACCGTGCTATGTAAACAGCCGTCTGACCGGCCGCGGTATCCCGGTAAGCTGTGAAGTAGATATCTACGGCTGCCTGAGCGAGTTCATCGGTACCTGTGTATCCGACGATATCGTTACCCTGCTGGATATCAACAACTCCGTTCCGAAGGATATGTACAACGAGTCCATCAAGGGCAAGTTCGATTATCAGCACAGCGATACCTTCATGGGCTTCCACTGCGGCAATACCTGCTCCAAGAAGATGGCATTCTGCGAGATGAAGAACCAGAAGATTATGGCTCGTGCACTTCCGGTAGAAGTGACCAACGGAACTCTGGAAGGCGATATCGCTCCGGGCGAGATCACATTCTATCGTCTGCAGAGCACAGCTGACGGTCTGATCCGTGCATACGTGGCAGAAGGCGAGATCCTTCCGGTAGCTACCCGTTCCTTCGGTGGTATCGCAGTATTCGCGATCAACGAGATGGGCCGCTTCTATCGTCACGTACTGATCGAGAAGAACTACCCGCACCACGGTGCAGTAGCATTCGGTCACTACGGTAAGGCATTGTACGAAGTATTCAAGTATCTCGGTGTTCCTGCAGAGGATATCAACTACAACCAGCCGAAGAGCCTGCCGTATCCGACGGAGAATCCGTTCAAGTAAGAAGTCGCTTATACGCAGGGATTTAAAGGATTCATTGCGGCTGTCGGAACTGTAAAGGGCCGGCAGCCGTTTTTTAACAAAGAAAGAAGGTAGTTTGTTGGAATGATGGCATATCTTAACCGGTTAAAACTGAGGCAGAAACTGTACCTTCTGTTTTTTGTGGGTGTCCTGTTGCCGATGTTTTTGACGGACGGGATCATCATTTCCAGTATTACCAGAGCCAACAGGGATAATATGCGGTATATGCAGGAAAAGGCCACTTCGGAAGTGGAGCATATCCTGCAGAGCCGTCTTCTGTATCCTACCACCATTGCGGCAAATATCGTCAGCAGTACCGTGGTGGAAAACTTTCTGAATGAAAAATATGCCACGCCGTTAAAGTATTATGAGCGGTTTTATCAGCTGCGCCGGGAGCTTCTCTTTGGACAGAATCTGGGCATTGAAGATGCGAAGCTCTATATTTATGCGGACAATGATACGGTCATCAGCGGCGGTGGTTTTTATCAGTTATCCAGGGCCAGGGAAAGTGACTGGTACCAGAAATTTCAGAATTCGCCGAAAGAACCGATGCTGATGTTTTATTACGGCACCATTTCGGCAGCGGACCGTACACAGAAACGAAAGCTCCTGTGGATGCAGACCATGGACGGAATGTCGATCAAAGGCTGTGAAAAGATGCTGATGATCGAAATGGGGTACAGCGGATTTGCGAATGCACTTGCAAAACTCGATCTGGATTTTGATGTCTATTTATGTGACGGTCACACGGTGCTGCTCTCCAACCGTGAGGACAGCAGGGCGCAGAATCCCTATAATCCGATCACATTCAGCCGGGAAAAAGCCTATGCCCGTGAGATCGAGCTGTACGGAAACCGTTACTGGATCTATGCGGTACCCAGGCAGACGGATTTCTGGCATTATTTCGGAAAATACAGCGGTGTACTGGTGGGACTGATCATACTGAATGTGCTCCTTCCCATTTTGATGATGCAGCTGATCGAAAAGTCCATCACCATCCGTATCGAGAAACTGCAGCACAAGTTTGAAGACGTTGAGTCGGAAGAACTGGATGTGATCGAACGCATCGAGGGTGACGATGAGATCACCAGCCTGATGAAGAGCTATAACAAGATGGCTCTGCGGATCAACGAACTGATCGAATCGGTTTATAAAGGCAGGATGCGTGAGCAGGAGATCAATATCGCCAAACAGAAAGCGGAGCTGCTGGCACTGCACAGTCAGATCAATCCGCATTTTCTCTTTAACGCACTGGAGAGCATACGTATGCACAGTCTGGTGCGTAACGAGACCGAGACGGCAGATATGGTGGGAAAGCTTGCATTGATGGAGCGCACCTACGTCAGCTGGGGCGAGGATATGATCCCTCTGCAGCGGGAGATGGATTTCGTGGACGCATATCTGACTTTGCAGAAATACCGTTTCGGAGACCGTCTGAATTATAAGTTTTCCATTCCGGCAGACTGCAGGCAGTGTACGATACCAAAGCTTACGATCGTGACATTTGTGGAAAATGCCTGTGTGCACGGTGTAGAGAGAAAGGCAAATCCCGGCTGGATCTTTGTAAACGCATACAAGGAGGCGGGATGGCTGCGGCTGGAGATCGAGGATACCGGTACCGGTATCGATGAGAAACAGGCCGAAGAGATCCGGGAGAGGATACGCAATATCAGCGTGGAGAACATGAATGGCAACCGGCACGTGGGAATGATGAATGCTTATCTGCGGCTGCATCTGTTCAGTAAAGGCCACGCGGAATTTGAACTGGAAACGGAAAAAGATGTCGGGACAACCGTGCGGATCGGAATTCCGCTGGGCGTGATTTAAGGGGGCTGTATGAGAGTATTATTTGTGGATGACGAACCGATCATTACGCAGGGGCTGCGTGTGCTGATCGACTGGGAAGCGGAAGGATATGAGATCGCCGGCAGTCTGGCGAACGGAAAGGAAGTGCTGAAATTTCTGGAGGAGGAACAGGTGGATCTGATCCTCACGGATATCCGAATGCCCGAATGCTCCGGTCTGGAACTGTTAGAGACGGTCAAGAAAGAACAGCTTTCGGATGCGATGTTCATCATTATGAGTGGTTTTGATGAATTCGATTATGCAAAGCAGGCATTGAAGCTCGGCTGTATGGATTATATCTTAAAGCCGGTAGACCGGGAGGAACTGCTGTCGGTGGTGCGCAGAGTGCGTACGATCTGGGAGAAGAAGCATGAGGAGGAACTGCGGCGCAATGAGCTGGAGCAATCTTATCTGCAGCGAAATTCCATCTCGCATCTGATCGGCACCTACGATTCCAAAAGCAATCCCAATGCCACCATTATCTGTAAGGACAATCTGGATGCACTGACAGCGGCGATCGAAGAAAACGATACGGCGAAGATCGAGCGTTATGTATATGCTTTCTATAAAGAATGCAAAGAAAAGGATCTGACGGAAGAGATGATGAATTTCAACATCAGTTATCTTCTGTTCCAGCTGATCCACCTGGCCAGTGCGCAGGATAACGAGGTTAATCAGGAAGAGATCATGCGCTTCATCGGTGAGAGTTCCTTTGAAGAAAGCCTGGTCAAAGGCAGCAGTGCCTATATGCAGCGTTTCTGCTGTGAATATGCGGAATACATCTCCCAGCTGCGCAAGAGTGCCGGTCACAGCATCCTGCAGGAAGTGGAAAAAGAGATCCGCCTGCATTACGCCGAAGCCATCAGTCTGCGTGAGATGAGCCAGAAGTTTTATATCAACAACGCTTATCTCGGACAGATCTTCAAAAAGAAATATGGTATGTCGTTCAAAGATTACCTGACGGACTACCGGATCAAGGAAGCGGCAAAGATGCTGATCCGCACCGACGAAAAGATCATCCGCATCGCGGAAGAGGTCGGGTATAAGGACAGCGATTATTTTGTACAGAAATTTATTGAACGTATGGGATGTACGCCTTCCCATTACCGCAGGGATCACTCGGGATGAGATACAGGAATCGGGAAACTATAGTTTTCCCGATTTTTTTTAATATTTTGTCGGGTGATACTTTTTTTGACAAAACCTATAATAAAACCTACAAGTAGAGGTCCTGCATTGAGGGGTGCGGGGAAACTGCATTAGCAACGAACGTGATGAATCAGTGATTGGCCAATGAACTGAAGATTTACAAAAAACATTTCCTGGGGGAAAGGAGAAAACAAAATGAAAAACTTTTGGAGAAAGTCGCTCGGACTGGGAATGACTTCACTTATGGTGATGAGCACTCTTGCAGCCTGCGGTGACAAAACAGGTGGTGACACAGGCGCGGTTACTTCCGGTTCCAATTCTGGTTCCGGTACCAGCGCTGCAACCGGTACAGGAGAAACCGGTGGCACGACAACACCTTCCGGTGAGGTCCTGAAACTGAGCATGTTTATGGCAATGCCGGGTGCAGAGATCAATGATGGCGAGAACGACATTCAGAAGATCATCGCTGACAAAACCGGCGTAAGCGTAAAGGAAACCTGGCTGACCGGTCAGACCGCTGCAGAAGCAGTTGGTACCATCATCGCTTCCGGTACATATCCGGATCTGATCGACGGCGGCGACGGTATGGTTCAGCTCTATGATGCGGGCCTGCTGGTAGCTTGGGATGATTACATTGAGAAGTATCCGAACCTGAAGAACTACTACACACCGGAAGAGTGGGATATGTTCCGTCAGGACGACGGCCACATATACTGGTGTAACGTATTCCAGAACACCAAGGGTAATCCTACTTCCACAACACACAACGACGAAGCGTTCTGGATCCAGGCAAGAGTATTGGCTTGGGATAATTACCCGAAGATTGAGACGCTGGATGAGTACTTCGATCTGCTGGAGCGTTATGCAGCAGCAAACCCGACCACAGATGACGGCATGCAGGTGATCCCGTACACCTGTCTCTGCGATGACTGGAGATACTTCTGCATCGAGAACGCACCGGAATTCCTGGATGGATATCCGAACGATGGTTCCGTTATCGTTGATAAGACGGATATGAACAATCCGAAGATCGTTGACTACAACACCACTCCGACAGCAAAGCGTTATTTCCAGAAGCTGAACGAGGAATATGCAAAGGGTATCGTAGATAAGGAATTTGCAACCCAGACTTATGATGAGTACATCTCCAAGCTGTCCAACGGTAACGTACTTGGTATGTGCGACCAGTACTGGGATTTCATGACCATCAATGATACTTTCAAGCAGACCGGTCTGGATGAGAAGGGATGCAACTTCGTTCCTCTTGGTCTGACCATCGACAAGGGTATGGACAATCGTTGGCACACCTACGGCGATACACTGAACAATTCTTCAGGTGTAGGCGTTCTGACAACCAACCCGGACATTGAAAAGACATTTGAATTCCTGAACGCTATGCTGGATCAGGACATCCACAACCTGAGATTCTGGGGTGTGGAAGGCACCGACTATCTAGTAGATGATCAGGGCCTGTTCTACAGAACACCGGAGATGCGTATGCAGTGGGCAGATCCTTCCTATCAGGCAAAGCATCGTTGTGTATACAGCTATCTGCCGCAGTACGGCGGTACCAGTGACGACGGCAAGAACGCAAACCTGCCGGAAGAGCAGCCTTCCGAATTCTTTGAAAGTCTTGCAACACCGCTTCAGGATTGCTTCAATGCTTACGGCGTAACTACTTATCCGGGTATGATTGGTTCGATCGTAGAAGAGAACGCACCGTGGTTCCCGATGTGGTCCTTCTCCAACAACCTGACCACGGAAACACCGGGTGGTGTTGCCTGGACAAAGATGGGTCAGACAAAGCACGAGTGGCTGCCGAAGGTTGTTATGAGTTCTAACTTCGAAAGTGACTGGGCGAAGTATATGGACGCTTACAATGCATGCAATCCGCAGGATTTCCTGGATGAGATGCAGGCAGAACTGGACAGAAGAATCGGTAAGTAAGTTTAAGAAACTTTGAACAGACGATCACCGTCTATGTTAAGGGTGGCAATCATATACAAACATACTTGTGTATGGTTGCCATTTCTTTACGAAAAAACCGTTTGTATTTTCCGAAAATTATGAGAAAGGATACGATTATGGCGAAATATAAAAGTGCAGGCCCCAGAGATGCCGTGATCACAAAAAAGATCTTATATCGTCAGAGAGTTCTGATTGCGTTAGCGATACTTTTTGTGATCTATGGTATCATCTTTTACTACATCCCGCTGGGCGGCTGGATCATGGCATTTGAGAACTACAAGCCCCGTACCGGCCTGTTTGGATCCAAATTTGTGGGATTGGATAAATTTAAGTTTTTGTTCTCGGATAAAACATTTATCCAGGTTATCCGGAACACGTTTTGTATGGGTCTTTTGAACCTGATCTTCCCGACAACGATCTTCCCGATCATCTTTGCGATCCTGCTGAACGAGATGAAATCACTGAACGGAAAGAAAGCAGTACAGACGATCTCTTATCTGCCGCACTTCCTTTCCTGGATCATCGTTACCGGTATCCTTCACGATTCCCTTTCCAACTCCGGTATCGTGAACGAACTGCTTTTGAAGCTGGGGATCATCAAGGATCCGATCGGTTTCTTCTCCGAACCGAAACTGTTCTGGGGACTGGTATGTTTTGCACATCTGTGGAAGGAGATGGGCTGGAACGCGATCATCTATCTGTCCGCGATCTCTTCCGTCGATCCGTGTCTGTATGAAGCAGCATCCATCGACGGTGCAGGCCGCTGGGGCAAGATCAGGCACGTAACACTGCCTTCCCTTCGTCCGACCATCATCGTACTTCTGCTTATGAATATGGGCTTTATCCTGAATGCAGGTTTCGAAGTACAGTATCTGTTAGGTAACGGCCTGGTACAGAGCGTATCCCAGACCATCGATATCTACGTACTGACCTGGGGTGTCAGCCAGAATGACTACTCCCTCGGTACTGCCGCAGGTATCTTCAAGAGTGTTGTTTCTGTCCTGATCATTGTGATCTGTAATGCGGTCGCAAAGAGATCCGGTGAAGAAAGATTGTTCTAAGGAGGTGCAGAGAATATGAGTAATCAAATGAACGGCGCGGCATCCGGAGCAATCAAGGTGACGATGACGGATAACAAACATAATAAAACAAAGACATCGGATACGATCTTCCATATCGTAAATGCGATCATCATGATCACGATCTGTGTGGTAACCCTGTATCCGGTACTCAATACGCTTGCAATCTCGTTCAATGACGGTGTGGATGCTGTCCGTGGCGGTGTACACCTGATCCCGCGTATGTTTACCTGGACCAATTACTCCACCGTATTGAATCAGAAGAACATCACACACGGTGCCTGGATCTCCGTATTACGTACGGTTGTAGGTACCCTGCTGGCACTGGCAGCCAATGCCCTTCTGGCGTTTGTCGTAGCACAGAAGAAATTCGTGTTCCGTTCCCAGTTGTCTCTGTTCTGGGTAATCACGATGTATGTGAACGGTGGTATGATCCCGATCCTGTTGCTGTTCCAGAAACTGAAGCTGACCAATTCCTTCTGGGTATACGTGATCCCGGCAATGGTAGGCGGTTTCAATATGCTGGTACTCCGTACTTATATGGAAGGTCTGCCGGATTCCCTGCAGGAAGCAGCCGAGATCGATGGAGCGGGCTTTATGACGATCTTTATCAAAGTCATCTCCCCGTTGTGCAAGCCGGTATACGCAACGATCGCTCTGTTTGTGGCAGTCGGCCAGTGGAACTCCTGGTTTGATACCATGCTTTACAACCGTATGGCAACCGAGTATACTACATTACAGTACGAGTTGATGAAACTGCTTTCCTCGGTAACCAGTCTGAAGGGCAGCACAGGTACGACAACGGCTCCGGGACAGGGCGTGAATATCACCCCGGTTTCCGTAAGATCCGCAGCAACGATCCTGACTATGGCACCGATCGTTATGCTGTATCCGTTCCTGCAGCGCTACTTCGTAACCGGTCTTACCATCGGTGGCGTAAAGGAGTAAATACTTTTAATGAAATGGTTTTCTTATGACAGCCCAATCATGCAGGGCATAGCCAAAGCGGCAGACTACGCAATAGTAAATATACTGTGGGTGCTCTGTTCGATACCGCTTGTCACTGCAGGGGCTGCCTTAAGTGCCAGATACTATGTCGGAATGAAGATCGCGCGCGAGCAGGAACCGTCCGTGATCTCGTCTTTCTTTCGTTCGTTTACCCGCAACTTAAAGCAGACATTGCCTCCCGGGGTGTTGTTTGTTTTATGCTGCGGGCTTTTGATTTTTGACTGGAGATATGCCCTGATAACGGAGAGTTCGCCGGCATTCCGCTGGGGACTGATCGTGATCACCGCATTGTTTCTGATGATCCAGATGTGCTTCTATGCAGTGGTTTCCAGATATATCATCAGTACCCGGGAAGCGCTGCGTGCCGCGCTGGGAATGATCGGGGCGCACTTTGCGCGTATCCTTTTGGCAGTAGCAATGTTTGTACTTCCGCTGATCATCAGCATATGGTATCTGAAATGGGCCTGGCTGATTTGTCTGTTTGCCCATTGTGTCATGCTGCATTACAACAGTCTGTTCTTTATCAAAGAATTTGACCGCCTGGAAGAGAAGATTCAGATTGCCCAAGCGGAGGATAATAAAAAAGAGGAGGATAGCGAAGATGAAACTATCAATTGATCCCGGACAGAAGGTGGGACACATTAATCCGGAACTGCAGGGACATTTCTCTGAACACCTGGGAAGATGCATCTATGAAGGACTATACGTGGGAGAGAATAACAAGGACATCCCGCATGTCAACGGCATGCGCACGGATGTTGTAGAAGCGCTGAAACAGATCCGTATTCCGGTTCTGCGCTGGCCGGGTGGCTGCTTTGCAGACGAATATCACTGGAGAGACGGTATCGGACCGAAGGAAAGCCGTAAGAAGATGATCAATACCCACTGGGGTGGTGTCGTGGAAGACAACAGCTTCGGAACCCACGAGTTTATGGAATTGTGCCGTCAGCTGGGCTGCAAGACCTACGTGAACGGAAATGTGGGCAGCGGTACCGTTCAGGAGATGAGCGAGTGGGTAGAGTATATGACCTTTGAAGGCGTTTCTCCGATGGCGGATCTTCGTGCGGCAAACGGACATAAAGAGCCGTGGACGGTGGACTATTTCGGCGTAGGCAATGAGAACTGGGGCTGTGGCGGCAATATGACGGCAGAGTACTATGCGAATCTGTATCGCCGTTACCAGACCTATGTGCGCAACTACGATCCTAAGAAGCCGATCCGGAAGATCTGCTGTGGCTCTGACGGATATGATATGGAATGGCCGGATAAGGTGATGAAGATCTGCTTCCAGTCACAGGAGCAGTTCCATGGCTTTATGGACGGTATCTCCCTGCACTATTATACACTGCCGGGCGACTGGACCGTAAAGGGCAGTGCTACGGAGTTTGATGAAAAAGACTGGTATCGTACTCTGGCAAAGACGCTTAAGATGGAAGACCGTATCCGGATCAATGAAGCGATCATGGACAAGTACGATAAGAACAACAAAGTCGGCCTGATTATCGATGAGTGGGGCAGTTGGTACGATGTGGAGCCGGGTACCAATCCGGGATTCTTATACCAGCAGAACACGGTGCGCGATGCGCTGATCGCCGGTCTGAACCTGAACCTGTTCAACAAGCACTGCAGACGTGTAAAGATGGCAAACATCGCACAGCTTGTAAATGTGCTGCAGGCCGTGATCCTGACGGATGGGGACAGGATGATCAAGACACCGACCTATCACGTTTTTGATATGTATAAGTATCATCAGGATGCTGAGCTGGTACAGAGCAGCATCGATACCGAAACCATCGGTGTGGAAGAGGAATGGAAGATCCCGTTTGTGCAGGAATCCGTATCGCTTGGAAAAGACGGCAAGCTGCATATCACATTGTGCAATACTTCCGTAGACAGGGAAGCGCCGATCGAGGCATCTTTTGCAGATACCGTGATCAAGTCCGTGACCGGAGAGATCGTCGGTGGCGAGATCCATGAGCGCAATACCTTTGATACGCCGGATTGTGTCGTGAAGAAGAACTTTGATCATTTCAAGGTAGAGGATGCATCTCATGTAAGCATCACTCTGCCACACAGCAGCGTGGTACATCTGGCAGCAGAGATCTGAAATATAAAAAGCCGTGGTTCGAAATGACCACGGCTTTTTTTAATGATTTCGGCAGGAGTTTTCTCCTCATTCCGTCATCGGCATAAAATATATATGCTTTATAGCGTGTTAACAACAGACGGATCGAGTCCATTAGCAAGACAGAACTGACGTAATGCTTCATTCTCGGATTTTGCTTGAGATAATTCAGCTTCCTTACTGTTAAGAATTGAACGTGTATCATCCAGCTGAGACTTTGTATCATCCAGCTGAGACTTTGTATCATCCAACTGAGACTTTGTATCACTAAGTTGAGATTTTGTACCGTCGAGCTGAGATCGAGTATCGTCGAGCTGAGATCGAGTATCTTCTAGTTTGGATAAAGTATTCTTCAGAGCAGCTTCAGTCTCTTCTCTGGAAGCCTGCATAGATTCGTTCACTGCAAGCCATTTCTGATGTGCTTCAAAGAGCGTACGCTCCTCAGGGATGGTATTTACAGTATACATATGATCGATCACCTCCTGAAACGCCTGATCTTTTCCGGCCACCAGCACCAGTTCTTCCCAGGTATTGGCCAGAAAGAGTTTTGCCCAATGGAGCAGGCCATTAGAACGATCCTCTTCGGTGGCCAATTCCATTTGAGATAAGTCTAGCACATTCAGATGTAAATTAGAAGTGTATGGGTAATGATATTTTTTATGGCTCAATCACAAATTCTATGTGATGGCTGATTCCTGACATACTCCTTCCGGCTCATATCCATGATCTTCAAGAAGAAGTATTCATCATCGGGATAGCCGTAACCGTGTCGACGGAGGGTCTTGATCTTCTGATTGATA
>JAGBMJ010000089.1 GCA_017634975.1 Lachnospiraceae bacterium | reverse complement strand
TTATATACTCCGATTTCAATATCTACAGCTTTACGGTTTTCACCTTCCCCTGCAATGATCTGAAATTCATGTGCCACATCATACCTTATAGGCATCTTCCCATGAGGAGGAAGTATTCCTGTCATAAAAAAGTATCTCGCCTCCTGCTTTCCCTCCGGCAGTTCCAGATACTCCGAAAGCCCCTTGTCAAAGTCAATGACTACACTTTCCCCATCTCCTGAGAAAGTCATGGTTCCGTGCTCCGAAGTGAATACCCCCTTATGCGGATCCGGCGCCGGGGTGTCCGGCTCATAGGGCATATTCTTGTCCACAAAGGGCTCCGCCTTCTCCCCACAGCCGGTCATAAACGCCAGCATTAACAGAAAAAGAAGCGTGGATAGAACTTTCATTCCTTTTTTCATAACTACGCCCTCCTTAAATCATTATCAACTATTAATTATTTCGACTTTCTTCAGTTTTTTTATAATGTTTCGGGTACACGAAAAAATCCCGGAGGAACCTCCGGGATTCTGCGCTTGGTCAAATAATATCAGAAATCAGTCTACATCCTATTCGTAGGAAATCTCCAGTGAGTTACCGATATAAAAGATCGCATTCCTGAGTTCCTCATCCGGATCTTCCTCGGCAAAAACTTCCATGGAGAATCCATAGATGCCGCCACGCATGCGGGTACTTCCGGCAAGCTGTCCACAGTACCAGCGACCATCGCTGTCATGATAGAGGAAACGCTGACCCGACATGCCGCTTGCCAGGTTGTAGCTTTCCAGGCTGAAATCACGGGGTGCCAATAATCCGAGCTGTCCGTTTTCGTCTGTAACAGTATAAACCACCACATCATCCTGATGTGAAGCCCAATACACAAACTCCTGTTCCTTAGTCGTGTAATCATCCGGTTCTCCAAATGTCTCAAGATATATCTTTACCTTGCCATCACGGCTCACGATATCAGGCTCACCAAACTCCCCTTCATTTTGCTTAAACAGATCCGAAGGGAAGCTTAGGGTCACATCATAATCCCACATAAGCTTAAAGCGCTCTGTCGCGCCCTCCCAGCTATAAGGTCCCGCTCCGTAGCCCGGGCTGTTTACTTCCATCTTTGGCAGCTCCTCCTGCCAGTTATAGTCGATATCCACTCCTTCACAAAGATAAGTGTTATTAAAAATATCCCTGAGAGCGATCTGCTGGAACATGGAGTTAAAACGTCCACCCGCGAAGCTCTCCACAGGACTTTCATCCTCCACAGATAATCCTTCTATTTCATGGTAAATGATGGGAAGATCATAAGGATAAACTTTACCGCCATTTTCGTCATAGGCGTAGAGGCGGATTTTATCCCCTTCCTTAAAAGAATGCACGCCCTTGTCCGGGAGCGTTAGACCTGCCGAAATGTCGATCACCGACCTGCGGCGTGCAAAAGACATAACCGGCTCCCGTCGGTACCCGAGCACTTTAGGGGCATATACTCCCTTATTTAAACCGGTGACGCTGTACCACACAACTATGCTTATGTCTCTGCCCTCAAGCTCTGCCGGAATGAATCCATAACTATAGGATTCATCACCCGCGTTCAATGTATAAAACGCCTCATAGTACGGGACTATCCGATCCTCCAGCGCCATCCAGGTTCCGTCAAAGTCATAGTAGGGATCGCCGTTTATCATATTCTGCAGGTTGCGGCACCCAAGCTCCAGCCTGCCGTAGCTTTCCGTATCCACATAGATCACATTTTCCACCTGATCGATCAGCATCCACTGGTCATCCCTTAAGTCAATGCCTATCGTTCTGTCTATATAGTTGATACTGCCGTCGGGATTTTGGAAACTCATGGATTCCAGTTCTTTTACTGCCAGTGTGGACGGATCGATATAAGTGTCCTCTTTAAGCTTTGTCTCCTCAGGATGATACCAGGGAGCTGCTTTTACACCGGAAGCCACGGGCTGTATATCCGCTCTTTCCTGCTCCGCGACAACATAACTTAAAAACCCGTCAAAGAAATCAAAGTAGCTTTTATCGTATCCCACTTCCTGCATGATCCCGGACACCGACTCATAGCGATCCGGCAGCAAATACGGGAAATACAGAGCCAGACCACCGGAACGGCTGTCCACGCTTCGGGTATAAACGATCGTATCGGAAAGCGCTGCCTTCAGTGTATCAGCAGCTGTCAGTATCCCGGAAAGGTCGCGGGACTTATCGCCGCCGAGTTCCGGGTCGGTGAGACATCTGGGAAGCTCTTCAAGAAGATCCAGGAGATCCACCTGCTCATACATACCGCCGCCGAAGCTGCGAACCCGGCTTCTGCAAAGAGACAAAAGATCATAGCTTTCAGGAAGATATTCCTGAACCGTTTTCAAAAAATCCTGTACAGCACTGCGTACAGCAGAAAGCTTGGAAAGCTCCAGAACGGCGAGGGTATTGTTGTCATACTTTGTGGATGTCGGGTCATTCACGAAGTCATCCACGATGCGGGGAGCCAGCTCATGCATAGCTATACCGGGACGTGCTGCCAGCTGAGAAAGAAATGGTGTATAGGACCACCCTCCGGAAGGCTCCGTTTCCTCGGATGCCACCAGATAATCAGTATACTCCTCCAGAGCTGAGGCGACCTCCACGGTACTCATGAGACAGGCATCAAAGCCTATGAAGTAAAAATGCTTACCGCTGTCGGAAAGCGCCTGCTTCAGTTCTCCGATCTCAAGCATAACATCCTCAAAGTTTTCATCCATACCGTAGCCCATCAGGGTGCCTGCGCCATGATCCCACAGGATCAGGCCACAGCGGTCCGCAGGATACTTCTCCTCAGCAAAGCGGATAAAGTCCGTGAGCGAAGCGGGCTCGGACATATTTACGATCCCGAGATCCTCCAGAAGCTCCGGCTCCTCTCCATTAAGAACAAAACGTCTGCAGGTATTGTCCTTGCCCGTCAGTTCACTCTCCCAGGCAGAAGCACCACCTGTCTGTAAGACAATATTTAGGTTCCCGGATTTCTGTGCTGCAAGCATCTCCTTAATGTCAGCGGTAGCGGACCCTCCCATGGATTCAAGATCGGAGCCGATCATGTAGACCATCAGGGTAAAGGTAGATCTGTCTTCCGGATCAGTTTCAAACACAACAGCTTCTGTACTTGCTGCATTACCATTCTTTTCATTACCGGGGGAATTTTTATTGCAGGCCGACAGTAGGCATAACATTAATACCAGACATACTATACTGCCCACTATTGAAAGCCGCGAAAGCCCTGAGGCTTTAAACGATCCAAAAGAATCCGTAACGGTTTTATCTTCTACACCCATATGTCTCCTGATATGCCCTCTTGAAGTATCGGATTTTTTCATACGTTATCTCCATATTTCAAACATTCACACTTTCTTATATTTTACCACGAGACTATTTGACGCGAAAACACCCCAAAGGATTTTTCCTTTGGGGTGTTGAGAAGCGCGAGACGAGTTCTATCATGTTTTATGGCAAAGAAAAAACCCGGTAAAAACCGAGCTTTCTTAGAAGCGCGAGACGGGGATCGAACCCGCGATCTTCGCCTTGGCAAGGCGACGTAGTACCACTCTACTACTCGCGCATATTTTGTTTCCAAATGCCCAGAACCGGAATCGAACCA
>JAGBMJ010000088.1 GCA_017634975.1 Lachnospiraceae bacterium | reverse complement strand
TAACTGGCCAAATCCGCCGTGCGATAGTCTGTAGGCAATGAAGAGGAAGGAGTCGTAGCGGGCTACGGCGACTGACGATGAAGCAGCATACGGGCTATCGAACAAGGATATGGCTAGTTAATTAATGTTCGATGTACTAGTTACAGTCGGATTGCATACCTGCAGCGCGATAACGGCTCAAAATTCTCCGAGGACGACAAGGTTTGCACTACCGTTTCGTCCCCCGATATGATAAACTGTTTCTAGTATAACGGTCGCAAAATAAACTTACATTTTGCCTTGTCCTGCTGTCTGTCTGCGTTATCGAAAATCCTGACGCAGTAAGGAACCGCTATTGACATAACTATACTATGCTAAGGAAAGAAAACTATGCCGAAAAAAAGATCGACCTCCGTAAAGAAAACTTCGCCCAAAAATGCAGCCATTGCCGAAAAAGCTTCCACAGAAAAAAGAAACGCTGCAGCAAAACTGCTTTCAAAGATCCTTTCCTATATAATGATCTCAGCTGGCGCTCTGCTGGCCAGCTTTTCCGTCGTATGCCTGCTGTTGCCGAACGATGCCATTGACTATGGTACGGCCGGTATCGCCATCATCATCAGCAAACTGGCCGGCTTTCATCTGCCGGTCTGCGTCTGGCTGGTATTTGCACCGTTTTTGATCGCGGGAACAGCGATCCTTGGCAAGCGGTTCGGCTTAAAAGCACTGGTGGGCTCACTGGCCTACTCTCTCGGTCTGGCCGGGTTTGAGCACTTTCAGATAGAGCTTTCCACGGAGCATTTCCTGGCAGTTGCGTTTGGCGGTGCGATCCTCGGTGCCGGCCTTTCCCTGATCCTGAAATTCGGCGGCTGCATCGACGGTTCCGAGATCTTTGCCAATATCCTGGTACGCATCATATCCGATAAGACCGGCAAAAACTTCAGCTTAACCTATGTCCTGATCGGTTTTAATCTATGTGTATATATCGCGGTATTTCTGCTGATCAACAAAAATGCGGCTCTGCTCAGTTTCCTGGTCTACGTGGTGGCGACCGCGGTGATCAACCGTTTCACCGACCACTATGAGAGCATCAAGCAGGTGACGATCATCACCAAGGATCCCGACACGCTGGTATCCGAGATCAAGCGTGACCTGAACAAGACCTGCACAAGGCTCGATTCCTACGGCGCCATCGCCGGCAAAAACTATACTCTGATCTGCTATGTGAACTATTTCGAACTGCAGAAGATGAAAGAAATCATCGAGCGTAACAAGGGAACCTTCAGCACGGTATCGACGATCGATGAGATATTGCGGTAAATTCCGGATTATCGAGTCGGCGAGCCACGGGGACGGTTCTTGTGGCTAAAGATCTTCGATCTTGTTGCCACAAGAACCGTCCCCATGGCTCACCGACCGCTACATTTCGACAAACCGGAATTTGTTTTACTTGCCTCTCCGCTGGCGGACGATCTCGTAAGCGAGCACTCCGGCTGCCACGGAAGCGTTTAAGGAATCCAGCTTGCCTTCCATCGGAATGGATACCAGATAGTCGCACTTTTCGCGT
>JAGBMJ010000087.1 GCA_017634975.1 Lachnospiraceae bacterium | reverse complement strand
GGCATAGAAACAACCCGGCGTATCAGGGAAGCAATGGGCAATGAAATTCCGGTGATCATCCTGACCGCGTACCATTGGGATGATATTGCTGATGAAGCCAGGAACGCCGGGGTAGATACCTTCGTGGCAAAACCGCTGTTTGCCGGAACGGTGCTGGAAGAATTCCACGAGGTATTCCGGAAAAAGTATGCGCAGCGGTTTGGGGTTAAGAAAGACTTTTCCGGGCGCAGGGTACTTCTGGCAGAAGATATTGAAGTAAATGCGGAAATTATGATGATGGTGATGTCATTGCGCAAAATATTAGTGGAGCACGCTGAAAACGGGCGGATCGCGGTAGAAATGTTTGCGCGGCATCAGCCGGGATATTACGATGCTATCCTGATGGATATCCGGATGCCGGAAATGGATGGACTTACGGCAACCAAGACGATACGCAACATGGACCGGGAAGATGCAAAGACGATCCCGATTATCGCGCTGACGGCTAACGCATTTGATAAAGACGTGCAGCTTAGTTTGCAGGCGGGGCTGAACGCGCATCTGAGCAAACCGATAGAGCCGGAATTGCTGTTCCGGACATTGGAAGAGTTCGTAAAATGAGGTTAGACAATAATGAAAAAAATTTTTAGATGGCTCATCGTTTCTGTAGTGCTTGTGGTTGGCTTGTCGGGGCTTACGGCATATAGCGCTCCGTTGTCTTCAGAGGGGACAGGGGGACGTACGCAGGTGAAAGATCCGGTAAAGGTCGTCTGCGAAAACGGTATCATGCTGGGACAGTCAGAAGAGGGAGTCATATCTTTCAAAGGCGTGCCCTTTGCAAAACCGCCGACAGGTAAACTTCGCTGGAAGGCGCCTCAGGCTCCGGATCCAAGCGGCGACGAGATCAGATGCTACGACTTCGGATACACTGCGCTGCAGTCTGAATGGCCTTCCGAACCGGCCTCATATTTTCCTAAAAATGAAGATTGTCTGACGCTGAACATTTGGGAGAATAAAAGAGTCATAGATTCCAAAGAACCAAAGCCTGTGATGGTCTTCTTCCATGGAGGCGCCTATGGATGGGGCGGGACAACTGACCCTATGTATAATGGACAGAACTTTGCGAAGGCACATGATGATGTAATTTTAGTAACCTGCAACTACCGTCTCGGCCTTATGGCATTTCCGGATTTTTCAAAGATCGAAGGCGGCGGGGATTATACAGACATCAATCTTGCTTTACGGGATCAAATAGCGGCGCTCCAGTGGATAAAAAAGAATATAGCCGGATTTGGCGGAAATCCTGATAACGTCACCATATTTGGAGAATCCGCAGGCAGCTGGTCTGTGACGGCGCTGGCTATTTCGCCAAAGGCAAGAGGACTGTTCCGGAGAGTCATTGCCCAGAGCGGAGAGATGGTTGCCCGTGACAGAAAAGAAGCGCAGAAGTACGCTGATTTCGTCATGAAAGCATCCGGCGCCAAAAATATGAAAGAACTCCTGGCGATCTCAGGAGATGAGTGGATGAAGCTTGACAGCGAGAAGGGTATAGCTGATGAATGCTGTTTTATCGTTATTGATGAAGACATCATTCCGAAGGATCTGGACAAGGCCTTTGAAGAGGCCGCTAAGAGCGGAGTGCAGATGATCATGGGTTCCAATAGCGATGAATGGAATTATTTTAAGGAGGATTCCGAGGGCGATACCGAGGAAGAAAAACTGGATGCGTGGGTAAAAGATATGGATGCCAAGTACAACGAAGCATTCGGTGATACGGATAAAGAAGGAAAAGCTGCCCTTGAAGAACTGATCAGATACGAAGAGAGCATCGTGCCGGAGGAATATGCAGGCAACAGGAAAGTGAAAGAAGCGCTTGTCAAGTCGGGACTCGTGTCAGAAATGTGGAGATACGAGATACTTGATTTTGCAGACAGGTTCGCGGATGCAGGCGGGGATATCCGGGTCTATCT
>JAGBMJ010000086.1 GCA_017634975.1 Lachnospiraceae bacterium | reverse complement strand
TTTCCAGTTGAAATCCAAATAAAAATGGATCTCGATTTTATTGGTTAAACTTTAACATATTCACAATCATATACTTACGTATAAATAATTCTTTGCGTGAGTACGCATAACTCTGCGGCCTCCGGGGAGGTCGGACTCAAGAACACGATAACAATCCTTCGGCAAACAAACTTTCCACAGCGGTCATCCGGTTCGATGCCGCAAGTTCCTGTATCAGTTCACAAAGGCAGGAGGAGCAGACTGTGTTAAGCGGACTTCAAAGCCGCAAGAGTTTTGTAGTATTCTCTCCCGGAAAGTTTGTCTACCTGAAAGGATATATCTCTATGCCATGGCATTGACATAAGGCTGATGGCGTTTGAGTACGAAGTATATGCGGTTGACCAGTTTGCGGGCGACCTTCACGATGGCCTTGCTCGGAACCATCCGCCTGCAGTTGTTCAGATAGCAGAGCTGCATCGCTTCATCCTTGCGGATGGCCACCCAGGCGGCTTCGATGATGTTGCTCCGCAGGATGGCGTGTTTGCGGAGGGTAATGTCCCCAACGCCTTCATGCTCCCCGCTTGAGTGGCACATCGGGATCATCCCGACGTAAGCCGCAAGCTGCTCGGCATTGTCAAAGCGCGTGATGTCCACGATCTCTGCCATCAGCGCAAGGCCGGTGGTCTGTCCGATGCCGGGAACCGTCATCAGGAGCTCCAAGGTCTCCTCGAAGCGTTCCGTATGGGACAACGCCCGCAGTTTCCTCGTCATCTCGGCCTTCTGCTTCCGCAGGGCCTCGAACTGCATGATCAGGATGTCCAGGGTCTGCCGGCCGCTCGGGGTCCGCATTCCCACCTGCTTCAGCCAGTTCAGGAACCGCTTCGACCAGTTGGAATGGGGCTCCAGGTACCCAACAGGTATCTCTACCCCCAAGTAACGTAACTGGGACTTGATGCGGTTCTTCTGACGCGTCATATCCTTCGTAATCGAGTTCTTCAATCTTATCAAAGAGCGTATCTCCAGCGCTTCACTGTCCGGGGTGTATATCCCTTTCAGTTGCTTCGCCCGCAGGCTGACAGCCAGCTTCTTGCTGTCCACTGCATCTGTCTTGCGCAGCTTCTCGCTGCTCATCGTCGGGACGTCTGCCGGGTTCACCACGATGTTGTGGATCCCCAACTCCGTCAACCTGTCGTGTATCCAGAAACCGCAGAACCCTGCTTCGTACACGGAGTAGTACTCCGCTTCCGGATAGTGACTTGTTAGGAACCGGTAAAGCGCGTCCGGGTCTGCGCCCTGGCTCATCTGCTTCAGTACCGAGGTCTCCGACAGGATTGTCACCGACCAACTTTTCAAATGAACATCTATTCCGACGTAGATGTTTTGTCCTTTGAAGGAAATTCCTTTACTTTGCTCCATAAGCTGTACTTTTTGGTGTTTTTGAATTGGCGTTTAAATCTAACCAAAAATCTACAGCTTATTTTTATAAACTCATGAAAAACTTCCGGGGGTCTGCCTTAGCGGCAGGGGTCGGAACCCCTGAGAGCGCTCCTCATGAGCTTCTGGGAAGCTCACTCCATTTTTATTTGGGTTACAAACATAGGGACTGTG
>JAGBMJ010000085.1 GCA_017634975.1 Lachnospiraceae bacterium | reverse complement strand
GGAATGGCGTGTGTGAACGGCTCCCTTTACAAGAATCGACAGAAAGATCGCGATGAACTTTTAGAGTTTATGGAGTGTAATTCCTGGTTCGGAGCGAGCAATACAAAAGAGGGAAAAACATATGTAAGCATGAACGATGCATGCCGTAACGCTTTGGGGATATGGCTCAGGTTATATAAAAAAGGTGATGATGAAAAAGTGACCGTACTGATGGAGGTTATGCGGACAAGGTATCCGCGCACGGCTGACAGGCTGACGGACTTTTTTAAAGGGAAAAGCCAGGACAAAAATCAGTGGATGCTGATCGACTTTATGTTAGGGCGATTATCGAAGGAACTGGATGAATATACGGATGAAGAAATGTGTGATTTTGTGCAGGTGGCGTATTCTGAACAGCAGATTGTCAGGATGAAGATGCTTGCCGAATTCCTGAACTTCCGTTCAGAGGATGGACAGCTGTCATACTGGAAGTACAGGTTTAAGAGTCATCAGCTGATAAAGCCAGACAATAAAGCTTATCAGATCAAGAATTATTCCAGGATGGCATATATCGTTTTCAATGAAGAATCATGGGAAGATAACAGGCTTGTGCAGAAAGCGCTAAAAAGCCGGAGGGCAGCCATGTTATGGATGTTCACGGCACTTCATTTTATCTGTGCCCTGAGGACAACGGACATGATACGTCTCCCTATACCAACTCTGCCGTATCCGGGAGAGACATTGCGGCAAAGGATTGAAGATGGGGAGTATACGCCTAAGGATGCCCGCCAGGTTTCCATGGAAATACAGTACAGATGCGAAGCTATTGGCAAAAGTCCAAATAAAACCCGGAAAAAGTGCATAGCACCTGCAGTAAAGTTTTTTATTCCTGAAAGCTTCATAGAACCGTTTGGGTTTATCGCATCGATTTCGCTGTCATACCGAAAAGAGGGAGATCCTTTCGTGGAGACAGACTTCTATCTGGATGAGATAATGCGCTTTTTCGGAAAGGACTATTCCGATGCGATCGGATACAAGATGTTCCGCACCCGTAAAGCCAACAAAGCATATCTGCAGGGAATAGAAGCTGTTGCAGAGGATGAACCGGGAAAGCCTAAAGGATATATGCTGGCAGCCCTTGCCAGAAGCCATAAGGGCGGGATTGGAACTCTTCCGGAGATGACGGATGTATATCTGCGTGATGCTGAATTCACCGGATATGATCCTGAGTTTATAATGCGGGAAATGTTTGAAAGGGGAATCTTTGGCTTTATACCGGCTATGCTCCTTGCTATGTACAAAGGAGAGGAATTCAAGGAATTATCCGTTAGTGATCAGACCAAAGTAATAAAGACTATAGGGCTGAAAGCATGGCAGATTGAGGCGATATCAGAATCAGTGGCGTTATCGTATGAGCACGCAGGAAATATAGTAAACGCTACATTGCTTGAAGCCGGAGGACAAACCGCGTTAAAGGATACGCTGCAGCATTTGGCCGCTTCAAATGCACCATCGAAGCAGGATGAGTGTTTGTGTCTGCGGACGGCCGCCGGTTTGCCTTGTATGAATCCCGGCAGGACGTGCTGTCTGGGATGCGGTTATGAGATCTACACGAAATCAGCATTGGAATTACTGGTAAGGGAGTATGTCAGGCTGAATTATAAGCTTAAGAAAGATGAGAGCGGGCGTATATCCAGGATCTTAAAATCGTATGTCATTCCATCAATCATGCAGATGTTACAGAGCGTTGAGATGCTTTATCCCGACACGGACATGAGCATATTAAAGGAAAT
>JAGBMJ010000084.1 GCA_017634975.1 Lachnospiraceae bacterium | reverse complement strand
TGGAACTGCTGGAAACTCTGGCGAGCACTCCTTTTGATGCGGCGGGAGTAAAGACAGAACTCAGTATTATACGATAAAACTGTTATAAAAGAATAATGTATTCCACCGGGCAGCCGGGGGCGCTATGCCGTGCCGACTTATTTCGAAGGGAGGTGCGGTCTATGACGGTTACTGAAATATTGACATTAGGTCTTTTGATCTGTGCGATCATAGAACTGTGCAAGGATAATAACAAAAAGCAGTAACTAAAAAATAGCGCTTAGCTTTTGGGAAACGGCGCTATTTTTTAGTGTACCAATACCGGCGGCACGGCTTTATCGTGTTCCGGCTGTCCTGTTGAGTATATTATACTTTCGAATGGAGAATGTGTCAAATCAAAATGCACTGTTATCTTGTACTTTTCCCTATTTTACGATACAATATATACTGTTATGTCGCAGGAAAAAAGTGCCGGAAAGCGGCATATCAGCGATTCGGATCATAACCCCAAAAACTAAGAATAGACGAAACAGCTATTCGGATACGAAAGGAAGAGACTTATATGCGGCCGGAACCAAGACCATATGAGAGATACAGGCATTTTAAAGGACGGGATTATCAGGTGCTGCTGATCGCCACCGATGCGGGCAGCGGCAGGAAGAGTGTGGTTTATCAGGGGCTGTATGAACCGTTTCGTATCTATGTAAGGGATATGGAAGAGTTTCTGAGTGAAGTGGATCGGGGAAAGTATCCATACGCGCAGCAGAAGGAGCGCTTTGCCCTGTTGGAGGTCAGGGAAGCTGACGGCACGGAAAAGGGCGAGAATAAGGACATTCATATCGATACGGCGAAAGATAAAGTGGATCCCGCACGTACTGTGGGAGAGACAGGCGAAAAGAAAGCGGAAAAGAGTTTCCCGAAGAGAGAAAAACTTTCGGAGAAGGCAGAGAAGATCACGCTTTCCAATACGTCGGAAGGAAAGAGCATATTTACCAGAAAAGAGCGGCCGGAACGGGCAGAGGATAACTCGATCCGTATGATCGATCCGGAAGAACGCAGAAATAAAGCACCGGAGCATGAGGTACACGAACCGGAGAAAAACGCTGAGACGGAGGGAGAGGCAGATGCGGCTTCTGCTGTGGACCCTTCGCTGACCAGATTCCTGGATGCGGATACGGTTGAGAAGAAGCTGGAAGTGCTGTTTAAGGAAAAGAGCAGGCTGACACCGAAGACGCTGATGCTGATCGAACTGTCCCTGGGGCTGGAAGTGCAGGATGGGGATCCGGAAGACCGTTACCAGCGTATCCGCAACAATCTGCAGACGCGTCAGAGATATGAAAGACATCGGCCGGGATGAATGCACAGGACCGGGATAAGTCTTTATTAAACGGAATGGCAGACCCGCTGCTGGCCTGGTATGGGGAGCATAAACGAAGCCTGCCATGGCGTGATGATCCGTCTCCCTATCATGTGTGGGTATCGGAGATCATGCTGCAGCAGACCAGAGTGGAGGCGGTGAAAGGCTATTATGCCCGTTTTCTGACGGAATTGCCGGATATACAGGCGCTGGCAGAAGTACCGGAAGAAAAACTCCTGAAACTCTGGGAAGGACTTGGGTATTATAACCGGGCGAGAAATCTGCAGAAAGCTGCCCGAAAGATCATGGATGAGTATGCAGGGGAAATGCCGGCGGATTACGAGGCAATCTTATCCCTTCCGGGAATCGGTACCTATACGGCAGGAGCGGTCGCATCCATTGCCTTCGGCCGACCGGTAGCAGCGGTGGACGGAAATGTGTTGCGGGTATTTGCCAGATATCTGGCAGATCCGACGGACATATCGGAGGAAGGATTAAAGAAACGGCGGAAGAACGAGATCGAGCAGATGATCCCAAAGGAGTATCCGGGGATCTTTAATCAGGCACTTATGGATCTTGGCGCGATGATCTGTCTGCCAAACGGAGAACCGAAGTGTGCGGAATGTCCTCTGCGGAATAAGTGCCGTGCCCATAAAGAAGGCAGAACTGCGGAACTGCCCGTAAAGGCACCCAAAGCGGAACGACGCATCGAAGAAAAAACCGTGTTTGTGATACAGTATCAGGATAAGGTATTGATCCGGAAGCGCCCGGGAAAGGGGCTGCTGGCCGGATTGTACGAGCTTCCGGCAGCGCCGGGGCATCTCGATCGAAAGGATGCTCTGGTCTATGTGGAGGAATTGGGGTTCCGGCCGCTTCATATCGAAAAGCTACCGGACAGCAGACACATCTTTTCACATCTGGAATGGCGTATGCGCGGATATCTGGTGCGGGCGGATGAGCTGGCACAGAAGGCGGGGGTGTGGCAGCAGGAGAAAAGCTGCCGGCTGGAGACACCGGAAAGCATCGATGTGAGTTACCCGATCCCGTCGGCATTTGCGGCGTATGCACCTTACATACGCAGGAAAAAAGAAGATTGAGACTCTGTTAAAGAGGAAAATACATCCATTTCAAATGGATCCGGATATCGGAGGAAATTATGAAAATATCGGAGATTTTTAAGAACGGACAGCCAACCCTGTCGTTGGAGGTGTTCCCGCCGAAGACCAGTGAGGTCTATGACAGCGTAGAGAAGGCTACGAATGAGATCGCGGCGCTGAAGCCGGATTTTATGAGTGTGACCTATGGAGCAGCCGGAAGTACGCGTACTTATACCACGGCGATCGCTTCCAATATTGAAAACGCGGGCGTTACTGCGCTGGCGCATCTGACATGCGTAAATGCCTCCAAAGAGAGTATACGGGAACAGGTGGAGGCCCTGAAAGCAGCAGGGATCGAGAATATCCTGGCGCTTCGCGGGGATTTGCCGGAGGGTATGGAGAGTACGGAAGACTGGGTATATAAGCATGCCAGTGAGCTGATCCCGGTGATCAAAGAATTCGGGGATTTCTGCATCGGCGGGGCCTGCTATCCGGAGAAGCATCCGGAGGCGGCAGATCTGAAGACAGACATTGCCAATATGAAGAAGAAAGTGGATGCCGGCTGTGAATTCCTGACGACACAGATGTTTTTTGACAACAATCTGCTGTATAACTATCTGTATCGCCTGCGGGAAGGCGGCGTGACCGTTCCGGTGGTTGCAGGCATCATGCCGGTGACCAATGCCAAACAGATGGCCAGGATCATCAAGCTGTCCCAGGCATTTATCCCCAGACGTTATGTGGCACTGCTGGATCGCTATTCGGACAATCCGGCAGCACTTAAGCAGGCGGCGATCGCTTATGCTACGGATCAGATCATTGACCTGCTGGCAAACGGTGTGGACCATATTCATGTGTATACGATGAACAAGCCGGAAGTGGCGGCACAGATCCAGCGGAATCTTTCGGAGATCATCCCTTCATGCAGGAAGGCAGAGGAGATCTGATGGAGGAGGCTGCCGGGAAAACTGTATATCCGGTGATCACATATATTCCTGCACCGGAAGAGCTTGTGATACGTCCGGAGGAGATCAACCGTTATCTGGGATACGGCAGGGAGACGGTTCCGGAAACGGATCAGACCCTGATCGACCGTTGCAGGGAACAGGTGAAAAGGATCATGGCTGGAAAAGCGTGTTATTCCCGTTTCCCTGTAGTCTGTATGGAAGATAACCGCATACGGATGCCGTACGGAGTGATCGAAAGCCGGCATCTGTCGCGCCATATTGCCGGATGCAGGGAGATCTATATCTTTGCGGCGACGATCGGTGCGGCGTTTGACCGTTTCCTTACACGGACCAGGCTTACTTCTATGGCCGAAGCAGCGGTGCTGCAGGCGTGCGGAGCGGCGGCGATCGAGGCGGTATGTGATGCGCTGAATGACAGGCTGGCCCGGGAGGCTGCGGAAGAGGGAAAAAGTCTGTGCAGCAGGTACAGTCCGGGATATGGGGATCTGGCTCTGGAGAATCAAAGGGGTGTTTTTGAGGTGTTGAATCCCTCCAAATACATCGGTCTATCCTTGATGGATACGATGATCATGAGCCCGGAAAAGTCGGTTACTGCGATCATCGGGATCCGGGAAAAACAGGAAGGGGAGAGCTCTTCCGTACAGGCTTAAGGAGGATGACGTTGAAGCAGGACAGAAAAACTGCAGGCGTTATCATAGCGGGAGTGATAGTTCTGGCAGTGGTTACGATCATGAACACACTGCTTGTTTTTCGCATGACCTCACAACAGACCAAGGATTCCGGAGCCTATCAGCTGGCCGGGATCAGCGCAAGCATGGAGTCCATGATCAGTGATTCCCAGGCACTGACGATGCGGCTGGGGATCCAGGCACAGCCGTTTTTGAAGGATCATGATGCGCTGCAGAAGTTTGTTTATGAAAAGAAGGATGAGCTTCTGAAGGAAACAAACGGAAATCTCTTTAATTTTTATATTGTCGGGGATGGATGGGATATCATGCCGGAGTTTACGGAGCGGCCGGCAGGCTATGTTCCGACGGAGAGAGACTGGTATACGGGGGCGATCCGCAACGGCGGGAATACCTATATTACCTCTCCTTACATCGATGCCAGAACCGGGAATATCTGTTATACGATCTCGGTAATGCTCAATGACCGCAGCAGTGTGGTGGCAGTGGATTATACCATGGATTCGATCCGGGACTATATACGCCGTATGTATGAAAAAGGAATGCGTATGGCCGTGATTGTGACAGATGACGGCGTCATTGCAGGGTGTACGGACGATACTCTGGTAGGGCAGGATCTTGCGGAGGTCTTGCCGGATTACAGCGGTATCTACGGGCTTGCAAAGGGGAGCAGCGATGTCGTGATGAGCCGGATCCGCAGTGGCGTGCATTCGGAAACACTCTTTGCCAAAAGGGCGTCCTCCGGATGGTATATGATCGTCGGAGTCGGCAACTGGGAACTGTATAAGAACTGTTATCTGCAGCTGGGCGCAATGATCGTGTTAAATCTGGGATTGTTTGCGGTGATCCTGCTGCTGTATATGAACAGTATGAAAAACCGGAAGAAGGCAGAGGATGCACTGGCTTCGAAGGAAGAGTTTCTGAGCAAGATCACGGGAGAACTGCGTGATCCGCTGCGCCGTATCACAGACAGTGCCAGTATTGAAAATGTAAAACACAGTGCCGATTACGAGGAAGAATTCATCAAGATCCGGGAAGCGTCGGCACGTTTGTCCGAGATGATCGGTCAGATCATTTCCTATACGAACATCGTACAGAAGAATCCGCAGGTGCAAAACGGCAAGAAAGCGTCTTTCGGGGGAAAGATCAATGCACGTTTTCGTACGATCATCATTGGTGTACTCCTGTTTGTTATGGGCTTTAGCCTGTATACGAATATTTCGGCTTCGCTGCACTGGGGCGGCAGCCGAATGCGCGGTGAAGTGGAAAATTATGAATACAAGCTGTCGGAGTGGGTCAATACCCAGAAAAGTATTCTGGATATGTTCTGCAGCGTGCTCTCGACACATCCGGAAATGCTGGAGGATTATGATGCGACGATCGATTATCTGAACCGTATCACCAGACAGTATCCGGAAATCTCGGCGACCTATATGGCAAATCCGCAACTGGAGCCTACCGTGTTTATGAATACCGGGTGGATACCGGAGGACAGCTGGCACGTAGAGGAACGCAGGTGGTATATCGATACCCTTTCGGCAGCAGACGGATGGAGCATCTCGGCTCCGTACTATGATGAACAGACCGGGCTGTACTGCGTAACGATCTCGGAGCAGGTCCGGGATGCCAGGACCGGGGAATGGCTGGGGATCTTCGGTATCGATTTCTATATGGATAAGCTTATCGATATTCTCGGGAGCAGTTATTCGGACCGGGGCTACGCATTTCTTACGGATGCGAACGGCGAGATCATCAATCATCCGTATGGCAGCTACCAGATGTCGGAAAGTCACACGTCCAATGTATCCGAGCTTCCTTATGGACCAATCGTTCCGGATGCAGGTGTTAAACTGATCCGGGATTATGACGGACGCATCAGGGTTATGATCGCGAGCCGGAATGAGGAGACGCATTTTACGGTTTATGTGGTGAGCAGTATCTGGAAGATCTACGGAAACGTGCTGATCTACGGCGTGATCTCCCTGGCGGCATTTCTGATCTGTATCGTGATGGTCTATCGCCTGTTGACGGCGCAGATCCGCTGGCAGGAGGAAGTGAACGGCAAGCTGAAAGATTCTGCGGATGCAGCCATCGCAGCAGGAAATGCAAAAAGCCAGTTCCTGGCGCAGATGTCGCACGAGATCCGTACGCCGATCAACGCTGTGCTGGGGATGAATGAGATGATCCTGCGGGAATCAGCGGACGCTTCGATCCGGGAGTATTCCGCAAACATACAGAGTGCCGGCAGGACTCTGCTTTCACTGATCAACAGCATTCTGGATTTTTCGAAGATCGAAGACGGCAAGATGGAGATCCTTCCGGTGGAATATGATACGGCTTCTATGGTCAATGATCTGGTCAATGCGGTTTCGGAGAGGGCAAAGGCCAAAGGATTGACCCTGAATGTCTCCGTAGACAGTGAAATTCCGTCAAAATTGTTCGGAGATGACGTAAGATTGCGACAAGTGGTTGTCAATCTATTGACAAATGGTGTAAAATATACGGAAACTGGCAGTGTATCTCTGAGCCTTCGGTGCGAGGAACGAAGTGAGGAAAAGATCTGCCTGTATGTGGAAGTAAAAGACACGGGGATCGGCATCCGGGAGGAGGATCGGGACAAGCTTTTTGAATCTTTCCAGCGTCTGGATGAAAAGCGGAACCGTAATATTGAAGGTACCGGTCTCGGGATGTCCATCGTGATCCGCTTACTGGAGATGATGGACAGCAGCCTGCAGGTAGAGAGTGTATACGGTGAGGGATCCGTCTTTTCCTTCCGTATTTACCAGGGGATCGTGGATGCGGAACCGATCGGTGATTATGAGGCACATCTGGCAGTAGCGGCACGTCAGAAGTCGGAGGAAGTGCATCTTTATGCTCCGGCGGCACGTGTGCTGGTGGTCGATGACAATGATATGAACATCAAGGTGATCCGCAGCCTGATGAAGGTAAACGGTATCGTGCCGGATACGGCAAGCTCCGGAACAGAAGCGCTTTGGCTGGTACGGCAGAAGAAGTATCATCTGATCTTTATGGATCATATGATGCCGAAAATGGATGGCATAGAGACCCTGGCGGAGATGCATAAAGAGGGTATCCTGCAGGAGAATACCATTGTGGTCGCACTGACGGCAAATGCCATCGTGGGGGCTCGTGATACTTATATTAATGCGGGATTTTCCGATTATCTGACGAAGCCGATCGAGATCTCGACGCTGGAGAAAACGCTGGAGACGTATCTGCCGGCGGAGATCCAAAGCCATCGGACGGAAGAGGCGAAAGAGTCGAAAGCGCTGCCGGCAGCCGGGCAGGAAACAAAGAACGGTGCGGATGCAGACAGCTTTACTTTGGATGAGATGCACAGGTTCCATGAGCTGTGCCCGGAGATCGATCTGCTGACCGGACTGATGTATTGTATGGACTCGAAAGAACTGTATTTTGAGACACTGCAGATCTTTTCCGAGGAGGACCACAGACAGGAAATGGAGTCCCTGTTTGAACAGGAAGACTGGGACAATTACCGGATCCGGGCGCACAGTCTGAAGAGTACGTCCAGGACCATCGGAGCGGTTGTATTTTCCGAGCACGCGAGGTGTATGGAAATGGCACTGAAAGACCGGGATCCGGAATACGTGAGATCACATCACAGGGAACTGATGTCGGAGTACGGAGAGTTGCTTGCGATGATTCTGAAGATCAGGGGAGACAAGAGTAATGAGTAAGGTACTCGTGATAGACGATGATCCTATATTTCGCAGATTGGCGCAGATGATCCTGAAGAAAAGGGAGATCACGGTATGCGACGCCGATAATGCGGAAGACGGGATCACATTGATCCGTCAGGAAAATCCGGATGCCGTGTTTCTGGATGTGGCAATGCCGGGGACAGACGGGCTGGAGGCATTGGCGCTGATCCGCAAGGATCCGGAGATCGCCGGAACAAAGGTGTTTTTTCTGACAGGTGCAGAAGAGGAAACGGTAAAGCAGAAGGCTGAGGAGTTGGGGGCAGCCGGCTTTATTTCCAAGCCGTTTACGGCAGATATGCTTTATCGGGCATTAGAGCTGGGCTAAGGAAGGATATGGGGTATGAAACACATCCTGGTTGTGGATGACGAAAAGATCAATCTGAATTGTGCAAGTGCCGCATTGAACGGACACTATAAGGTAACTACGGCCATGTCGGGCAAACAGGCATTACAGTTTTTATCCGTGACAGTGCCGGATATTGTTTTGCTGGATATCAATATGCCGCTGATGAACGGCTTTGAGGTAATGGAACAGATGCGTGCGCAGGAACGCACCAGGAGGATTCCGGTAGCGTTTATGTCGGCGGAAAAAGATGCGGTCACGGAGGGCAAATGTCTGGAACAGGGAGCGGTCGATTTCCTGCCGAAACCCTTTGTACCAAGCATTCTTCTGGGACGTATCGACAAGATCATGCGTGCGCTCGATACTGAGCAGACGCTTACGGCGGAGCTGAAGGATATCCGTGACAAATCCCAGAAGGATGCACTGACGGGGCTGTGGAACCGGAACTATACGTCGCAGGTCGTGGAAGAGCGCCTTCGCAAAGGCGGAAAAGGTGCGCTCTTTATGATCGATATGGATAATTTCAAGGCCATCAATGACAATTACGGGCATGATGCCGGAGACAAAACGCTGAAGATGTTCGCAGACACCCTGCGAGGGCATACCGGAAAGAAGGATATTGCCTGCCGGATCGGCGGTGATGAGTTCGTGGCCTATATTGACAGTACGGTTGATAAGGAAAAACTCGGAGAGATCGCGGGAAGCATCATCCGCGAGCTGTGCTGCAAGCTGGAGGAGTGTAAGTTTGAGACAAATTCTTCCGTTTCCGTAGGTATCGCACTGGCGCCGGAGGACGGGGAGGATTTTACGGCACTGTATAATGCGGCGGATAAGGCGTTATACCATGTGAAGCAGAACGGTAAAAACGCATACCATTTCTTCAGTGACCAGACCCCTGCGGATATGGAGCAGGCGGCAAGATATGTGGATATCCGGTATTTCCATGAACTGGCCAGAAGATCGGATGGCCACCGGGGCGCTTATCAGGTGGACCTGCGCGGATTCCAGTATGTATATAATTTCCTGGTACGGCAGGCGGAACGCGGACGTTTTGATACACGTACACTGCTTCTGAACCTGATGCCGGACGAAGGATATGTGCCGGAGAAAGATGAACTGGATAAGGACATGGAACTGCTGGAAGAGGCATTGTTCAACGGTCTGCGCAGAGGTGACATCTTTACCAGATATTCGGATAAACAGGTAGTGCTTCTGCTTCCGGAAACGACGGAAGAGGAGACCAAGGGTATCGTGGCGCGTGTAGCGGCGGATTACGAAGGCCGTTACAACGGGGGAAAGATTCACGTATACTATGAGACTGTGGTATTAAAGTAGCAAAACTATATCAAATCAATGGAGGGAGTTGCAGATGAAACACATTGTGATCGTGGATGATGATCGGATCAATCTTGACTGTGCCAGCATGGCACTGGGGGACAAGTACAAGATTACCACGCTCGGATCCGGAAAACAGGCGGTACAGACGATACCAAACGATGTTCCGGACCTGTTGCTGCTGGATGTATCCATGCCGTTTGTGGATGGCTTTTCGGTAGCAGAACAGCTGCGGGCTGACCCGCGTACCAAAGATCTGCCGATCGTTTTCCTGACCGTGGAGATCGATATGGAGCTGCAGGAGAAGATGCGTGCTGCAGGGGCATTGGATTATATCTTAAAACCCTTTGTTCCGAGTGCTTTTTCGGATAAGATCGAAGAGATCCTCTTATCGCTTGGCGGTACAAACGCTTCCCAGGCACCGGTTGTTGATTCGGCTCGCAGGGATCCGCTGACAGGGCTCCTTCATGGTGATTTTGTGACAGAGGCAGTGATACAGAAGATGGGAGCGGAGCCGAAAGGTGCTTTGCTCGTGATGGATATTGATAACTTTAAACGCGTAAACGAGAATTACGGAACCGCAGCCGGTGACCGGACGCTGCAGGCATTTGCAGATGTATTGCTCCGCTATACGGATCGTGATGATATCGCCTGCCGTCTTGGGGCAGATGTGTTTCTGGCATACATTGCAGGTCTGGTGGATCAGAACAGCTTAACGGCTAGACTGGGATCCCTTGTAAAAGAGTTTACCGAGATGATGGAGAAGGAAGGTCTGCAGTCGGCGACTTCCGTATCTGTGGGTGTGGCGCTGGCACCGTTTGATGCGGTGGATTTCGGCAGACTTTACAATTGTGCAGACAAGGCACTGTATTTTGCAAAGAAGAACGGTAAGCATTCCTATCAGTTCTACAGCCAGGAAAGTCTTGCTTCCGGAAACGAACTGCAGAATCTGGCATCCTTAAATGAGATCGTGAAGAGCTCGGATATGCATAAGGGTGTGTTCCAGATGGATTTCCGCGGTTTCCAGTATGTCTATAATTTTATCCGCCGTCAGGTGGAACGCGGTTATATTGAAGCCAGAACGATGCTGCTCACGCTGATGCCGGATCAGGGATACCTGCCGGATAACAATGAATTGCAGAAGGCAATCGAGATCCTGGATCAGGCGATCTATACGACACTTCGCCGCGGCGATGTGGCAACACGCTATTCTGCAAGACAGGTGATCGTGATCCTGCCGGAGACCAGTGAGGAGGATTCCAAGACGGTGGTAGGACGTATCGCGACGGAATACGAGAAGCAGCAGAGAGGTGGTAATATCCATCTGTACTATGAGACTGCGGAACTGAAGTAAGAACAGAGCAAGACCTGAATACATTGCCGGAATCTGCCAAAGGTTCCGGCATTGTGCTGTTTTTTGGAGGAGTCTATATGAAAGTGGTGCTGGAGCATCTTACAAAGATCTTTCCCGGAAGGGAACGGAAAAATCCGAAAGATGTGGTTGCCGTCAGTGACTTTGATTTTGAGATACCGGATGGGAAGCTGGTGGGGCTTCTGGGACCTTCGGGCTGCGGTAAGAGTACGGCACTGAACCTGATCAGCGGTCTGGAAACACCGACCGAAGGCAGGATCTTTTTTGGGGAAGATGATGTGACACAGCTGCCGCCGGAACACAGAGGCGTGGGACTGGTGTTTCAGAACTATGCGCTGTATCCGCACCTGACGGTACGGCAGAACATCCGCTTCCCCCTGGAAAATCTGAAGGGAGAGGCAAAGCTTACGAAGGAAGTGATGGAAGCCAAAGTACAGGAGGCGGCAAAGGTCGTACAGATCGAAGGACTGCTGGACCGTAAGCCGGCGGAGATGTCCGGCGGACAGCAGCAGCGTGTGGCGATCGCGCGGGCGCTGGTCAAGAAGCCGAAAGTGTTCCTTCTGGACGAGCCACTGTCCAATCTGGATGCCAGGCTGCGTCTGCAGACCAGAGAGGAGATCCGCAGGATTCAGTGTGAAACCGGCATTACAACGGTCTTTGTTACGCACGATCAGGAAGAGGCTATGAGCATTTCGGACAGTATCGTGGTGATGAAAGAAGGCAGGGTACAGCAGGTCGGGGCGCCGCAGGCAGTCTATGACAGCCCGGCAAATCTGTTCGTTGCCAAATTTCTGGGAAATCCGCAGATCAATGTGTTTGAAGGTGAGGTAAAGGACGGACGGCTGCGGATCGGGGACGATGATCTGATGGCAGTCAGGGAGGCTCCGGACGGACCGGTGCTTGTCGGTATCCGCCCGGAAGGTTTTGTATGGAATCCCGAAGGCGTGTTCCGCTGCGGAAAAAGGGCTGTGGAAGTGATGGGGCGTGACAGCAGTATTGTATTTTCGCATACGGGCGCGCTGACGACACAGCCGAGAGCGATCATTGATTCGGAACTGGTTTCGCAGGAACTGGGGGACGAGGTGCGTTTTGATCTGCGGCCGAAAAAAGTATTTCTCTTTCATCCGGAAACGGAAGAAAGGATCCTGTTTTCATGAAAACGAAGAGAACACTTTCACAATATAAAGCATGGCTGTATCTGCTGCCGGCAGTTCTTTTTCTGGGGGCTTTTCTGGTGTATCCGCTGATCGACGTACTGATCTATTCGTTTGAAGAAGGATATAATTTTGCGTCCCAGACCTATCAGGGAACAGGACTGTATAACTATTCCTATGTACTGCACGATCCGTATTTTATACAGGCGTTGAAGAATACCTTCCTGATCGTGATCATCACGGTGCCGCTGTCCACGGGACTGGCCCTGCTGATCTCGATGGGGCTGAATAAGATCCGGGTACTGAAGGATCTGTTCCAGACCGTCTTTTTCCTGCCGTATGTGACCAACACGCTGGCGGTCGGTCTGGTGTTTATGATCCTGTTCAAAAAGACGGCATACACGGACGGTATGATCAATGTTCTGCTGCATGCGTTCGGTTCCCCGGGAGTAGACTTTATCGAAGGGCCGTACTGGGCAAAGATCTTTGTGATGTGTCTGTATACGATCTGGGTGGTGCTGCCCTTTAAGATCCTGATCCTGACCAGTGCGCTGGCAAGCGTGAATCCGATGTACTACAAAGCGGCACGTGTGGACGGGACGTCGCCGGCAAGGATCTTTTTCCGCATTACGCTGCCGATGATCTCGCCGATGATCTTTTATCTGGTGATCACCGGTTTTATCGGAGCGTTTAAGGCATACAGCGACGAAGTGGCGCTGTTTGGTACGGACCTGAATGCGGCCGGGATGAACACGATCGTGGGATATGTATATGACATGCTCTACGGTGACAGCGGCGGATATCCGTCCTATGCATCGGCGGCGGCGCTGCTTTTGTTTGGCGTGATCCTGACCATCACGATGATCAATCTGCTTGTCAGCAATAAAAAAGTAAGTGTGTAACATGGAAAATTATCAGGAGATCATAAAAAAGAATAAAACCGGGACGATCGTAAAGACGGCGTTGCTCTACCTGGGGCTTACCCTGTGGAGTATCGTGGTCCTTTTCCCGTTCTACTGGATGATCCTTACTTCGGTAAAGAGCTATTCTTCGTATAATGCGGAATATGTACCGAAGCTGTATACGCTTGCGCCGACCATCCGAAACTATATCGATGCTTTTACGGCGGTTCCGCTGGCACGGTACTTTCTGAATACACTGATCTTTACAGTACTGACAACGGCGCTGATGCTGTTTGTGACCGTGCTTTCGGCATTTGCTTTTGCGAGGCTCCGGTTTCGGGGAAAGGATATCGTTTTTGCGTTTTTCCTGTCACTGATGATGATCCCGAACGAGCTGGTGGTGATCACCAATTATGTGACAGTGACGGATCTGGATCTGCGCAACAGCTTTGCCGGGCTGATCCTGCCGAGCGTGGCTTCGGTCTTTTATATCTATCTGCTGAAGGAAAATTTTGAACAGATCCCGGAGGAACTGTACAAGGCGGCTAAGGTCGACGGTACATCGGACTGGAGGTATCTGTGGAAGGTGATGATCCCCATCTGCCGGCCCACGATCGTGACCATTACGATCCTGAAGGTGATCGAGTGCTGGAACTCGTATATCTGGCCGAGGCTCATTACCGACGATGCGATGTATTTTCTGGTATCGAACGGCATTCAGGAGATCCGGGAAAACGGTTTCGGACGGGAGAATATCCCGGCGATGATGGCGGCGGTCGTCGTGATCTCGCTGCCTCTCGTGGTATTGTTTCTGATCTTTCATAAAAAGATCATGGAGGGGGTATCCAGAGGAGGCACGAAAGGATAAGTATGGCGTCTATGTTCGGAAATAAAAGGATCGGTGTTTTCTTCGGTGCGCTGTTATCCGCAGCTTTATTGTGCGGCTGCCACGGGGCGCGGGAAAAACATGAGTTTGCGGTACCGGAGAAGTTTGATACCGCAAAGGATATTACGCTGACATTCTGGGCGAAGAACGATACCAATATCACGCAGACCAGGATCTATGAGAAGGCGATCGCGGATTTTGAGACGCTGTACCCGAATGTCACGGTCAATCTGCGCCTGTACACGGATTACGGCAAGATCTACAACGACGTGATCACGAATATATCGACCGATACCACACCGGATGTGTGCATCACCTACCCGGACCATATCGCCACTTATATTTCCGGCGCAGATACCGTGGTGCCGCTGGATCAGCTGTTTACGGATGCGCGTTACGGTCTGGGGGGCTCGGAGCTGCGTTACGACGGTCCGACACAGGAAGAGGTGATCCCGCAGTTTCTGCAGGAATGCGAGATCGGTGGTGTGCATTATGCCGTACCGTATATGCGGTCCACGGAAGCCTGCTATGTCAATAAGGACATGGTGGAAGCGCTGGGATATACACTGCCGGAGACACTGACATGGGATTTTGTATGGGAAGTGTCGGATGCGGCGATGAAGAAGGATGCGGAAGGTAATTTTGAGATCAACGACCAGCAGGTGCTGATACCGTTTATCTATAAGTCTACGGACAATATGATGATCCAGATGCTGCGGCAGCGCGATGCCGGGTATTCGGATGCCGGCGGAAACGTGATGATCTTTAACGATACGACGAAAGAACTGCTGCAGACGATCTCGGCGCATACGGCAAAAGGGGCATTTTCCACATTTAAGATCTCAAGCTATCCGGGCAACTTTTTGAATGCCGGCCAGTGTATCTTTGCGGTGGATTCCACCGCCGGTGCGACATGGATGGGACATAAGGCAACGCATCTGGATATCAGTGCGGACAAACTGGTGGAATTTTCGCTGGAGGTAATGCCGGTCCCGCAGTTTGATCCGGCCAATCCGCAGATGATCTCGCAGGGACCGTCGCTCTGTATATTTAATAAAAGCGATCCGCAGGAAGTACTGGCAAGCTGGCTTTTTGTACAGTACCTGCTGACCAATGAAGTACAGATCGCCTATTCTCAAACGGAGGGTTATGTGCCGGTGACTTCCAAGGCACAGCGATCGCCGGAATATCTGGATTATCTTTCCAGAGCGGGGGAAGACAATGATCTGTATTACGATATCAAGATCGCGGCATCGAAGCTGCTTCTGGAGAATACGGAGCATACGTTCATCACGCCGGTATTTAACGGTTCGGCATCGCTGAGAGATGCTGCGGGGCAGATGATCGAGAATGTGACCAAATCTACCAGACGCAGGGAAAACATAGATGATGCGTATTACGAAAAACTGTATGCGGATATGAATGCACTTTACCATCTGGACCAGCATTCGGGGACGGAAGGAAAGCGGGAACTGGGCCCGCTTCCGAAGGAATCGAAGCTGCTGCTGGGAGGTCTGGCGATCGCCTGGTGCTGGATTTTCGTGTATATTGCAATAAGGAAAAACAAAAAATAAGTATATATTGCACAAAATATCAATAGATAAATCATTAAAAATCTGTATAATAGCTCTTTGGAAAGGGTAGGAGAACCCTTCAAAGGGAGGATAGAGCTATGAAAAAGAGAATGTTTATGGTACTGGCAGCAGGTATGACGGTAGCAATGGTTGCCTGCGGAACCGAGACACCGGCAGGGGAGCCGGCACCGGCAGCGACGGAAGCTGCTGCACCGACAGAGGCAGCAGAGCCGACGGAAGCAGAAGCAGCTCCGACAGAGGCGGAACCGACCGAAGCAGAGCCGACGGAGACAGAGGCAGCAGGTGATGTGATGAGCCATGCAGACTATGTGGCAGCTGCTGTGGATGATGCCGTAAAGGTGGATGTATATGTACAGGCTACCCAGTCCTGGTGGGAAGACAAGATCACGGTATATGCAGCAGATAAAGACGGCGCATACTTCATCTATAATATGGCCTGCTCCGAGGAGGATTCCGCAAAGCTGACACAGGGAGCACATATTCTGGTAAGCGGCTTCAAGGCAGAGTGGTCCGGGGAAGTGGAGATCGCCGATGCGACATTTGAGTTTGTGGATGGTACGACTTATGTAGTAGACAAGGCAGTGGATGTTACCGATCTGCTGGGCAAGGATGAGCTGATCGACCATCAGAACGAGTATGTAGCATTTAACGATCTGGAAGTGGTTGCAAAGCAGGATGCAGACGGCAAAGATGTTGCTTTCCTGTACAACTGGGATGGTTCCGGTGCACCGGGCAGCGACCTGTACTTTGATGTGAAGGCAGCGGATGGTAATGTATACACCTTTACGGTGGAGTCTTATCTGTGCGGTCAGGATACCGATGTTTACAAGGCAGTCGAAGGTCTGAATGTCGGTGACAAGATCGATGCGGAAGGGTTCCTGTACTGGTATGAAGGTGTGAACCCGCACATCACCAAAGTAACTATCAAGTAAATCCGTTTATACAGCAGTTTTCGACAGGGGCACTCAAGTGCCCCTGTTTTGTGATTGCAAGCCCCGGCTCGCATCGGCGGGCACTTGTTATTTCATGCTTTATTTGGTAGAATGCCTTTTGTGTATCTGCGATTTTATAAAAATGAGATTGGTGATTTTGAATGAAGATAAAGAAGAATGATATTCTGCCATGGATCCTGTGCGGGGCTGTGGTATTGTCATGGGTGATCTTTTATGCACTGCATATCGGAAAACTGCTTGATTCCGGGATGGCAAGCGAGATGCTGCTTTCGGAGATCCTTGCGAAGGAGCATGGTATCATCACGCCGAACTGGAACTATTCCACGGAACTGCGCGTACTGAACAATCAGCTTTTCTACTCCCTGTTTCTGTCCCTGACCGGGAGTTATGCCGCTTCCCGTATCCTTTCCGGTGTGGTTTTGTTTCTGGTCCTTGCACTGAGCAGTTTTTATTTCTGTGTACAGGCGGGGATCAAAAAGATGTATCCGCTGATGCTGATGCTTTTGTTTCTGCCGGTTTCGGGGGAATATGCCTATTATATGCTGTATGGCCTGTCCTACATACCGTATGTGACGATCACCTTTACCAGCATAGCGCTGCTGCTCCATATCCGCCGTTCTGCAGAGAAAAAGAAAAAGCTCCTGCTCACGGCAGCGCTCTTTGTACTGGCGTTTCTCGCGGGACTGAGCGGGACAAGGCAGCTGGTGATCTGCTATATCCCGATGTTTCTTTTGTTTTTTACGGAAAGTATCCGGGAGAAGAAAACGACCTTGCCGGAGACTTTGATCGCGCTTGCCGGAGGTCTGACCGGTAACGCCGTAAATACAAATGTATTGGCGACTGCTTATCATTTCAATTCCCGGGGGGATCTGAGCTTTACCGCATATCTTCCCGAAAAAGCAGGAGAACTGCTGATGGGGATCGTTCATGGATACGGCTATACGGAGGGACCGGCCGTGTTTTTTGCGGTGCTGGCAAATATCTGTGCCCTTCTGATCCTTGTATGCATCGTTCATTATTACGTGAACGTTTTTGCCAAAAACGAAAGCCGGACCGCTGAGGAACGTATTCTGGCAGAACTGGTCCTGCTGATGGTGGTTGTTTATTTTCTGCTGTATCTGTTTACGGATCTGTTTTATGAGGAGTGTTGCGTCCTTTTGTTTACAGTCTTTGCCGCACCTCTGATCTGTTTTTCCCTGACACATTATGAGCCGGAGGAGAACGGCGGTTTCCCGGTATGGAAAGGGATGATCCCTCTGCTCGGACTGCTGGCGGTATTTGTTGCGGGGATCGCTACGTATTCCAACCTGGCAGGTACGGACAAAACATCAACGCTTAAGGAGATCTCGGAGGAGCTGGTATCGCAGGGATATGACAGCGGATATGCCTCCTACTGGAACGGCAATATCATGACGGAGTTGTCAGACGGCCGTTTTGAAATGTTTAACTGGGATGATTATGTGACGGAAAAGATCGATGTAGAGGAACTGTATCTTTTGAATCAGCCGATCTCGCATGAAGAAAAGAAACCGGAGGGAAAAGTATTTATCCTGCTGAGTACACAGGAAGAGGGTGAGTGTCCGCTGGTAAGGTATCTGACGGAGGAGAATGAAGCGGCCAGAAATGAGGAGTATGTCGCCTATGGATTCAATGATTATGAGGATATGCTCTCATCCCTCAGCGACTTTGAATACGATCTGAGCGAAGGAAACTGGCTTGCCGGTAACGGAAAGACCGAACAGGGCAATTGGGTACTGCCCATAGGTTCCGTCTCCAACGGTCCTAATATCACATTCTATACCGGAGATTACGAGATACTGATCGAAGGCAGCGGGATCGACCGGCTCACCTATGATGTGACATCCGAATTCGGAGAGACAGTACTGAAGGATAC
>JAGBMJ010000030.1 GCA_017634975.1 Lachnospiraceae bacterium | reverse complement strand
ACGGATCGATGGATGAAAGACAAAGAATCAGAGAGGGGCGGCTGATGCCGCCTCCCAGCCGCAGATTGAATGACAAGAGTTTGAATCAGATTTTGACAGCGAGCAAGAGCAGTCTGGTGACAGCGGGGGAGATTAGCAACAATAATGGTGGAAATAACATAAATAGGAAAATACTAGAATTGCTTTCCAAAAGTGAAGTTATTCTTGTTTGCCCTGAAGTAATGGGAGGTCTGCCTACACCGCGTATTCCGGCAGAGATAGTAGATGATACTGTGATCAATAAGGATGGTATCAGCGTGGATATGGAGTACCGTCGCGGTGCAGAACAGACATTGCGAATAGCCGAACGGGAGAAACCGGATATCATCATCCTTCAGTCAAGAAGTCCGAGTTGCGGAGTGAACCAGCGGTATGATGGAACATTTACGGGGAAACTGATAGATGAGCCAGGTGTAACAGCAGAGCTTTTGATCAAAAATGGATTTCGTGTAATAGATATAGAAGATTTGAATGAGGAATCGCTGAAAATATGGGAAATATAGGTAGGATGAAAGAAGCAGATTCTCAAAGAAGCCGGGAAAACGAGATCAGAAAAAACTATAGAGAACTGACCGAACTGCTGATTACCAAAAAGATGACAATCACAACAATGGAATCAGCCACATCCGGTCAGATCGCGTCCTTGATCACGGATACGGAAGGTTCATCTGCAGTCCTTAAGGGGGCATTTGTCACATATTGCAATGAGGCAAAGATTATGCAAGGCGTTCCTGCAGAGGTGATCGAGAACTATACGGTGTATTCAAGGGAAACCGCTGAGGCAATGGCTAAAGCGTGTGCTGAAAGATATAACGCAGATATAGGAATAGGTGTAACAGGAACAATGGGCAATATAGACCCGGCGAACGCGGCAACCTCCGTACCAGGGCAGGTATACTATGCGATCATAATACAAGGAGAGATGCGCTCATATTATGTGGAATTGGAGCCGCAACCGTCGAGACTGGCTTACAAACTGGAGGTTGCGCAGAAAGTATATGAATCCATAATGGAAAGAATATAAATGTAACCCGGCAGGGAAAAAGTTTATATCGATGAATCAGAAGGGCAATTTTCTATATAATAAGGGTTATAGTAAACCATTGTGATGCTGGTTTAGAATGGAAAGAGGGGCCAGAATATGGAGTTTATGGATCGTTATGATGAGGCTATTGAGGAATTACGTAAGCAGCCGGATACTCCGCTGAATCGATTGCCAGGTTTTATCCAGGACTTTTTACAGATGGAAGATAAGACGGATGAGGCCCAAATAAGAGTTTTGAAAGAGTTTTTTGAAAGATTCAAAATAGAGGAGGTTCAAAATCGTAATATTATTGTTGAAAAATAGGCGAAAAGTATAAGTTATGAAGAAACTGATCTATTGGTTGAAAAAGAGCATTAACGGTAATTGGAAACATTGTAGATATTTCTGTCCTGCCTGCGAGTACTACAAGCAGTGCAAGCAGGATGGTGGAATGGTGTAAATTAGCCCCCACGTGATAAGACATCCTTAATCTTATCCTTTGTAGTCCGGAGTTGTATTCTCGGATTGAAGGTATTCAAGAACTTCATGTTGCAAAAGCTATTCAAGATAAGGCAGATGATGTAGGAATTGATTGGTATAGTTATTGGCCAGAGCTAGAAACAATTGTGATAGAAGAGAATTAGAGATATCAGTTATGTACGAATAGAAAAGTTATAAAACAGATATAGGAAGGAGATTAATCTTGAGTAGGTGACCGGTTATCGTTACAAAAGTGTTAAGAATCTTAACAAATCCGTAAAGGTACGCGGTTACCTGCTCTGTGCATTTGCCGTATTGATATAAGGAGACCGGAGTGGAAAAAGTCGTTTGCTTAAAGCTGCAAACGGCTTTTTTGTTAGATAAGATGCAAGCCAGTAAAAAAGAGCAGAAGTATTAGTTCTGTTTCATCCATGCCAAAACATTTGTTAACTCGGGGTGCCTTCTTAAGAGAGCTTCGTCAAATCCCGATGTAACAAGTCGACCATAATAATCGTAATCAGCATAGTTTTCAAACATATCTGTTGTACGATAATCATAATAAACCCATGCCTGTATCTCTACAGGTGTATCCATAGTAAACTCCAAAACATTAGCGCCATACGTCATATTAACATAATCTGCATAACCAGCTTTTTCAAAATCAATTGCCAGGTTATCCAGAAGATTTTGAAATCTATCGTACCCTCCGTATATTTTTGCATAAGCCGCAACATCCCCCGGGTTTAGGATAACCTTTGTATCATTTGATCGGTTTTTAGCGGATTCCACCATTTCACTCCATACTCGCTGGTATACCGGATCACCACTCCAATCCTTTCTCTCAAAAACTAAAGCCGGATCAGCATAAGTGATGCCCTGTCGATCGTAAATAACACCCAGCTGATCATTTAATCTGTTAGTAATAACAATTGCTTGATTTTCCTTTAGTCCTGCTTCATAGTCAAACACCCAACCTGTTTCTTCTTCATCGCCCAAAAATACACTTTTCATAAATCTATTCATTCTCGCCAGATCATAGTCAAATGAATCCCATTTCGTAGCTGTACTGACAGGACTTTGATTTGTTACTCCCCCTGCTGACGGCTTGCGACCCTCTGCCTTACCGGACTGTAAATAATGCTGTGCAAGCAAATTTGCGTCTGTTCCAAGCGCGGCCACCACATCAGGATTATTTTGTGCGTAGTACACAGGATCAAACACAGTGCCGTCTGCTAAGCACATCGTTGTTCCGGTTGTATTTGTCGCTGTGGAAGTTTGCGCGTAAGGCAGTCTCCCTTCATTTTTTCCGGACATCACATAATGTTGGTATAAAATCCCAGCGTCTGTACCGAGTGCAGCTACCACATCAGGGTTATTCTGTGCATAGTATTCAGCATCAAATATAGTTCCGTCAGGCATTGTCTGTGGCGCCGCAAAAGCTGTTAATGGGCTTGCAACGACTGCACCTGTTAGCGTTACAGTTGCTAAAAGTTTTTTCATTTTCATTTCCTCCGTGATTGTTTTGGTGGTGCATAAACAAACGCATAATTCTTTTTGGGCTGAAATAATCAGTGTTTGTGACGTTATTCAGACCTTTGGCCGATTTTTTGCAATTTTAGCATAAATCCTTAAATAACACAACTAAAACTTCCCACATCTAAAGTGGGTGTGAAGTGAAAAGTTAAATTTCACTTCTAATACCTCTAGTAGATCTTACTCTTACAGAATCTCCCCCTAAGTTCCACTTGTATGTAGTTGAATTTAGTCTTACAATAGTGATTCTAGCAACCGTCCTTGAAAGTAGGTGACCGGTTACCGTTACAAAAGTGTTAAGAATCTTAACAAATCCGTAAAGGTACGCGGTTACCTGCTTATATGGGGAGAAATTGTTGATTCCCATGTGATTAAGGCTGATTTATCAATTGCGGATACGGGGAAAAATCGGGCGGAAAAAATAGCTAGAGCTATTATGGAGCAATCATATAAAGCCAGCTATTCCTTAGTGAAATGGTTTTTATTACTTCTACGTATAATCCATATTGTAGTGCCCAAAAGCGCATAGCAGCCTCAATGCAATTCACGATGACGATAAGTTCGCATTCGTCTTTTTTTATGATGCGTATGTCATTGCCGAACCAATCTGTAAGTTCATTCATCATCTCTGGAGTGGTGCGTAAAGTGACGGGGGTGCTTTGGCCACTGAACATATAGATGTGCTCGGCCATATGCTTTGGGAGATTTAGTCCGTTTTTCAGTTCTGGTATATCCTTCATGGGTTTTTCTTTTTTGGAGAGCATAAGGACATCCGTCATTCTATCTATACGGAAGTGGGCGATATTATCGTATTTATCATAGTTACCGATGAGGTAGAAGAATCCATTATTTGCTACGATCTGATATGGATTGACGATGTATGGATCTTTACGACGGGGGTGTAGCTGGAAATCGGTTCCGACAGAGTTATAGATAAAACTGATCTTCTTTTTGGCGGATATGGCATCATTGATTGTGTCCAGTGAATACAAGGTTTGTTTGTTAATGGTTCTTTGCAAATCCGGAAGATTGCTTATATGATTTACCTTGGCATTAAAGAAATTGCTGGCTAGTGCTCGAATCTTGGTGATCAGTCCTTTAGCCTGTTTTGTCGAGATTGATTTAGAGAACAGAACGCTATCAATCAAGAGGCGCAACTCGGCATCATCGAACTCACGAGAGAGAAGACGGTAGCCTTTTACCATGGAGATATCATATCCCATTTCAATGAGGGACATGATATTGTTCTTTACTGATCTTCGGTCGCATTCCATTCCGTAGTTGAGTTTCAGGAGACGGATGATCTCCTGCTGGTTAAGAGCATGATCTTCATCTGAATACTTCCGCAGAATATTCAGTATGAGAATGTTAAGCATCTTTTTATTGCCGGTAGCGTACATAATACTCTCCCCAGATTAAATCTTATAATAGAATTATTGTTTTTTGAAATCATTGAGCAGGATTCTGTATTTCTTTATAGAATCGTATATGCTTTCCCTTAACTTACAGTAGTCGTCTGGAAAACCATTCATAATGCCGATGGTTATATGTTGTCCGGAACCAATACGTTTTGGCCTGTTGAAACCGTAATTCTCGATATTTTCGACGAGTTTTCTTTTTACGGTTAAGAAATGCTCATTGGCTTTACCTGAATCGTTAGATAATTTCAGGCATATTTTATATAAATATCCTGATTCAGCCTGGGTAGCTTCAAACTGCAGATATAGGGTTGCCTTATATGTGTCTTGTTTGGTATTATCCCAGTCAGAACCATACCATAGTCCCCAAAAGCCTCCTGATCGGTTTGGAACATAATCATATCCTGCTTGCAAGGAATATGGCACAGAAGTAATTTCGGTTTGTATTTCATCAAAGAAACCATTTATCTGTCTCCAATCCCATTGTGAAGGGGGGGAGGGAAGGAAAACTATTGGTTGCTGATTCGAAATCGCTCCAATAATGATAGTAATCAAGGAAAATATCGCTCTTTATATCATTAACGTATTTTTCGAGGATAGATAGGACGGTACGATTTCATTGCAACCATAACGGTACAGGTTTATAATATACTTAGGTTTATATGGAGAAGAAAATCAAGAGGGCAGAAAAAAATTGGAATGAGTAGCAAAAAGGAACAGTCAAGGAACCGAAAAATCTGCGCAATCAGATCCTTGAGGATGTAAAGGGAATGTACAAGAAGTATAAGAAATAATCTTGGGATGAGGTATTTAGTTATGGAATCTAATAATACGTTTATAGATATTGAAAGATTTGTAAAATGGACATTCGATAATCCGCAGTGTTTTTATGGGAAAGAAGAAAAGAATGGGGGAGCTGATGGAAGGTATTCTCCAACAAATAAAACTAATTGGAGAACATATAAAAAAATGCCTCTTGAATTGCTGAAAGAGATAAATCTTAAGCACTTAAACGGCGCGAGGAAGTTTGAGACGATAAATATATCAGATTTTCTTCTATGTGCTAATATGGCAAAGGACCATAATCGCGGAAATAATAATTCTGAAAAATCACCTATATCGAGTACAGGGAAAAAGGTATTGATGATGCTACTACTTGGTAGGACGATAGAAGAGGATGTCAAGGAAAGTGTTTTTTCTGTAAAAAAACCTACTAAAAAATCTCCTAAAAAAGAATCCCCCCAAAAAGAATCACAAAATGATCTTTTGTACAAATACTTATCAAGATATGGGAGCGATAGTAAAATATATTATTATTTTCCCGGTAGAACAATTAGCTTTTCCCAACTGGATGCATTAGCGGGAAGATATAAAAATAGGATAACGAGTGCTGGAATAGAAGTTGGATTAAGCGAACTTGTAGTACATGGATTGGTAGAAAGGGTGACATCTGACGAGTTACATATTACGGAAGAAGATGATTTTTACAAATTAAATTTTGATGGTTGCTATCAATTTATGATTAGCAATAAATAAATTATTTAGTAGATGGGACACTGTAAGGGTGTCCCTTGTTTTTTATTGTGGAGACCGGCTATGATAGAAGCAACCGGGCCGGGAAAATAATTCACATATGGAGGTGCATATCATGATGCATATTAAAAATCAATTATTGGAGCATTTTGACGATGTTGTTGATTATGCAGGTAAGGGAGTGGATTTTCTTATTAAAAACCACGACTCATTTGGCTATGGAGAATTCGGGGATCATGGTAATAGTTGCTATAAGCCCTATAGGGATTCTGTAAGACAGCTGTGTATAACCAACGAAATGATCGGGGCTGTTAGGCAGGCCATGCCAAAGTTTTCGGATAGACATATTAAACTTTCTTTGGCAGTTGCAAGTGACCTTTCTTTAAAGTGGGTATCATATGATTGGCTATGCAAAGCTACGGCTAGAATTTTGGCAGATGAGAGTCGGAATATAGAAGATTTGGAATGCATGGCAAATGTTTCAAGAAAAATGAGAAATCTGGGACACTTTTAAAGTGTCCCTTGGAAAAACATATGTAAATTTGTAAAATGAAATTAGCGATCTGATCAGTCGGCAACTTGTTGTGTCAATATTTTATAAGAAAGGAACTTCAAAAATGAAGCAGTTTAAAAAGTATCTTTTGAATGAGTTTCAGCCTGCACAAATTTGGGCGGAGTCACAGGTGGGCAGATCATTTATAGCCAAGCATATACCCTCGCTTGATGCGCTTAGGCCCAGAGAAAATGATGTGCTCGCAAGGGTTTATGAAATAATCATCAATGGAAAGAGCATATACATCGGACAGTCGCTGAGAACTATCAGAAGATTATATGTGCACGCTCATCACCTGGCGTATGCGCCTGAAATCTACTTTGGGATTAAGGCCGAGGAGATTCAAACGATTGAATTTAGGTTGATCACCCCTCCAGTCTTTGATGAGAAAGCCCGTCTTGGGGCTGAAGAAGCGTTGGTAAAAGCCCGAAAACCTGTTCTGCAGCCGTATCATAGCATTCCCGGAATGAGGGGTGATGCTTGTTTGCCGAGGGGGCAGGCAAGGCGCGAGGCTATGATTCAGTCTGGAGCAATTCAGTAAAAGTCACAACTAAATATCGATACTTTAGACCTTGCGGTAGATACTGCGAGGTCTTTTTATTGCAAAAATGCTGTAAATTTCATTGCAACCATAACGGTACAGGTTTATAATATACTTAGGTTTATATGGAGGAGAAATACCAAAGGCCAAATATTAAACCAATCTCAGAACTTAGCAATTATACTAGCGTTGTAAACGAAGTAAAATACAGCAGCCGGGTTTACCTGACTAAGAATGTGCATGGTTCAATAGTTATGATAGATATGAAAGAACTTGACGAAACGGAAAAACAGATAGCGCTTTATCAATTTCAGTTAGAAATGGATAAAGGAGAACGCTCCATCTTGGAAGAGGGGACTATTTCTTCTGAAGATCTCAGAAAGGAACTCGGGATCTGATCTAAGAAGAAATGAATATATTCTGCCTTGGGCGGAAAAAGTGAGGAAAAAATTGAGGAAAAAATAAAGAGGGCTATAAAACAAGGGGCTCGACGGGCGGAATGGCACAGTCTCAAAAACCGTCGAAGAGGGTTCGACTCCTTCATCCCCTGCGAAACACAGAAAGCCTTGAAAACATTGAGTTTCAAGGCTTTTTTGATACTCTCCTATGGTCACAAGAAGTGACAGTCATTATGACCTTGAGTTGAGTCCGTTGAATAGTGAAGGATGTAGAATCTCTATTATCAGGAAATCTGCGGAAGGGGAAATTGTTCATACGCCGGAGGAATATGATTTTCCCGATTCTCTTTATCAGGATCATTTGGAGAACGCAGAGGCTTATGGTGTTGTGAGTGATGCAGGAGAAATGATGGCATGCTGTTGCCCGGACAGTGGAGATAAAATCCCGTCCACGCAAAATATTATGCGGTTCACACGATGGTGGAACTGCAGATTTATCGAAAGGTATAATATTGACTCAACGGGAGGGATCGTATATGGAACGTAAGAAGTCAATTATACCTGCGATCGTGATATTGCTTGCTATTCTTTTCGTTTTATTCTGGGCAACCTATTTTTATCATAAGACAGTTTTTATTGATACTCCATACAAAGTGTCTGATATCGTATGGCATGGCGGATATGGCTGGGAGGCAAAGGAGCATCGTGTGCATACCCGACTGTTTGTTCATTCGGCAAATTACGGGATCTATTATTGTGATTTTAACCTTCACGTGGACGATAAGGTCATACCTGTCCATGTCGGAACATTTAAGTGCAACAATTGGGAGCATGAAGATTGCAGGATACAGATCAGAAAAGGTAGTACGGAATCGGAAATAAGCGTTATAGTCTATAGTGATGGATGGGAATACCTAACGGATCATTTTGATATCCGGGAAACAGATCGTATAGATCTTCGCGGGGGACCATAAATCTTCCGGGGAGATATACTTGCTGTTATCAGAATAGAAAGATGTATTCGGGAGGATCAAGTGAAGTATCAATGAGTAAAACATCAACGCCGAAACCGGCCGGTGAATATGCAGTCGGAACATTTTCCTATACGGTATACAATGATCGTGAAGAGACAATGTACAATGCTCCCGGGACCATGCGGTCCGTTCCGGTCAAAGTGTATTATCCGGCGGCAAAAGCGTCAGTGGAAGATCTGCCGAAGGCGCGGTATCTGAGCAGGGAAATGTTCGCTATGTTGAAGAAGACGTATTGGATACCGCTGAATTATGAAAAGGCGGAGCAGGACGGAACCAATCGTTCCGAGTGTTATGAACAGGCGCCATTTATCGATGAAAAACGTTTTCCACTGATCCTTTTTAATCACGGATACGGATCGTTTCTTGATGCAAACACTTATCTCTGCATCGAACTGGCTTCGCGCGGATACTTTGTGGCATCCATAGGACATCCGCATGAAGCGCTGGTCACGGAACTGGATGACGGAACGACATACAAAATGCCCAAGGGGCTCGTATCGAAACTCTATTCTCCCGTAATCCCGTCGATTTTTGCGATAATGAAGATCATGAAAGCAAAAGGGACAAATGAGGAACTCTATGAGCAGTTTGATTCCATGCAGAAAAAATACAATCGTTTCATAGCGGAGAGACTGCCGGAATGGAAACAGGATACCAAAGCAGCTCTGCGTTATCTTAGGGAAAAGTATTCTGACAGGATTGACTTTGGCAACGGCATCGGGGTCAGCGGACATTCCATGGGCGGATTGACAGCATATTCACTTTGTGAAGATGAACCGGAAACCTTTACCTGCGGGATCAATATTGACGGCGGTCTTTTCGGAGATCATGATAAACCGATGGATGCACCGTTTCTCCAGATGAACTGCGAACCGAATAAAAATACTGTAACCGTTGCATTCCTCAGGAACAGGAATGTGGCATATCATGTTATCCTGCGTGATATGCAGCATATCGGCTTTACGGATTGCAAGTATATGATCCCGCTGAAATCCATGGTGGGAAAACTGGATCCGGACATGGAACACGAAACGGTGTGCAGGATCCACAGAGAATTCTTTGACACATATCTTAAGGGGATTAAGAAACATCCGGACTTTGAAAGCAGTGATGTGGTAAGGATTACTGAATATGAACCGTCAAAGATGTGATCTTTGCATATTTGTCTGTGTACATTGCACAAATGGGGAGGAATTATATATACGCTTTTGCGCATAGTATGGAATGGCTCTTTCATATATAATATTAGTAATGGCATACCAAGGTGATGTCATACAACAGAATAGTGGCAGACCCAAGGGGGGCAGTGTAAGAGAGGGGGATCTGACGATGACTAAGACGAAGAAAAAGCTCTTTTGTATGATGGTTTTGGTTATGACGTTCCTGCACTATTATGGTCCGCTGATGGTCTGCGTGGGATAGGGAAAAGGATAAGTTTTTTGTTTTATAGCGTTCTGCAAGCAGAACGCTTTTTATTATTGACAAAAGAACCACGGGGACGGACCCGGTGGTCTTTCGGTTCCTGCGAGAGTGCCATTTGCACGATAAAGAAGGCTGTTCACACAAGGATCAAGCATCTTTGTATGTTCCCGGTGTATATTACAGGTTATCAAGGCTGATTTGCGGGGATATGGATGATGAAAACTACGATCAAATACGATAAAGTCTTTCAGAAGGTCTGTCGGATCCTGATGATCGTGACAGGAGCAGGTTTGTTACTGTTCGGGATAGGGATTGCGACAGAAGACGTATTACCTTCGTTCTTGGAGGAGTATCTGGTCTGGATAAGCCTTTTTGGAGTGGCTTCGATACCGCTGTTTCCGTTATCCCTGCTCCTGTATATCGATACCGTGGTGTATTTTAAGCGGCTGGAAAAGAATCATTTCGAGATCCCGGTCAGAAAGAAGGACTATGAGGATGATCTCGGGCGGCTGCCACGAACGGAAGCTGTGGAAAACTGTTATGCGAAGGACAGCAAGATCTCGGCGGTACTGGCATTGGTCGCATTTGGGATCTTTATGATCGCGGATCTGCTGTATCTGAACCGATGGATCGATCGTGTGGAAAGTGCCTTTGTGATGTGCTGCATGCTGATGTTTTTCCATCTGATATTTCTTCTGCTGGCGTTTGTATTGTGGAGTCAGCGTGATACACGGAAATACGTCGATGATGTGGATATCCGTAACGGACGAAAGGTACGTTATAATGTTATGAGTACGATCGGATTGCTGATCCTGTTGTCGATGGTTGCGGCTTTTTCTGTATCGACAGCAGATTCCATGACCGGATATATCTATAAATCCAAAATTTCATCGGAAAGAAGTCAATGGTAGCAGATATTTCGAATTGGATTGGCAGAAGGACTTCGTTTTGTGTTATAATCCGGTATGTAAGAGAGGATCACAAAAGGAGGTGTATGTTATGGCATGGTTTGTTGTTCCGGTAGCAATCGCTGGGGTTGGGTATGCGGCTAAAAGATTCAACGAAAACAGGATCATCACCTGTTCCTGCTGTGGGAAGCAGAACAAAAATAAGAGTTTTGAACACTATGAGTTTATGGGATCGCGGGAAGAGCATTTTGCGAATTACTGGCTTCATAAACGTGCTCCGTTATGCAAAAAATGCGGTCAGCTGATCGAAGAGGCCTATAAGATCGTATTAAAAAAGATGGATGATGTGAAGACCTATCCGATCGGGTATAAGGGGAAGGAGTACGAAGAAAGGATCGCCGGCCTGGTGCCGATCACGCTGGACAGTGAAGGCGCGACGGAGAAAGAAGCTCTGGCGGAACTGAAGATCAATGCGGTCCTTCATCACTGTGATACGGTCATTGATATCTACTATGATGACCGGTCATATGACGGGCCGTATCCGTACACCAGGTATATCGCAAAAGGAACGGCTTATGTTCCGGAAAAAACGGCGAATAGCCAAAGGATCTTTACCGGACCGGATTCACTGCGCGAGTTTATCCGGAAAAACAGTAACTGAAAACAATCGGATCTTGGGTTGCTCCTGCAGAGAGCACAGCCCGGGATCCGTTTTTTTGCACATTGAAGCAGGCTGGGATCTGTGTTATAATATATGCGTTGTTTTAACGAGTTCTGAACACAGATCGAAAGGAGTCCGGATCATGAAATTTTATTGTTGTGAAACCTGTGGAAATATCATTACGAAAGTAAATGACGGCAAAGTGCCTGTAGTGTGCTGCGGCGCACCGATGAAGGAACTGGTGCCCGGTGCAACGGATGGTGCTTTTGAAAAGCATGTGCCCTCGGTTACGGTGGAGGGCAATACGGTAAAGGTGCAGATCGGAGAGGTGGAACACCCGATGATCGAGGCGCATTATATCCAGTTTATCGCATTGGAAACCAAAAACGGCTGCCAGATCAGGTATCTGAAACCGGAGGAAAAGCCGGCTGCGGAATTTGTGCTTGCGGATGGAGACAGTGCCCTGGCGGTATACGAATACTGTAATCTGCACGGGCTGTGGGTGAAGGAAATCTAAAAGTATATGAAAATACTGTTTTCGAATTTTTTCAGTTATGACTGGATCATCTTTGCGATGGCTGTTGTGAATGCCGTGATCTTTTTTCTTGCCTGGAAGAAGGCGCGTGCGCTGTATGAGAGCGTGGCACCCAGGATCAATATTTCCTCGGGAAATGCCGAGGCGGCGATTGTTCAGGCCAGGGAAAACAGTACCTATTTCAGCCTGTACGAAAAGTGGCAGAAGGCAGAATTCTTCTATACATTGTTCTGCAACCTGACAGGCGTATTTACGCTCCTGGGTATTTTGGGAACCGTGATCTCCCTGCTGCATCTGGTGGACAGCAGTGCGGATCTGACGGGCGAATTTATGGGGGCACTGACCTCTACCCTGTGGGGGATCATTTTTACGATCATTTTCAAGCTGGTGGATTCCGGCATCTCTTTCCATCTGGATATGGGAGAGCGCATCACGGAACTGATCCAGATGCGGGAGTACGAGGGAACGAAAAAAAAGGCAGAGAGCATACCGGAGAACGCAGCGGCAGCGAGAAAGGCGGCAACGCGGGAGATGCCGGAGACGGAAACTGCCGAAGAAACGGTGAAGGCTCCGAAAACGGAAACAGCGGTTCGCCGGGAGCCTTCGGAAGAGGCAGAAGCGGCGGCTGAGCCGGAGCCGGTAAAAGCAGCGGAAGAGATGGCAGATCCGGCAGCAGCCGGAACGGCACAGGCGGCGGAGGCGCAGAATAAGGATGAGGAAGCGTAACCGGTCCATAACAGCAGATCTGACGCCGCTTCTGGATGTGATCTTTATCCTGTTGTTTCTGATCCTGATCCGCAATGCCGAGGCGGTGGATGCCAAAGCAGCGGAAGCGGAAGAAAAGATCGCGGAAGCACAGGCACAGATCGCCGAAGCGGAAGCGTTGCAGGAAAATGTGCAGGAACGGCTGACGGAATACGAATCCCTTCTGGCGGATGCGGAGATCTTTTATATCAGTATTCTGCCGGAAGAAACCGGGCGGACCCTTCAGGTGATAAGGGATAACAGCACGGAAAGCTTTCATTTTGACTGGGACAGCACGGAAGCGGCCTGGCAGTTTCTGCAGGAAAGTGTCGAGACGAAGGTGGGGCGTGCCGGTCAGGATAAACAGGTCTTTCTGGTTTTTACCTATGATGGGAATAAGCTTTATCAGAGCGATTTTGAGATGGTATCGGAAGTATTAAATACTGCCGGGCACAACAAAAATGTGTTTGTACAGTATCGTGAGACGGAACAAGAATAAGTGATCACAGGAGAGATGAATAAAATGGCAGATCAGGAGAAGGCGGAGAAGAAAGAAGCAAAAAAGGATAAAAAGAAGAAAAAGGGAAAAGCGGGCTTATTGATCATCATCCTGCTTGCTTTGTTATTGATCGGACTGGGCTTGAATTTTGGCCGGGGCGGCATCGGAGGTCTTCTTCCGGGAAGCGCATCGGCAGTACCGGAACAGCAGCCGGCACCGGTCGAACCGGAACAGCCGACGCCGGAAACGAAAGCACCGGACGCCGGAGAGAAGACAGGCCCTTATGTGATCGTTGTAGGTGAAGAGATCATCACACTGGATGATGTGGAAGTGAAACTTGAACGGCTGCCGGAGGCGGTAGGAAAATTGCCGGCAGGGGCAGAAGTGATAGTGAAGAACGAGCATGCACTGGTTACACAATACAGCAATGTAAAGAAGATCCTGGAAGCGGCTGGGGTGACCTATTCTGAGGAATATCTGAGGAATAATGAAGAATGGTGATCGTATTGCGTGTGATCTGTGTATTGGTGGCAGCTTTTCTGATAGCGTCGCTGATCGCGATCAATCGTCGGGAGACTTCTCCCATTCAAAAAGGATTAAACTTTACCGGACTGGCAGCTGCCGTAGTGATCGGCAGCGCCCTGATCGGTCTGGGGGCAAAGGATACGGGAACTATGGAGGTGGCGGCTCTTCTGGAAGGAGCCGGCCAGACCATGTTTGTTGTGGCCCTTGCCTTTTTTTCGATACGATCCTGCGGAATGAAGATGGGACGCGCACCGGAAGTGGCGCTTCTGGTCTATCTGGTGATGAATGTAAATCTGCTGCTTTTTCTGGGACGGTCTCCGGAGGCAGGTTCGGTCTATTATTTTCATCAGGGAGAAAACGGGATCTTCGGAATACTATACTATGGTACGGGTGTCTGTAATGCACTGATCTGTGCATTGGCGTTTCATTTTACGTATAATAATTACTGCAATAAAAAACTGGAAACCAATCAGGGCGCCAAGTGGATCGCCGTGATCAATCTGGTACCTGCGTTCGGGATACTGCTTTTGTTCCCGGTGCAGCTGCTGCTTCCCTATTCCCTGTTGCCGGTGGTGATCGCGGCAACGTGGATCGCTGTCGTGGTGATCGTATACCGCTATCGGATGTTTGACTCCCTGCAGATGGCCCGGGATGATATCATTGAGACGATCGAGGAAGGGTTCGTGGTGATCGATGCACTGGAGCGTATCCTTTTTGTCAATGAACGGGCGAAGGAGATCTTCCCGCAGCTGAGCATGGAGGGATACCAGGAAGCGATCGTTACGAGATTGCAGCGGTCGGACAAGACGGAGATCGAAGCAAACGGGCGGCAGTACCAGATCTCGCTGGTGCCTTTTTATGACAAGGAGACCTACAAAGGGACCACGATCTGGATCAATGACAAGACCGAGGAACATGAGTTTACCAACACGCTGATCGAACTGAAGGAAGAGGCAGAAAAAGCCAACCAGGCAAAATCGGTATTCCTTGCCAATATGAGCCACGAGATCCGTACTCCTATGAATGCCATCATCGGTATGACGGAGCTGATCTTAAATGACAATATCAACAGCAAGGTTGAGGAAAATGCAAATAACATCCGCAGTGCCAGTAACACCCTGCTCTCGATCATCAACGGGATCCTGGACTTTTCCAAGATCGAGACCGGCAAGGTGGAATCGGCCGAGACGGAATATAACCTGGGGCTGGTGCTGAAGGATATCTGCAATATGGTGGGGGTGCGTCTGGCGGATAAGAACGTAGAGCTTATCGTACATGTGGAGGAGGACATTCCCCGGATGTTTCTGGGAGACGAGACCCAGGTACGGCAGATCTACTCCAATATCCTGACCAATGCCGCAAAGTACACCAGCCGCGGGTACATCCGCCTGAATGTAGGCTGGGAAGCACAGAATGGCCGGGCATTTGTAAAGGTTTCCGTGGAAGATACCGGTAAGGGGATCCGTGAGGAAAGCCTGCCGACACTGTTTGACAGTTTCCAGCGTGCGGATATGATCACCAACCGTACCATCGAGGGGACGGGACTCGGGCTGGCCATCTGCAAGCGCCTGGTGGAAGGAATGGGCGGATCGATCTCGGTTAAGAGTACCTATGGTATCGGCAGCGTATTCTCCTTTACCTATTATCAGAAGGTGGCAGATGATACGCCGATGGGGAACTATGACTATCTGGAACTGCCGGCACAACCGGAGCATGAGCGTAAGAGCTTTATCGCGCCGCTGGCCAAGATCCTGGTGGTTGATGACAACATCACAAACATCAAGGTGGCACGCGGTATCCTGACGATGTATCAGGTGCGCGTGGATACGGCGATGAGCGGGCAGGAGTGCCTCGAGAAGATCGAAAAGAACAACTACCATATGATCCTGATGGACCAGATGATGCCGGAAATGGACGGTATCGAGACGACGGCACTGATCCGCAAACACAAGGACCCGGGGATCCGGAACCTGACGATCATAGCGCTTACGGCGAATGCGATCAGCGGCACCAGAGAGATGTTCCTGCAGAACGGTTTCCAGGAATACATTTCGAAACCGATCGCACTTTCCAGCATGGAGGCGATCCTGAAGAAATTCCTGCCGCCGGAGATCATCCATTATGTGGATAAGGAAAGCGATGAATTTGATTACAGTGATGTACAGATCGATCTGCCGAATGTGGATGTGGCAGCCGGTCTGAAGAATTACGGAGGAGACAAGGGGCGGTATCTGCAGATCTTAAAGTACATCTGCGACGACGGACCGGGGCATGTACAGCGCATCCGGGACTGTCTGGAATCGCAGAGTTACCGGCAGTATATTTTTGAGGTACATGCGCTGAAGGGGCTGATGGCCGGGATCGGTGCCAACCAGTTGTCCGAGCTGGCACGCCTGCAGGAATATGCCGGACGTGACGGCAAGATCGAGATCATCGAGCGGGAAGGCGAATTTTTGATCGCGCAGTACGAAAAAATGCTCGAGTCGATCCGGGAAGCTCTCGACAATGCGGGTATGTTGCGCGAGGAGATCATACAGATCCGTGAGGAGGAACTGACCTGGGAGGAGTTTTCCAACATGCTGCATTCCTTGCAGGGGAGTCTGGAACTGCTCGAGCAGTCGGAGGCGGCACGCAAGATCGATAATCTGCTCACGTATCCGCTGGATACCGGTATCCGCCGGCAGCTGCTGGAGGTGAAGAAGGCAGTCGCGGATTTTGAATATGACGAGGCGATGGAACTGATCCGATTGCTGTATTAAGGAAAGGAGACGATGTATGCAGGATTCGAAGGAGAGCGTAACCGAAAAACTGAACAAATACCGGAATGATGTGGAAGAACTCTCCCGTTATCTGGGCTGGCTGGAGTCGAAAAAGGGGCAGGATATGAGCCGGGCGATCGATCCCACGGAAGGCAAGGGCAATACGATCAAGGTGCCGGTCTATGATTCCACACTGCTGGGCTTCATCAAAAAAGCGCAGAAGACGGCATTTGTGACAAAGAATTATGTCTATATCTACCGGCGGTACCATCTGCAGACCGCAGAGGACGAACACAGACTGATCGATAAGACACAGATCATGGAGATCGAGAACCTGGGTGCGATCCTCTCCAGCTATGTTCTGCGCGGAATGACCAAGGGAACGGTCTGGAACGAGGGTGTGCGCAACGGGGTACTCTGGCACACCGTCAGCAAGATGAAGGAACTGGTAGATTTCTGGACGGCGTAAGAAAAAATATGCCGGACAGAGGGAGAAAGAAGTCCCCTTGCCATGCATTGAAAAAGGGGATATAATAAACTCTGTGTGTCTGTTGAGCCACGGGGACGGTTCTTGTGGCAGGTTTTTGCAAAACGAGCCACAAGAACCGTCCCCATGGCTCAACAATAGTGTATCAACATTAAAGAGAGAGGAAGAAAATGAGCGGCGTTAAGCGTATCTACGTAACCAAGAAACCGGAGTATGCGGTAAAGGACAGAGAACTGGAGCACGAGATCAAAGGCTATCTCGGCATCAAGGGACTGAAGAGTGTCAAAGTCTATATCCGCTATGATGTGGAGAATATTTCCGACGAAGTGCTGGAACAGGCCTGCAAAACGGTCTTTTCCGAACCGCCGGTAGATCTGTTGTACCGGGAAGAGATCGAGATCCCGGCAGGCGGCAGGGTGTTCGGAGTGGAGTATCTGCCTGGACAGTATGACCAGCGTGCCGATTCGGCGGAACAGTGCGTGCGTTTCTTAAAGGAAGACGAAGCGCCGATCATCAAGACGGCCGTGACCTATGTGATCACCGGTGATATCTCGGATGACGATTTTGCACGGATCAAAGCACACTGCATCAACCCGGTAGATTCCCGCGAGACCGGTCTGGAAAAACCGGCTACATTGGTTACGGAATATGACGAGCCGGCTGATGTCAAGATCTTTGACGGCTTTGGCACGATGGATGAGAAGGCACTGAAGGAACTGTACGATTCCCTGGGCCTGGCAATGACCTTTAAGGATTTTCTGCATATCCAGAACTATTTCAAGGGAGAGGAACACAGGGATCCGTCCATGACCGAGATCCGCGTGCTGGATACCTACTGGTCCGATCACTGCCGCCATACGACGTTTGCGACCGAGCTGAAGGACGTTTCCTTTGCGGACGGTTACTACCGTACCCCGCTGGAAACCAGCTATATGAGCTATCTGGATACCAGAGAGGAGCTGTACAAGGGCAGAGATGACAAGTTTGTCTGCCTGATGGATCTGGCTCTGATCGCAATGAAGAAACTGCGCCACGACGGCGTGCTTACGGATATGGAGGAGTCGGACGAGATCAATGCCTGCTCCATCGTGGTACCGGTAGAGATCACACCGGGAGACGGAACCAACCCGTACACGGAAGAGTGGCTGATCAGCTTTAAGAATGAAACCCACAACCATCCGACCGAGATCGAACCTTTCGGTGGTGCTGCCACCTGCCTCGGCGGTGCGATCCGTGATCCGTTGTCGGGACGTTCCTATGTATATCAGGCAATGCGTATCACCGGCGCGGCAGATCCTACCGTACCGGTAGCCGATACATTAAAGGGCAAGCTGCCGCAGAAGAAACTGGTTCGTGGTGCGGCACATGGTTATTCTTCCTACGGTAACCAGATCGGTCTGGCCACCGGCTATGTTAAGGAAATATACCACCCGAACTATGTGGCAAAGCGTATGGAGATCGGCGCCGTGATGGGTGCTGCTCCCAGAAAGAATGTAATGCGTCTGACTTCCGATCCGGGCGATATCATCATCCTGCTCGGCGGACGTACCGGCCGTGATGGCTGCGGCGGTGCTACCGGATCTTCCAAGGTACATACCGAGCAGTCCATCGAGGTGTGCGGCGCGGAAGTACAGAAAGGTAATGCACCGACCGAGCGTAAGCTGCAGCGTCTGTTCCGCCGGCCGGAAGTGAGCCGTCTGATCAAGAAGTGCAACGACTTTGGTGCGGGCGGTGTATCCGTTGCCATCGGTGAGCTGGCAGACGGTCTGACCGTGGATCTGGACAAGGTGCCGAAGAAATATGCCGGTCTGGACGGTACGGAACTGGCAATCTCCGAATCCCAGGAGCGTATGGCGGTCGTCATCGATCCGAAGGATGTGGCGGAATTTATGAAATATGCGGATGAGGAAAATCTGGAAGCGACCGAAGTGGCGGTTGTTACCAAAGAACCCCGTCTGGTGCTGCAGTGGCGCGGCAAAGATATCGTAAACCTTTCCAGAGCGTTCTTGGATACCAACGGCGCACATCAGGAGTGCAGCGTATCCGTGGATATTCCGGAGGAGGAAGAGAATCCGCTGAAGAAAGTGGCTTCCGAAAAAGCAGCGGAAGCACTGGAAGCGGGCGATGAGAAAGCGGCATGGCTTTCTGTACTGGCAGACCTGAATGTCTGCTCCCAGAAGGGCCTGGTGGAAATGTTTGATGCTTCCATCGGTGCAGCAAGCGTATTTATGCCTTATGGCGGTAAATATCAGTTGACCGAGACACAGGCCATGGTAGCGAAGCTGCCGATGGCAGGCACGGATTCTTCCGATACCGTAACGATGATGAGCTACGGTTTTGATCCGTATCTGTCCAGCTGGAGCCCGTACCACGGCGCGATCTATGCAGTACTGTCTTCGATTTCCAAGATCGTGGCAGCCGGCGGCGAGCACAAAAAGATCCACTTTACCTTCCAGGAATATTTCCGCAGGATGACCGAGGATCCGTCCCGCTGGAGCCAGCCGTTTGCGGCACTGCTGGGTGCATTTGACGCACAGCTCGGTTTTGGTCTGGCATCCATCGGCGGCAAGGATTCCATGTCCGGTACCTTCAACCATATCGATGTACCGCCTACACTGGTAAGTTTTGCGGTAGATGTGGCAACCCAGGATCAGATCATCACGCCGGAGTTCAAGACCGCAGGCGATGTGCTGGTATTGTTCTCCGTGCCGAAGGATGAGTATGATATTCCGGTTTACAAGGAAACCATGGAAGTATTTGATGCCGTGACGGCACTGATCCACAGCGGCAGGATCAAGGCAGCTTATGTGCTGGATGCCAACGGTATCCCGGCAGCCGTAGCCAAGATGGGCTTCGGTAACGGCCTGGGCGCAGAGATCTCGGAAGAAGTGACCACAGAGGAACTGTTTGCGAACCGCATCGGTGATATCATCGTGGAAATGTCCGCGGCAGATGCGGATGAACTGATCGCTGACGATACTTACGACGAGATCAGCACCAATATCTGGAAGATCGGTAAGGTGACGGACGGTGCATTTGTACACGGCAGTGTAAAGATCGCGCAGACAGAGGCGCTGCAGAGCTGGAAAGCGCCGCTGAACCGTGTGTTCCCGGCAGTATCCGGCGAAGCAGAGGATGTTGCGGTAGAATGCAGCGATTACAAGGCAAAAGAGATCCATATCTGCAAGAACAAAGTGGCGAAGCCGACCGTATTTATACCGGTATTCCCGGGAACGAACTGTGAATACGACAGTGCAAGAGCCTTTGAAAGAGCCGGAGCAAAACCGGTGGTGCGGGTATTTAAGAACCGCAGCGCGGAAGACATCCGCGAGTCGGCCGAAGTATTTGCAAAAGAGATCGCGCAGGCACAGATCATCATGTTCCCGGGTGGTTTTTCCGCAGGCGACGAACCGGACGGCAGTGCAAAGTTCTTTGCCACGGCATTTCGGAATGAGAAGCTGAAGGAAGCGGTCACCGCGCTTCTGCAGGAGCGCGACGGTCTGGCACTGGGTATCTGCAACGGTTTCCAGGCGCTGATCAAACTGGGACTGGTACCGTACGGCGAGATCGTCGGACAGACCGCAGAGAGCCCGACGCTGACCTTTAACACGATCAACCGCCACATCTCCAAGATGGCATACACGAGAGTGGCTTCGAACCTGAGCCCGTGGCTGCAGAAGGCAGAACTGGGCGGGGTATACTGCTCGGCGGCATCCCATGGAGAAGGCCGTTTTGTAGCACCGGCGGATGTACTGAAGAAGCTGTATGAGAACGGACAGATCGCGACGAGATACTGTGATCCGGAAGGCAGAGTCACGATGGATGAGGAGTGGAATATCAACGGATCCATCGGTGCTGTGGAAGGCATCACTTCTCCGGACGGACGGTGCTTCGGTAAGATGGCACACGCAGAGCGCCGTGACGATCACGTGGCGATCAACATCTACGGGGAACAGGATCTGAAGATCTTCGAATCCGGTGTGGCGTACTTCTTATAAAAAAGGAAATGCGGACGGGGGGTGACGAGAAATGCTGATCCGGGAAGAATTGGAAAAAGCAGAACGGGAGAACTTAAGTCCTTATGCGACGCTCAGTGAGAAATCGAAAGGCCGGGAACGGGAGGAAGAGCAGTGTGATATCCGCCCCGTCTTTTCCCGTGACCGTGACCGGATCGTGCATTCCAAGGCCTTCCGCCGCTTGAAAGATAAGACACAGGTATTTTTGAACCCGGAAGGGGATCATTACCGTACCCGACTGACGCATACCCTGGAGGTGGCGCAGATCGCAAGGACCATCGCCAAGGCACTTCGTATGAATGAGGAACTGGTGGAGGCGATCGCGCTCGGACATGATCTGGGACATACGCCGTTCGGACATGCGGGGGAACGAGCCCTGCAGGAAGTGTGCCCTTTAGGGTTCCGGCACAATGAGCAGAGCGTACGTGTGGTAGATGTTCTCGAACGTGACGGCGAGGGACTGAACCTGACCTGGGAAGTGCGTGACGGTATGGAACACCACCAGCTGCGCGGTAAGCCCTCGACGCTGGAGGGAAAGATCGTACGGTATTCGGATAAACTGGCATATATACACCATGATATGGATGATGCGATACGGGCACAGGTGCTGACGGATGCGGATGTGCCGCGTTCCATCGGTAATGTGCTGGGATATACCACCAAGGAACGGCTGGATCACCTGATCCACAATATCATCTCGCAGAGCCGCGATAAGAATGATATCCTGATGACGCCCGAAGTGGAGTGGGCGATGACGGAGATGCGGGAGTTTATGTTTGAGCGTGTCTACCAGAATCATATTGTGAAGGCGGAAGAGAGCAAGGCGGAATCGCTGGTCAAAACGCTGTATGCGTATTTTGTGGGGCATCATAATGAAATGCCGGCGGAATTTCAGCATCTGATGGAGCGTGGCGAGAGTGTGGAACGTGTAGCCTGTGATTATATCGCATCTATGACGGATCATTTTGCCATTGCAAAGTATGAGGAGATCTACATCCCGAAATCCTGGCATGGCTGATATTGACGGTAGGTATTAAGAATATGATGATTTCGCCCGATATAAAAAGCGAAGTGCGTGACCGGAATGATATTGTGGATATCATTTCTTCGTATGTACATCTGAAGCGGCATGGAAACAATTATACGGGACTGTGCCCGTTCCATAATGAGAAAACACCGTCGTTTTCCGTGAATCAGAGAGATCAGTATTTCTATTGTTTTGGCTGCCACGCAGGCGGTGATGTATTTACTTTTTTGCAAAAATACGAGAATATGACTTTCCCGGAGGCACTGAAGTTTCTGGCGGACCGGGCAGGGATCACGCTTCCCGAGGTCGAGATGACCGAAGAAATGAAGCGGAACCTGAGCCGGAAGAATCAGATCTACGATGCGCTGAAGGCAGCGGAAAACTTTTTTTACCAGCAGCTGCGCTCCGAGCGCGGGGAATTGGGGAAAAAATACTTTGCTTCCAGACAGCTGACGGAAGAGACGCTGCATAAGTTTCATCTGGGATATTCGCTGCAGTACAGCGATGCGCTGGTCAATTACCTGCGGAAAAAGGGATTTTCGGATGATATCATCCTGGATGCCGGTCTGGCAGGTTTTTCGGAGCGTGACGGACTGTATGATAAATTCACGAACCGTGTGATGTTTCCGATCTATGATCAGGCGGGCAAGGTGATCGGTTTCGGCGGGCGTGTGATGGGAGATGCCAAGCCCAAGTACTTAAACTCTCCGGAAACCGCTTTTTTTGAAAAACGAAAGAATCTGTACGGCCTGCAGCTGGCCAGATCGTCCAAGGCCAAACAGTTTATCCTCTGCGAAGGCTATATGGATGTGATCTCCATGCATCAGGCCGGCTTTACGCAGGCGATCGCATCGCTCGGAACCTCCTTTACTCCGGAGCAGGCGATGCTGCTGAAACGTTTTGACCGTGATATCTATCTGGCCTATGACAGTGACGGCGCCGGCACCGAGGCGGCACTGCGTGCCATCGGGATCCTTCGGCAGACCGGAATGGTGGCCAGAGTGATAAGCATGCAGCCCTACAAGGATCCGGACGAGTTCATCAAAAACCTTGGGGCGGAGGAATATCAGAAACGGATCGATGAGGCAGAGAACGGATTTTTATTTGAGATCCGTATCCTGCGAAGGGATTACAGGATCGATGATCCTGCGGAGAAGACGAAGTTTGAGACCGAAGTGGCAAAAAAGCTCTGTGTCTTTTCCGAAGAACTGGAAAGAGAAAACTATCTGAATGCGGTAGCGGAACAATACGGCATTCCGAAAGACAGCTTAAAGAAGCGGGTGATCAGTGAGGCGGCAAGAGGGGGACTGAAGACTGCGCAGGAACGGGTGCAGATCCGGCCGGCGAATGCGGAAAAAAAGTCCAGTGCGGAAGAACACGCAAAGTACGCCCAGAGATTACTGCTGACATGGCTGAATGAGGACAAGAGTTGTTTCGCGCGCGTGCGGGAATATATTTCCGCGGAAGATTTTACCGATCCCCTGTACCGTAAGATCGCGGAAAGAATGTTTGCGGATCTGGAAGCAGGGGTGTTCCGGCCGGTTGAGATCATTGGCATGTTTGACGAGGTCGAGGATCAGGAGGCGGCAAGCGAAGTGTTTCAGACCAAGCTCGCGACGGAAGTGGCAAAGGAAGACAAAGAGAAGGCTTTGCGTGACATCGTGTTACGTGTAAAGCAGGAGAGCTTTGACCGGCTTTCGGGCAGCCTGGGATCGGATGTGAGCGCTTTGAACCGCGTGGTAGAAGGAAAGCATATCCTCGAGAAACTGCGAAGGATCGAACGGATCTAAAATGCTTTAGGAGGTTTTTGCAAAACTATGGCAGCAAAGAAAACTACGGAAAAGAAGGTTGAAAAGACGGAAATGAAGGAAGAAAAGAAGACAGCGGCAAAGAAAGCGGCAGAAAAGAACGATGCGAAGGAAAAGGTCGTGAAGAAGGCAAAAGCAGAAGCACCGGAGGCGGAGAAGACGGCCAAAGATACAGAGAAGAAAGCGGCAAAGAAGCCGGCAGAAGCAAAAAAGCATGCAGACGAGAAAGACGCGCAGGCACAGGCGGAGGAAAATGAAGCGCTGATCCAGGCGCAGATCGATGAACGCCTGAAGAACCTGCTGAACAAATCCAAAAAGAACGGCTATGTTGAGTACAAGCAGGTAATCGATGCATTTTCCGAGTTTAATTTGGATGCGCAGCAGTTTGACCGCATCTGGGATGCGCTGGATAAGAATCGTATCGTGCTGCGTGTTGAGGAAATGGACGAGGACGATATCCCGGAGGATGAGCTTGCTCTGGAAGAAGAGGAAGAGATCGCGCTGGATATGGAGAGCCTGGAAGAAGGCGTCATCGACAGCAACGTGAACATGGAAGATCCGGTACGTATGTACTTAAAGGAGATCGGACGTGTACCGCTGCTTTCCGCAGAGGAAGAGATCGAACTGGCCAAGAAGATGGAAGCCGGTTTTGAAGCGGCACAGAAGAACGAAGAGTTTGCGGAAAAGCGTGCCGTGCTGCAGAAACAGGTGGATGACGGCAAGAAAGTGCAGGAAGCCAAAAAGAAGATTGAAGAGCTGGATAAGAAGATCGCAGAGAACCAGCGCAAGATCGATATCGGCAAGCGGGCCGGACAGGATCTGTCCCAGGCAAACCTGCGATTGGTGGTAAGTATCGCAAAGCGCTATGTGGGACGCGGTATGCTGTTTCTGGATCTGATCCAGGAAGGTAACCTTGGTCTGATCAAAGCGGTGGAAAAATTTGATTACCGGAAAGGATACAAGTTCTCCACGTATGCAACCTGGTGGATCCGTCAGGCGATCACGAGAGCGATCGCGGACCAGGCGAGAACCATCCGTATCCCGGTGCATATGGTAGAGACGATCAACAAGATCATCCGCATCAACCGTCAGCTGCTGCAGGAGCTGGGACGCGAGCCGTCCCCGTCCGAGATTGCAGAGCGTATGGACATGCCGGAGGATCGTGTGCGTGAGATCCTGAAGATCTCGCAGGAGCCGGTTTCCCTGGAAACCCCGATCGGTGAGGAGGAGGATAGCCACCTGGGGGATTTCATCCCGGATGACAATATGCCGGTACCGGCAGATGCGGCGGCCTTTACGATGCTGCGCGAACAGCTGGATGAGATCCTGGATACCTTAACGGACAGAGAACGCAAGGTGCTGACGCTGCGTTTTGGTTTGATCGACGGCAGGGCACGTACGCTGGAAGAAGTAGGTAAGGAGTTTAATGTTACCCGTGAGCGTATCCGTCAGATCGAGGCGAAGGCACTGCGCAAGCTGCGTCATCCGACCAGAAGCAAACGGATCAAGGATTATCTGGAGTAATGATAAAACTATCAAAACGACTGGAGGCACTGGGCCGGCTGTGTGAGGCCGGCACGGTGGCAGCCGATGTAGGATGTGATCACGGCTATCTGTCCATCCGCCTTATCCGGGAGGGGATTTTTTCACGGATGCTGGCGATGGATCTGCGGGAAGGACCTTTGGCGGCAGCCAGAGAGCATGTCGCGGAGGCGGGGCTTTCGGACCGGATCGAGTGCCGTCTGTCGGATGGCCTGCGTGCGATGCAGACCGGGGAAGCCGAGGCGGTGATCTGTGCCGGTATGGGCGGACCGCTGATGCAGAGGATTCTGGAGCAGGATATCGACAAGGTACGACAGATGAAACAGCTGGTGCTGCAGCCGCAGTCGGATATCGGGGCGTTTCGCCGATGGCTGCGGGAAAACGGTTTTTTCGCGGCGGACGAAGAGATCGTTTTTGAAGACGGCAAGTATTATCCCATGATGCGCATGGTCACGGAAGCATCGGACGGCATGGATTCGAAGAGGGAAGAGGTTTCTCCGGGGCAGGATACAGACCCGGAACTGGCGGATGCATTCGGACCGATCCTGCTGGCAAGGAGACATCCGGTCCTGTTGGAATACTTAAAGCAGCGGAACGGTTTTGTATCGGAAGCGCTGGAACAGTTAGACATGGCACAGCGTGCCGGTTGCGATGAGCGACGTGCGCAGCGAATGACAGAGCTGCAGCATGAGAGAAAATTAATACAGAAGGCGATATCGATCTTTTAGAGATTCCTGTTTCGGATCGTATACAGGTGGCCAAAGGCCGGATGAGGTGTTTTAGATCTGTATAAAGATATTAAACTCTGACTGGGAGGATTCCGTATGACACTTGGCGAGATCATCGAAGAACTCGAACAGCTTTCCCCGCCCTCTTTTGCAGAAAAGTGGGATAACAGCGGTCTGATGTGCGGCAGGAAAAAGAAGGAAGTGAAGAGTATCCTGCTGTCCGTCGATGCCACGGATGAAGTGGTGGAAGAAGCGGTGCTGTCGGAAGCCGATCTTCTGCTGACACACCATCCGCTGATCTTTCCGTCCATTTCGCACATCACGGAAGAGGATATCGTCGGCAGACGACTGCTCAAACTGATCGGTGCGGATGTGGCATGCTATGCGATGCATACGAACTTTGACGTGATGGGGATGGCCGATGAAGCAGCAGACCGGCTGGGGCTTTCCGAACGGGAAGTGCTGCAGGTGACTTTTGAGGATTCCATATCCAAGGAAGGGATCGGACGTGTCGGGTTGCTGCCGCAGGAAATGAGTGTTTCGGACTGTGCGGAGCTGGTCAAGGAAGTATTTCTTCTGGATCACGTGAACGTTTTCGGGGATCTTTCGCGCAGGATCCGTAAGGTTGCGGTTTCGCCGGGCTCCGGAAAGGATATGATCAAAGATGCGCTGCAGGCCGGCGCGGAAGTGCTGATCACCGGGGATATCGGGCATCACGCCGGGATTGATGCCGCTGCAGCGGGACTTACCATCATTGACGGCGGACATTACGGGATCGAAAAACTGTTTGTTAAGTATATGAAGGATTTTTTGCGGAGCCGGTTTCCGAATCTGGAAGTACACAGCGCTTCGCAGAAAGAACCATATGTAATAGTATGATTATCCCCCCTGCGCAGAGCGCCGGGGCAGAAGGAGGTAAAGGGGTATGGCAGAGGTTACATTGAAGATCAAAAAAGAAAACGGCGAGGAGACCATTCACGCAGAACGCGGGACATTCTTTGAAGTGCTGGCGAAACGCTATCAGAAAGATTACGACGCGCAGATCGCACTGGTACTGGAAAACGGCAAGATCCGCGAACTCAGCAAGAGTGCCAAGAAGGATGCGGAGCTGCAGTTCATTACCGTGAAGCGTTCGAGTGGCCACAAGTCATATGTGCGTACCGCGATCCTGATCATGGTCAAAGCGATCGACGATATCTGCGGACATGACAAGAGCAAGCTGGTGAAGGTGGAGTTTGCCATCGGCAATGGTTATTACATCAGCCCGAAACAGGGACTGACGGTGGATGAGGCTTTTTTACGGAAGCTGGATGCGCGCATGCGGGAGCTGGTGGATGCAAAGATGCCAATCCGTAAGTTTTCCATGCCGACGGATGATGCAAGAAAGATGTTTGCGGAAGCCGGGATGCGGGATAAGGACAGACTGTTCCGTTTCCGCCGCGGATCTTCCGTCAATGTATATGAACTGGACGGTTACCGGGATTACTACTACGGCTATATGCTGCCGGATACATCCTATATTCAACACTTCCGTCTGGAGCCGTATGAGGACGGCTTTATGCTGGTCCTGCCGAGTGCGGCAAAACCGGATCAGCTGGAGGAATTCGTTCCGCGTAAGAAACTGTTCGGTGCGCTGAAAACAGCAGACGAATGGGGGAATAAGCTGGGGGTGGATACCGTTGGCGACCTGAACGAATGTATCTGTGACGGACGGATCGGGGATCTGATCCTGTTGCAGGAGGCACTGCAGGAACGACGCATTGCGGAGATCGCCCGGGAGATCGTGGAGCGGGGCGGTGTGAAGTTTGTTATGATCGCCGGACCATCTTCTTCCGGAAAGACTACGTTTTCCCACCGCCTTTCCGTGCAGCTGGCATCCTATGGCCTGCAGCCGCATCCGATCGCTGTGGACGATTATTTCAGGAACCGGGTGGATACACCGAAGCATCCGGACGGCAGCTACAACTTTGAGTGCCTCGAAGCGATCGATGTGGAGCTTTTCAATAACGATATGGTGTCCCTCTTAAACGGTGAGACCGTAGAACTGCCGACTTTTAACTTTATCACCGGAACCAGAGAGTATAAGGGAAATAAGAAGACGCTGGGAAAAGATGACATCCTTGTGATCGAGGGGATCCATGGACTGAATGACAAGATGAGCCACGCGCTTCCAGTGGAGAGCAAATACAAGATCTACATCAGTGCACTGACCAGCTTGAATATTGATGAGCACAACCGTATCCCGACTACGGATGGACGGCTGCTCCGCCGTATGGTGCGTGATGCGCGTACGAGAGGTGCTTCGGCGCAGCGGACGATCAGTATGTGGCCTTCGGTGCGGCAGGGAGAGGAAGAAAACATCTTCCCGTTCCAGGAGAGCGCGGATGCGACCTTCAACTCGGCGCTGATCTATGAGCTGGCGGTACTCAAGCAGTTTGCAGAGCCGCTTCTGTTCTCGGTTAAGCCGGAAGAGCCGGAGTATTATGAGGCAAAGCGTATGCTCAAGTTCCTGGAATACTTCCTGGGTGTGAGCAGCGAGCATCTGCCGAACAATTCCATTGTTCGTGAATTTGTTGGCGGATCGTGTTTTAACGTATAATGAAATATAACATACCAAGACAGACGGATGGTCGCGGGGCGCGTAAGCGTCACGAGGAAAGTCCGGGCTTCACAGGGCAGGATGCCGGATAACGTCCGGTGGAGGTGACTCCCAGGCCAGTGCAACAGAAATGATACAGCCGGCGTTTGCCGGTAATGGTGAAATGGCAGTGTAAGAGACTACCGCCCCTCCGGTAACGGAGGGGGCAGATGTAAACCCCATCCGAAGCAAGACCAAATAGAAAGCGATACGCTTGCCCGGCGTGCTTTCAGGTAGGTCGCTTGAGCCGTGTGGTAACATACGGTCTAGAAAGATGATCATCCCGGTCCGCAAGGACTACGACATAACCCGGCTTATAGTCTGTCTTGGTATTTATATAAGAAGTGTTCGTCAAAGTTCGCCGAAATCGCAAATGGTTTTGGCGATTTTTGATTTATGACCGCTTTCGATTGGGAATTTTACGTTTTTTTCAGAAAACTATGGATTTTTTAAGAACAGTGCTATATACTAGAAGGAGTTGACATAATTTATCAACATAATATCATTGATAGAGGGAGAAAAAGTGAAGGAGGAAAAGAGAAAAATGCACAAAACAGCGAAAAAAGCAAGCAGGACTGTGCAGAATCTGCTTTGCAGGGCATTGAGTGTGCTTCTGGTGATGGGGCTTTATGTCAATCTCTTTGACGGTTTTGCAACCCTGCAGGCGGAAGCGGCCGATCCTGTTGTGGAAGGAACGATTGAAAAAGACAGTACAGACGATATGCTGAAACTGAACACGTCCGGCGGTCTGATGTCGATCAAGATCGACAGTGACGTAAAGATCACCGGTGCAGGTGTTCTTATGAACGGTATGAAGGTAAAAGTGACATATTATTACGGCACAAATGATAAATATCTTCATACAAAGAATATCGAGGCACCGTCCGGTACAACCTGGGGGGCTACCGTAAACACGATGAATACCGTGACTGTGACCGGCAAGATCCTGGAAGGCTCCGATCAGAGTTCGATCAAGCTGGATTATAATGGCAGCGCCTTAAGGATCCGCCTGGATGCAACCACGGTGTATGATAATCTGCGTTTCCTGAAACAGGATCGTACCGTGGATATTACCGTAGCACAGGGATCGGATGCTTATCTGCACGCAGTCAAGATCAGCACACAGTCCACACAGACCAGCAGTGCTTTGATGGGAACCGTGGACAGAACACCGGATGGAAAGTCGGTAGCGACCGTTTCCGGTACGGTTCAGGAGGGCTGCACTGATGAGATGTTCAGCCTGAAGGTAAACGGCAACATCATGAAGATCAAGATCGACAAGAGTACGGATCTCAGTCTGATCCATGCACTGATCCCGGATACGACCATTACCGCAGCAGTATATACCGGGGAAGACAAATATCTGCACGCCTACAGGCTGGCGGGCAATATTGCCCTGCAGAATACGGCGATCCGTGATACCAGCAGTTCCATTACCGTAACCGGTATTGTACAGAAGAATACAACAGACAATCTGCTGTATCTGTCCACGAATGGCGGTAATATGACGATCAAGCTGGATACGGATACCAACGTAAATAACGGCGGACTGCTGATCCTGGACAAGAAAGTAAACGTGATCGCACAGCGTGGTTCGGACTCCTATCTGCATGCCGTAGCGATCAGCGCAGACGGTACCGGTACTGCGTCGGTAGGTAAAGTGATCCCGATGTCCGATACCACAGAGAAAACATCGGAAAACATTACGGTGGACGGCTATGTAAAGAAAGATACCAACAATGCGATTTTGCAGCTGCGCACTACGGGGGGGGATATGTCGATCCGCATTGATGCCAATACGGTATGGACGGACAGCAAGGGTGTTATGGCGGATCAGAAGATCACGGTTGTGGCTTATCGCGGCAATGACAAGTATATGCATGCAGCAAGCGTTACCTCCAAGCTGGACGCAGCACCTTCAACGACCTTAAACGGTGCAACGCAGGTGGAATTCACGGGAACTCTGAAAAAGATCGACGGATACACGATCACACTGAAGACAACAGAAGGGGATCAGATCTTCCGTTTTGACAATTCTTCGGACTTTACCGGATTCCGTATGCTGCAGAGTGACCGTACCGTAACGATCGTAGGCGTAACCGGAGCGGACGGATACTGGCACGTGAAATCGATCAGCGGCTGATCGGCGGAAAAAAGATATTTCGAAAGAGGCAGTGATGAACTGCCTCTTTTTTACCTTATAGGAAATTGCTCCGCAATTCCCTATGGTAAAAAGCCCTCCGGGGGATGCGCACTCGCGCGTAAGGAAGATGTTGCTATCGCAACCGCGCTCGGCGCGAGCGTTCTGCAAGCAGAACGCTTTTT
>JAGBMJ010000029.1 GCA_017634975.1 Lachnospiraceae bacterium | reverse complement strand
CGAAATGTCCACGGTTTGGGGTTTCGTAAAATCGGCACTGTTCAGAGGACGGGGACGTCACTCGAAATGGAATGTCCATGATATGGGGATGTGGTGCCGACCTAACCAAAAGCCGTGTCCATTATCTGGGGTATAGTTTAGGGATCAATACTATTTTATATATGAGCATGGCTATGCGATTGAAGACTGGGAATATGATATTTGGGTTGAAAAAGGAAATAGGTTTATTGATAACTGGTTTGAATATTATACGAAATCCGAAGAACCTAGAGTTTATGAATTGCAAACATACATAGATTTATATGTAACGCTGGAAGGAAAGGTACCCTATGATTCAATATTAAATGGTAATGAAGATGAAATGCTTTCATATTTGGGAGTCAATAGAGAAGATTTTTTAGAGATGGTCTTTGAACGATACCCAAATTTTGGTGTTTCGGCTGAAAATAAAGAGAGAGACTCTCTCGGAGAGATGGTTGAACACCAATAAAAGAGAGTTGCGCAAAAAAGAAAGAGAGCTCCAATCTTTCCGGGAAATCAGGGCTCCCTATAGATGAGATAGGCTGTTACATTAGTTGCTACATACATACTTACTTGAATTACGTGTCGCAGTAATGAATTATTCTTCTTCGTCTACCAGCTCGTCGAATTCCTGTTTGTCCAGATATTCGTCAAAAGCATCGGAAGCAAGTTCGTATTCTTCCTCATCATCGATGTAGCGCAGAGAGGGATTGCCCTCCGCATCTTCTTCGTGACCGTAGAGCCATACTTCGCCGTCTTCATTTTCGCCGTCTTCATCCAGCGGCAGAAGAGCGATGTAATCCCGGCCGTTGGCAGCGGAAAAGATAGCAACGATGGAGCAGGTGACGGTACCGTCGTCCAGTTCCAGATCTACGTACATTTCGTCATCATCATCTTCGTTTTGCTTACCCATTTTATATTCCTCCTGTAGAATCGTCGTAATCACGATATATATGGTCTTAATTGTATTAAAAATGGTCTTTTCTGGCAAGTGGTTTTATGATAAAATACAAGAAGTTATGTTTTAGAAAAGGGGAAACCAAATGGGAAGCATTTGGCGTCATTTTAAGACGATCACACATCACCGGCTGCTGGTGATGAAAGGCTGTTTTGCAGTGGGGCTGTACCGGCAGGGCCTGATGCACGATCTGTCCAAGTATTCGCCGGAGGAGTTTTTCAACGGCGTGAAATACTATCAGGGCTATCGCAGTCCGAATGTGGCGGAACGCGAGGAGAAGGGGTATTCTGCGGCCTGGCTGCATCATAAAGGGCGCAATAAGCATCATTTTGAATACTGGATCGATTATGCGGACTGCGATACCAAAATGGTACCAGCTCGGATGCCGAACCGCTATATTGTGGAAATGTTTGAAGACCGCCTGGCAGCATCCAAGGTGTATTTGGGGGATAAATATACCGATGCTTCGGTATTGGAATATTATAACAAGGGGGATATCACGCCGCTTCTGCATCCGAAGACCAAACGGCTGCTGGAGAAGCTGCTGACGATGAATGCCAAATACGGCGAAGAAGCGACAAACCGTTATATACGGCAGAAGGTGCTGCACAATGTACCGTCGAAAAGCCGGTGTGGAGGCGGCTGCCGGGGCAGAAACGGAAACGGCAGATGACGATTCGGGAGCGCATGGCGGTTCCGGACAGATATAAAGAGAGTATAGGAAAGAGGAAGAACTATGTACCAAAACAGCATGATGGAACTGAGTGAAGACAGAAAGGGACTGTTTGATGAGCTGGTGCAGTTTTGCATGGCATCCGGTGAGATCGACCAGAACCTGTATATGGAGTACGACGTCAAGCGCGGTCTGCGTGACTCTAACGGCAAGGGTGTACTGACCGGCTTAACCGAGATTTCCGATGTGAACGGCACCAAGATCGTGGGCGGTGTGAAGGAACCGGCGCCCGGTCAGTTATACTATCACGGCTATAATGTGCGTGATCTGGTAAAAGGTGACGTGAACCGGCGTTTCGCTTTTGAAGAGATCACTTATCTTTTGCTGTTTGGCGAACTGCCAAATGCAAAACAGTTCGAGAGTTTCTGCGCAGTACTCGGAGACCTGCAGGAATTGTCCAATGAGTTTGTCCGTGATGTCATCCAGTATCATCCGAGTGTCAATATCATGAACTCGCTGCAGAAGGCGGTTCTGAATCTGTATTCCTTTGACGAGAATCCGGAGGATACTTCGGTACCGAATGTGCTCAGGCAGTGCCTGCAGATGATCGGAAAGATGCCGCTCATCTCGGTATATGCATATCATTGCTACCGGCATTATGCACTCAATGAGAACCTGGTATTACGTACGCCCGTCAAGGAGTATTCCACGGCGGAAAATATTCTGAATATCCTTCGCCCGGACGGAAAGTTCACTCCGCTGGAGGCGTATGTTCTGGATACGGCGCTGGTGGTTCATGCAGAGCACGGCGGCGGTAACAATTCGACCTTTACCACGCATGTGGTCACCAGTTCCGGCACGGACAGCTATTCGGCAATGGCAGCGGCAGTAGCCTCCCTGAAAGGTCCGAAGCATGGCGGTGCCAATCTGAAGGTGCAGATGATGTTCCACGATATGGAAGAAAAGATCAGTGACTGGACCGACGAAAGCGCCGTAAGAGAGTATCTTACCAAAGTGTTGTCCGGGGATATGTTTGATCATTCCGGTCTGATCTACGGTATGGGGCATGCCGTTTACACGCTGTCCGATCCCAGAAAAGAGATCCTGAAGGAGTGTACGAGAACGCTGGCCGAAGAAAAAGGACGTATGGAAGAGTTTGCGCTTTATGATATGGTGGAGCGGGTCGCGGCAGAGCTGATCACCAAGGGACGCCGCGTGTTCAAACCGGTATGCGCAAACGTGGATTTTTACAGCGGTTTTTTGTATTCCATGCTGGGCATTCCGGAGGAACTCTTTACCCCGATGTTTGCGATCGCACGTATTTCCGGCTGGAGTGCACATCGCCTGGAAGAACTGGTGAACAAGGGAAAGATCATCCGTCCGGCATACAAATATGTGGGGCAGCATAAGGATTATGTCCCTATGGAAGAGAGAGCGTAACAAGTTCGAAAAAGAGAGGTTCGGATCATTATGGCAGAGAAAAAAGACTCAAAGATCATGGCGTATGTATCCTGCTATACCCGGGGCAGCAAGGTGGGCATCCGTGTATACGATGTGGATATGAAAAATGGTGTTTTTCACGAAAAAGAGGGGGTGGAGATCTCCAATTCCTCGTATGTGACGATCACGCACAACCGGAAATATCTGTATTCCATTACAGATTACGGGGTGGAAGGCTATAAGATCAAAGCGGACGGGGGACTGGAGAACATCACGCAGGCATCGATCAACGGTATGCGTGGCTGCTATCTTTCTACCGACTACAAGGACCGCTATCTGTTTGTAGCCGGATACCATGACGGTAAGATCACCGTGCTGTCACTGAAGAATGACGGTACAATCGGTGAGATCACGGACGAGATCTACCACCGCGGGATCGGCAGCATCGCGGATCGCAATTTCCGGCCGCATGTCAACTGCGTCAAAATGACCCGCGATAACAAGTATCTGCTGGCTGCGGATCTGGGGCTGGATCACGTAAAGGTGTATCAGGTGGATCACGGGAAAGGAAAACTCAAACTGGTGGATATCATCCATTCCGAACAGTATTCCGGACCACGTCATATCAAAACCTCCAGGGACGGACAGTATATCTATATCATTCACGAGGCCAAGAGCTATGTGGATGTATACCATTACTTTGAGAAAGAGGAAGGGAATCCGGAGTTTGAAAAGATCCAGACAATCTCAACGCTCAATGAGTATCACGCAGGAGATGCGGCAGCCAGTGCCCTGAACCTGTCACAGGACTTTAAGTATCTGATCTGTTCCAATGCAGGAGATAACAGTGTGGTGATCTACGAGATCGATCCGAAGACGGGCCTTTTGACCAAGAAGCTGTGTCTGCCGATCAGCGGCGCTTATCCGAAGGATGCGCAGCTCTTCCCGGACAACCGGCATCTGGTATCGCTCAATCACGAGGGGAATACGATGACCTTCTTTGCGGTGGACATAGAGAAAGGGACGCTGGTAATGAATACCAAGGAGATCCCGATCCAGGAACCGAACTGCGTGGTATTTCATGAACTAAAATAGAAGAGAAATTCCGATTTGGCTCGCCCAAGGAACGTCCCCATGGTTTTGCGGAAACCGGGAAGATGTTACCGGTATATTTTTTCCAGATGCTCCATCTTAGCTCCCATATTGATGAGCAGCAGATCGGCAAGAGTCAGGGCACACATGGATTCCACAACGACAACGGCACGGGGAACGACCACGGGATCGTGGCGCCCGGCAATCTCTAAGACGGTTTCCGTACCGTCTTTTTTGATGGTCTCCTGCGGCCGGAAGATGGAAGGGGTGGGTTTGAAATAGGCGCGTACCACGATCCGGTCCCCGTTGGACATACCGCCCAGGATACCACCGGCGTGATTGCTTTCAAAGGCGGCTTTCCCGTCTTTGATGCGGATCGGATCGTTATTCTCACTGCCTTTGCGGGTGGCAACGGCGATACCGTCTCCGATCTCGACGGCTTTGACTGCACCGATCGAAAAGATGGCCTGGCCGAGCAGGGCATCGAGCTTGTCGAATACGGTCTCGCCGAGTCCGGCCGGTGCGCCGTCGATGCGGCATTCCACAACACCGCCTACGGAATCGCGCTGCATACGACATTCTTCAATATATTTCATTGCCTGTTCCGCCGTAGAAGCATCCGGCATGCCGACGGCATTGGAACGTGCGGCAATAAAGTCTGATTCTGTTAGTGCGGACAGTTTTTCGGTATCCAGTGCAACCGGACCGATGGCCGTGGTACCGGCATAGACAGAGATCCCCAGATTACGTAAGATTTTTATGGCAACTGCTCCGGCAGCCACGCGGGCAGCGGTCTCCCGGCCGGAACTGCGTCCGCCGCCGCGATAATCACGGGTACCGTATTTCTGATCAAAGGTATAATCCGCATGCCCCGGACGATAGGTATCGACGAGATTGCCGTAATCGCCGGAACGCTGGGATGTGTTACGGATCATCAGCGAAATGGGAGCGCCGGTGGTGACACCTTCGAATACACCGGACAGGATCTCAACCAGATCATCTTCCTTACGCTGTGTGGTGGCAGCCGAAGTACCGGGCTTGCGTCTGGCCAGATACGGCTGGATATCTTCTTCACTCAGGGTCAGTCCTGCCGGACAGCCGTCGATGACACAGCCGAGCGCCGGGCCGTGGGATTCCCCCCAGGTAGTTACTCTGAAATGTTTTCCGAATGTGGATCCGGGCATAATTTGATTCCCCCTGTAAAAAATGTACTGAAATATGCTTTGAAGAGTATAGCATGGGTGGGAGTGATTTTGCAAATGGGAGTCATGGGAAAGCAGGAAATTCCCGGGGCTCTTATTGCAATTCTATTTGAAAAACTCTATAATATTTGAAATATGTAGATGGGATATCGGAACAAGGATTACGGAGAAGGACAGGCTATGATTCAGATCTACTATATGGCGGCTTTTGTGTTGTCGCTGATGCTGACAACCTTTTATGTTTTTATCTGGCGCCGGCGTTACGAAGTGAATATCACGATCCTGTTTCTGCTGATCCCGGTGATGAATTATGCGTATCTGGAGCTTTTTGACGAGCCGGATCTGCAGATCGTTCTGTTCGGTCTGAAGATCGTATTTCTCGGGGGCTGTTTCTTTCCCTGGTTTATCAGCCTGTGTATCCTGGATCTGTGTGGGATACGGCTGGGATACCGGCTGCGGTTTGCCTCCTTTGCATTATGTGCTGCGGTCTATTGCAGCGTATTGACGATCGGTGAGGAGGGCAGCTGGTTTTATAAGACGATCGAGGTCGTGCAGAAAAACAATGTCTGGATACCCGTGAAGGAATACGGGTTTATGCATACCGTTTTTTATGCGGTGCTTGCGCTGTTCTGCGGATTCAGTCTGTGGGCGCTGATCTATACCTGGCGCAAGAAGAAGCAGGTGTCGAGACAGGTGCTGGATATGCTGTTTTACCCGCATTTGATCTCGGTGATCGGATACCTCGCCAAACCGCTGCTGCCGGTGGGAATGGAGCTGACACCGCTCTGCTATGTATATGCACAGCTCATATATCTGGTGATCGTGCAGCGGATGGAACTCTATCATGTGAGCGATATGGCGATCGAATCCATGGCACGCTCCGGGGATACCGGTTTTATCTCGCTGGATTTTCAATACCATTATCTGGGCAGCAATGAGGCTGCCAGACACATTCTTCCGGTGCTGGAAGAGATCGCGGTTGACAATACGATCATCGGCGTGGACGGGCTGGAAGACAATCTGCTTAACTGGCTGGCCTGGTTTAAGGATAACGAAAATACAGGTGCGAAGTATTACAGTGTGACTCCGGCGAAAGAGGAGAACAAAGACTCCGGAGAGACAGAGAAAGCGGACGAAACTGCGGAAAAGCCGGACACCGAAGAAGAAAAGCCGGCATTGACTGAGGAAATCTACCGGGTGCAGGTGCGGTATCTGCATGACGGTACGAAAAAATGCGGCTATCAGATCATCCTGACGAATGATACGCAGAATCAGAAATATATCCGCCTGCTCACACAGTACCGGGCGCAGCTGCAGGATGAAGTTGCAATGAAGACCGCAAGCATCATCCGTATGCATGATAACCTGATCATGAGTATGGCGGCGATGGTAGAAAGCCGTGATAATTCCACCGGCGGGCATATCAAGCGCACCAGTGTGTGTGTGCGTATCCTGATCGATGAGATCCTGAAACTCGGAACACCGGTATTGACGGAGGAGTTCTGCAGGAATATCATCAAGGCGGCGCCTATGCACGATCTGGGAAAGATCGCTGTCGATGATGCGATCCTGCGTAAACCGGGGCGTTTCGAACCGGAGGAATATGAAAAGATGAAGGCACATGCAGCCGAGGGAGCCCGTATCGTGCATGAGATCTTAAAAGATACGGACGATAAGGCATTTCATCATCTGGCAGAAAATGTGGCGCATTATCATCACGAGCGTTGGGACGGTTCCGGTTATCCGGACGGCTTAAAAGGCGAAGAGATCCCGTTGGAAGCCCGGATCATGGCAATTGCCGATGTCTATGATGCGCTGGTGAGTAAACGTGTTTATAAGGAGAGCATGTCTTTTGAAGAGGCTGATCGTATTATCTCTGAAGGCATGGGAACGCATTTTGATCCGCAGCTCAGGGAATGCTACGAAAAAGCACGTCCGAGACTGGAACAGTTCTACCGGAAGGAATCTCTGGAAGAAGAGGAAAAGGCGAGGCAGGAAGCCAGAGACCGAACGGAAGCGGAAATGAAAGAAGAGAAAAAGGGATCCGAAGGATCACGAACAGGACAGGTGGGAACCGTAAATGAGTAAAATGAAGTATCAGGTCATCGCTACGGATGGCAGGGCCAAACGGGCAGTGATGGAAACGGTACATGGGACGATCCAGACACCGGTATTTATGAACGTGGGAACGGTCGCAGCAATCAAAGGTGCCGTTTCTACCGAAGATCTGGAAAACATCGGCACACAGGTGGAATTATCCAATACCTATCATCTGCATGTCCGCCCCGGGGACGAGATCGTAAAGAAAATGGGCGGGCTGCACCGCTTTATGAGCTGGAATAAGCCGATTCTTACGGATTCCGGCGGGTTTCAGGTTTTTTCCCTGGCTGGACTGCGTAAGATCAAAGAGGAAGGTGTGACCTTTCAGTCGCATATTGACGGGCGGAAGCTTTTTATCGGGCCGGAAGAAAGTATGCAGATCCAGTCGAATCTGGCATCGACGATCGCCATGGCATTTGACGAATGCCCGCCGGCACTGGCAGAGCGCGAGTATGTTCAGAGATCCGTGGAACGTACCACCAGATGGCTGGAACGCTGCCGGATCAAGATGGCGGAGCTGAATGCGAGGGAAGACACGATCAATAAGGAACAGCTGCTCTTCGGTATCAACCAGGGGGCGGTGTATGCGGATATCCGGATCGAGCATGCCAAACAGATCGCGGAGATGGATATGGACGGTTATGCGGTGGGTGGTCTGGCGGTCGGCGAGAGCCATGAGCAGATGTACTACATCCTGGATGAAACGGTACCTTATCTGCCGCAGAACAAGCCGACGTATCTGATGGGGGTGGGCACCCCGGCCAACATTCTGGAAGCGGTAGACCGCGGGGTGGATTTCTTTGACTGTGTATACCCGACCAGAAACGGCAGACATGCGCATTTATACACCCGATTCGGCAAGATCAATCTGATGAATGCGAAGTATGAGACGGATGACCGACCGATCGAGGAAGGCTGCGGCTGTCCAACCTGCCGCAGGTATTCCCGGGGGTATGTGCGGCACCTGCTCAAAGCAAAAGAGATGCTGGGGATGCGGATGTGTGTCCTGCACAATCTGTACTATTATAACCACCTGATGGAAGAGATCCGTGCGGCGATCGAAGCCGGGAATTATGCAGCGTTCAAAAAAGAAACGCTGGAGCGTATGCAGGCGGGGGAAGAGAAATAAAGACTTGCGGGAATCACGGCTTTTGTGTATGATATAAGAGTTTACCTTTATCATTTTGAACTTATATTTAGGAGGAAATAAAACGATGAACAACTTCTTTTTACTGGATGCGGCTGCAGATGGGGCTGCCGGCGGGATGGGGATCTCTATGATCATTTCCATCGTAGCGATGCTGGCGGTGTTTTATTTTATGCTGGTCCTGCCGCAGAAGAAAGAGCAGAAGAAGATCCAGGAGATGCATTCTTCTATGGAAGTGGGCGATGTGGTCGTGACGACCAGCGGCTTTTACGGCGTGCTCATCGATATCACGGAAGATGATGTGATCGTAGAATTCGGCAGCAATAAGAACTGCCGTATCCCGATGCGCAAGAGCGCGATCGCACAGGTCGAAAAAGCGGAGAAGTAAGTGAGTACTTAATGAGATCGAGCCACAGGCGAAGGTCGAATTTAGTACGAACTTACCTGCTGAGCTTAACGAAAACGAGCCGGAGGCGAAGTTTGAGTTTAGCGACATCAGGTAGAGGGAGAAAAAGCAGCAACGAACTTACCTGCTGAGTTTAGCGACATCAGGTGGCAGGAGTTAATTATTTATTTAAGGAGCAAAACAGTCATGGTATTGAATATTACGTGCATTCCGGGCGACGGGATCGGACCGGAGATCGTGACACAGGCAAAAGCAGTATTGGATAAGGTGGCAGCAGTATACGGCCACGAGATGAAATATACGGATATTCTGATGGGCGGCGCTTCCATCGATGCATGCGGCGAGCCGCTCACCGACGAGGCAATCGCAACCGCAAAGGCTGCGGATGCGGTACTGATGGGTTCCATCGGCGGAGATACGAATACCTCTCCGTGGTACAAATTGCCGCCTGAAAAAAGACCGGAAGCGGGACTTTTGAAGATCCGTAAGGCACTCAATCTGTTTGCAAATCTGCGTCCGGCAGTACTGTATCCGGAACTGCGTGGGGCATGTCCTTTGAAGGAAGAGATTTCCGAAAAAGGTTTTGATCTGCTGATCATGCGTGAGCTGACCGGCGGTCTGTATTTCGGAGAGCGCAAGACGGTAGAGGAAAACGGTGTACGCAAAGCAATCGACACTCTGACCTACACGGAAGAGGAGATCCGGCGTATTGCCATCAAGGCCTTCGACATCGCGAGAAAGCGCCGCGGCAAGGTGTGCAGTGTGGATAAGGCAAATGTACTGGATTCGTCCAGACTGTGGCGTGCCGTGGTAAACGAAGTGGCAAAGGATTATCCGGATGTGACGGTAGAACATATGCTGGTGGACAACTGTGCGATGCAGCTGGTGAAGGATCCGTCCCAGTTTGATGTGGTATTGACTGAGAATATGTTTGGGGATATCTTATCCGATGAGGCGAGTATGGTGACCGGTTCCATCGGTATGCTTGCGAGCGCATCTTTGAATGATACGAAGTTCGGTCTGTACGAGCCGAGCCATGGTTCTGCACCCGATATCGCCGGCAAAGACCTGGCAAACCCGATCGCAACGATCCTGTCGGCATCCATGATGCTGCGTTATTCCTTTGATCTGGATAAGGAAGCTGATGCCATCGATGCGGCAGTGGATCAGGTATTGAAAGACGGGTTCCGCACCGGGGACATCTATAGTGCAGGATGCACAAAGGTGGGCTGCAGGGAGATGGGCAGCCTGATCGCGGAACGGATCAAATAAATCGTTTTTTGGAGGAAGGAAACGTGGAAACAGAAAAGAAGGTTATGCTCTCTGGCATTCAGCCCAGCGGAGATCTTCATCTCGGAAATTATCTGGGGGCCATCAAGAACTGGGCAGACCGGGTAAATGAATTTGAATGTTATTATTTTATGGCGGATATGCACACGATCACGGTACGGCAGGATCCGAAGGAACTGCGCAGACGTTCCCAGGAGATGCTGGCGCTGTATATTGCGTGCGGTCTGGATCCGGAGAAGAATACGTTGTTCCTGCAGTCTCATGTACCGGCGCATGCACAGCTGGGCTGGGTGCTGGATTGCTACACAATGTTCGGCGAGCTGAGCCGTATGACGCAGTTTAAGGATAAATCCGAAAAGCACAAGGACAATATCAATGCCGGACTGTTTACCTATCCGTCCCTGATGGCAGCGGATATCCTGCTGTATCAGCCGCATTATGTGCCGGTCGGAGAGGATCAGAAGCAGCACGTGGAGCTGACCAGAAACATTGCGATCCGTTTCAATAACATTTACGGCGATGTCTTCCGTGTTCCGGAACCATACATCAGCAAGGTTGGGGCCCGCATTTACGGCCTGACCACGCCGGGATCCAAGATGTCCAAGTCGGAACCGAACGGCTGCGTTTTCCTGATGGATGAGCCGGATGTGGTAATGAAGAAGTTTAAGCGTGCGGTGACTGATTCCGATACGGAAAACTGCGTGCGTTATGATAGGGAGAACAAGCCGGGCGTAGCGAATCTGATGAACATCTACGCAACACTGACCGGCAAGACCTTTGAAGAGATCGAAAAAGAGTTTGCGGGACAGGGCTACGGCGTATTTAAGCCGGCTGTCGGTGAAGCGGTGGTCGATGCCCTGGCACCGATCCGCGAAGAAGCAAAGCGTCTGATCGCAGATAAGGCATATCTGGATTCGGTATACAAAGCAGGAGCGGAAAAGGCATCCTACATTGCCAACAAGACGCTGCGCAAGGTATACAAAAAGATCGGTTTTTATCAGTTGGATAAATAAAGTGAAAAGGTAACGTGAAAGGAGATCAGGGAAATGAGAAGTGACAGTGTAAAGACCGGAACCGCACAGGCACCCCATCGAAGTCTGTTTAACGCACTGGGGTATACGAAAGAGGAGAGAGAGCGTCCGCTGATCGGTATCGTATCTTCTTTCAATGAGATCGTTCCGGGACATATGAACCTGGATAAGATCGTGGAAGCAGTAAAACTCGGCGTAGCTATGGCAGGCGGTACACCGGTGGTATTTCCGGCGATCGCAGTCTGTGATGGTATCGCAATGGGACATATCGGTATGAAGTACTCTCTGGTCACCCGTGATCTGATCGCGGATTCCACGGAATGTATGGCAATGGCACATGGTTTTGACGGCCTTGTAATGGTGCCGAACTGTGACAAGAATGTACCCGGCCTTCTGATGGCTGCGGCGCGTGTGAATATCCCGACAGTATTTGTATCCGGCGGTCCGATGCTGGCAGGTCATGTAAAAGGTCGCAAGCGCTCCCTGTCTTCGATGTTTGAGGCGGTTGGTGAGCTGGCAGCCGGAAAGATCACCGAAGCCGATCTGGAAGAGTTTGAAGAGAAGGTCTGCCCGACCTGCGGATCCTGTTCCGGTATGTATACCGCAAACTCTATGAACTGCTTAACGGAGGCTCTCGGTATGGGCCTGAAGGGTAACGGAACCATTCCGGCCGTGTATTCCGAGCGTATCCGTCTGGCGAAGCATGCGGGTATGAAGATCATGGAACTGGTAGAGAAGAATATCCGTCCCCGTGACATTATGACCGAGAAGGCATTTATGAATGCACTGACCGTTGATATGGCACTCGGGTGTTCGACTAACTCTATGCTGCATCTGCCGGCAATCGCAAACGAGGCCGGCGTGGATCTGAATTTGGATATTGCCAATGAACTGTCCGCAAAGACACCGAACCTTTGCCATCTGGCACCGGCGGGGCCGACCTATATGGAAGATCTGAATGAGGCCGGTGGTGTATATGCGGTCATGAACGAACTGTGCAAGAAGGATCTGCTCTATACCGATCTGATCACGGTAACGGGCAAGACCGTAGCAGAAAATATCAAGGGATGCATCAATATGGATCCGGAAGTGATCCGTCCGATCGACAATCCATACAGCCAGACCGGCGGTATCGCCGTACTGAAGGGCAATCTGGCTCCGGACAGCGGTGTGGTAAAACGTTCCGCAGTTGTGCCGGAGATGATGGTACACGAAGGCCCGGCCAGGGTATTCGACTGCGAAGAAGATGCGATCGCAGCCATCAAGGGCGGCAAGATCGTGGCTGGCGATGTCGTTGTGATCCGTTACGAAGGACCGAAGGGCGGCCCGGGGATGCGTGAGATGCTTAACCCGACCTCTGCGATCGCAGGTATGGGACTGGGATCTTCCGTAGCATTGATCACGGACGGACGTTTCTCCGGTGCAAGCCGTGGCGCATCCATCGGACATGTTTCTCCGGAAGCAGCGGTAGGCGGTCCGATCGCATTGGTAGAGGAAGGCGATATCATTTCCATCGATATCCCGAATAACAAACTGGAAATGAAGGTTTCGGAGGAAGAACTGGCAGCACGCCGTGCAAAATGGCAGCCGAAGGAGCAGCACCTGACCGGTTATCTGGCACGCTACCGTGAACTGGTGACCAGCGGTAACCGCGGTGCGATCCTGCAGGTACCGGGAAAGAATTAAAAAAGAGCAGAAAGAAAGGAAGGAACTGGCGAATGGCTGGAAGAAAAGCAAAGACGGCTCCGGAAACGACCGAGGCACCCAAGCGCCGCGGACGCCCGCCGAAGAATGCAGCAGAGAAGGCAACTGTCGTAAAGGCAGCCAAAACGACGAAGACCGCAGCGGCAAAGAAAACCAAGGCATCTGCAGGTAAGACGAGCGGAAGAGGACGGAAGAAAGAGGCAGGGGCAGAACTGCTGACCGGATCCCAGATCGTGATCGAATGCCTGAAAGAGCAGGGCGTGGATACTGTATTCGGTTATCCGGGCGGTACGATCCTGAATATTTATGATGAGCTGTATAAGCATTCCGATGAGATCCACCATGTGCTGACCAGTCATGAGCAGGGCGCGGCACACGCGGCAGACGGTTATGCGAGAGCGACCGGCAAAGTGGGTGTATGTATGGCAACTTCCGGACCGGGAGCGACCAACCTGGTAACCGGTATCGCTACGGCATATATGGACAGTGTTCCTCTGGTAGCGATCACGGCAAATGTAACCCTTCCCTGGCTGGGCAAGGATACTTTCCAGGAAGTGGATATCGCCGGGGTGACGATGCCGATCACCAAGCATGGTTTCATTGTAAAGGATGTGACCAAGCTGGCCGACACCATCCGCAGGGCGTTTGCGATCGCAAAGAGCGGAAGACCCGGGCCTGTGCTGGTAGATATTACCAAGGATGTGACCGCTGCAAAGTGTGAATATAAGAAAGAAAAACCGTATCTGATTCCACAGCCGAAGCGTTATACGGATGCCGATATCGATAATGCACTGGAACTGCTGAAGGCTTCCGAGCGCCCGTTCATCTATGTGGGCGGCGGTGCGATCATCTCCGGTGCTTCTGCGGAACTGGCTGAGTTTGTAAAGAAGATGGATGCTCCGGTATGCGACAGTCTGATGGGCAAGGGCGCTTATGACGGTACGGCAGACAACTATACCGGTATGATCGGTATGCACGGTACCAAGACCACCAATATCGGCGTGAGCAAATGTGATCTTTTGATCGCTCTCGGCGCCAGATTTTCAGATCGTGTGATCTCCAATCCGAAGACCTTTGCACCGAATGCAAAGATCCTGCACATCGATATCGATGCGGCTGAGATCAACAAGAATATCCGTGTTTCCGGTGCGGTTGTCGGAGATCTGAAGGAAGTATTGCAGAAGATCAACCGGAAGCTGCCGAAGCAGAATCACAGTGAGTGGATGGATAAGATCCGGGATATGAAGGAAAAGATGCCTCTTCAGTATCCGCATTCCCGTCTGACCTGCCCGTATATCATCGAGGCACTTTATGATGTGACCAAGGGTAAGGCGATCGTAACCACGGATGTAGGACAGCATCAGATCTGGGCGGCACAGTTCTATCAGTTCACCGAGCCCAGAACCTTCCTGACCAGCGGTGGTCTGGGAACGATGGGATATGGCCTGGGAGCCTGCATCGGTGCCAAGTTCGGACGCCCGGATAAGATCGTGGTCAATATCGGCGGTGACGGATGCTTCCGTATGAATATGAACGAACTGGCAACGGCAGCGCGTTATCAGGTACCGATCATCCAGATCATCATCAACAACCACGTGCTGGGGATGGTACGTCAGTGGCAGAATCTGTTCTACGGACAGCGTTACTCCCAGACGGTCCTGGAAGACGGTGTGGATTATGTGAAGGTTGCGGAAGGCCTGGGCTGTACCGCGATCCGCGTGACCAGGAAAGAAGAGATCGTTCCGGCACTGCAGCAGGCGATCAAGGCAAAAGGTCCCGTAGTACTGGATTGTATCATCAAGGAAGACGATAAAGTATTTCCGATGGTACCGGGCGGACAGCCGCTGGAAGCCGTATTTGACGATGCGGATATGAAAGCAAAACAGAACTGATCTGCGGTTGATAAAAAGCAGTTATCACAGTTCTTGTTGACGGAACCGGTTTTTGAGTATATGATTATGGTGTTTTGTACACCCCACAAATGGGTGATGAAAAATTAGGAGGGAATATTATAATGAGCAGAGTGTACAATTTCTCGGCGGGACCGGCGGTATTGCCGGAGGAAGTGCTTAAGGAAGCAGCAGATGAAATGCTGGATTACCGCGGATGCGGTATGTCCGTAATGGAGATGAGCCACAGATCCAAGGTATTTGAAGGCATCATCCAGGATGCAGAGGCTGATCTCAGATCCATCCTTTCTATTCCGCAGAATTACAAGGTGCTCTTTTTACAGGGTGGCGCTCATCTGCAGTTTGCGATGATCCCGATGAACCTGATGAAGAACAAGGTGGCAGACTATATCGTAACCGGCCAGTGGGCGAAGAAAGCTTACCAGGAGGCTCAGATCTTCGGTAAAGCAAATAAGATCGCTTCCTCTGAAGACAAGACATTCTCTTATATCCCGGATTGCTCCGATCTGCCGATCTCTCCGGATGCAGACTATGTATATATCTGCGAGAACAATACGATCTACGGTACAAAGTTTAAGACACTGCCGAATACCAAGGGCAAGACTCTGGTATCCGACGTATCTTCCTGCTTCTTAAGCGAGCCGATGGATGTGACCAAGTACGGTCTGGTTTACGGCGGCGTGCAGAAGAATATCGGACCGGCCGGCGTGGTCATCGTGATCATCCGTGAAGACCTGATCACCGAGGATACCCTTCCGGGCACGCCGACCATGCTGAAATATAAGACACATGCAGATGCAAACTCACTGTATAATACACCGCCTGCATACGGTATTTATATCTGCGGTAAGGTATTTAAGTGGATCCAGAAGTTTGGCGGTCTGGAGGCAATGAAGAAGCACAACGAGGAGAAGGCGAAGATCCTGTATGATTTCCTGGATGAGAGCGAACTGTTCAAGGGTACCGTACGCAAGGAAGACCGTTCCCTGATGAACGTTCCGTTCATTACCGGAAACGAAGAGCTGGATGCGAAGTTTGTGAAGGAATCCAAGGCAGCAGGCTTTGAAAATCTGAAGGGCCACAGAAGCGTAGGCGGTATGCGTGCATCCATCTACAATGCAATGCCGATCGAAGGCGTTAAGGCTCTGGTTGAGTTCATGAAGAAGTTTGAAGTAGAGAATAAGTAATCGGAGGATAATACAATGGCTTATCAGTATCATTGCTTAAATCCCATTGCGGCGATCGGTCTGGATCGTTTTGATGGGCAGTATACAAAGACAGAAGATGTAAATGCGGCGGATGCGATCCTGGTCCGCAGCGCTGTAATGCACGAGATGGAGCTGCCGGAGAATCTGCTGGCAGTTGCCCGTGCCGGTGCCGGTGTCAACAATATCCCTCTGGATAAGTGCGCGGACAAGGGTATCGTTGTATTCAACACTCCGGGTGCGAACGCAAATGCCGTTAAGGAGCTGGTTTTTGCAGGTATGCTTCTGGCTGCACGTGATATCGTAGGCGGTATCGAGTGGTGTAAGTCTGCGGCAGCGGATGAGAATATTGCCAAGGCTGCAGAAAAGGAAAAGAAGAAATTTGCAGGTACCGAGATCGCCGGCAAGAAGCTGGGTATCATCGGTCTGGGTGCCATCGGCGTACTGGTTGCAAATGCAGCAAAGCATATGGGAATGGAAGTGTACGGATACGATCCGTATGTATCCATCAACTCTGCATGGAACTTAAGCCGTGATGTAAAGCACGTAACCGATGTCAACGACATCTACAGAGAGTGTGATTTCATCACCATCCACGTACCTCTGATGGATGCTACCAAGGGCATGATCAACAAGGATGCGATCGCTATGATGAAGGACGGAGTGATCATTTTGAACTTTGCTCGCGATCTGCTTGCGGATGAGAATGCGATCCTGGAAGGCATCGCTTCCGGCAAGATTCGTAAGTATGTATCTGACTTTGCAAATCCGACAACTGCAGGCAAGGACGGCGTGATCCTGATGCCGCATCTGGGGGCTTCTACCGAAGAGGCAGAAGACAACTGTGCGATGATGGCAGTGGACGAGCTGCGTGAGTATCTGGAGAACGGTAACATCAGAAACTCCGTAAACTATCCGAATGCGGATATGGGTGTCTGCCAGACCGCAGGCCGTGTAGCGGTATGCCATAAGAACGTGGCAAACATGATCACACAGTTTACTGCAGTATTTGGTGCAGCAGGTATCAATATCGATAACATGCTGAATAAGTCCAGGGGTGATTATGCATACACATTGCTGGATACCGATTCTGCAGTGACTGCGGAGCTGGTTGAGAAGCTTTCTGCGATCGACGGCGTGATCCGGGTACGCGTGATCAAATAAGTTAAGAGATCAGACGAGATCAGACTGCCGGAAAGACTGTTTCCGGCAGTTTTTCAAAAAAGAAGGGGGGCGGGCGTATGTTATTTGCTGATAAAATGGTATATCTTCGCAGACAGAGCGGATGCTCACAGGAAATGCTGGCGGAGGCTTTGAATGTCAGCCGTCAGACGGTTTCGAAGTGGGAACTGGGTACATCGCTGCCGACAACGGATATGATCGTGGCACTGAGTGATTATTTTCATGTGTCTACGGACTTTTTGCTGCGGGATGATTTTCAGATCGACGATTCCGACGGGCTTGCACAGGTAGTGATCAAGTTTTTAAACTCTGCGCAGGATATGGATCGTATTTCCAGAGAACTGGTGATGATCGCCAAAGACGGTGTGATCGATGATAAGGAAAAGGATCAGCTGGGTTCCATTATGCATACGATCGATGAGGTACAGGCTGTGATCAACGAGATCCAGACACTGCTCAAGATTTCCCAGAGCAAGGCGGATGCAGAAAAAAAATAATTGATGGAAATAAAAAATGAGCCATGGGGACGGTTCTTGTGGCAACAAGATCGAAGATCTTTAGCCATAAGAACCGTCCCCGTGGCTCATTTTTTAGTGATCTTAATCGTGGATAAACACATCCCCGTAGGAATTCATATTCCCCATCGTTGACTGGAACTTCCGCTCCAGATCCACACTGCGTTCGGAGGCGAGATCCATATAGCGGATAAACACGCTCTCTACGGTAGAACATTCTTCCTTTGCAATCTCTTCCATAATGGGTTTGATCTGCTCCAGCTGGTAGCTGACCTGTGTCTTCTGCGGGTTGATATGTCCCAGTACCTTGTCGGCATACTCGTTGATACGGTCTAAAAATTTTTCTTCTTCTTTGGTCATGATGCTTCTCCTTTCGAAATGCTGTCTTATTATAGCACAGTATTTCAATTTCGACAAATTCCGGTTTGTCGAGCCGTTGAGCCACGGGGACGGTTCTTGCGAGCCACAAGAACCGTCCCCGTGGCTCACCCAAGAACCGTCCCCATGGCTCACCGATAAACCTGAATTTGTGAAAGTATCTTGACAGAGGGGGCACGATCCGATAGTATACTAAATAACTTGCGGGGTCGCCGCAGGGGTAACGGGCAGCCGTTCGTTACAGATACCGAAAACTATGGAAAGGGAAAAGAAAATGGCGGATTTTTATGCCGTACTGCATGAATGTGGCGGGCGAAAAGTAAATCAGGACAGTATTACCCTGCAGCGGATGGTGACCCGGAAGGGAACTGTGAGTCTGGCACTTTTGTGTGACGGAATGGGCGGTATGGATCAGGGTGAGATTGCCAGCGGGTATGTGGCAGAGCAGATCGGTGTATGGTTCTACGATGCGCTTCCTGCGGTGCTTAAACCGCGGTATCGGGCAGGAGCGGTATCGAAATCCTTACAACGCTGTCTGTTTCGAATCCACGAGGATCTGCGGGAGTACGGGGAAGAACAGGGGCTGCATTGTGGAACCACCTTGACACTGCTGCTGATCGTTGAAAAGAAGTGGCAGTTGTTTCACCTGGGCGATTCTTCTGCTTATCGTCTGGAAAGGTGCGCAAAACGGATCACATATTCTCATGCAGGTAAGGGCGGACTGGAGCGGTGCATCGGGATCGGACGATACCATAAGCCGCAGGAACGGAGGGGAAGATGGCATAAAAGCGGAGTTTTTCTTTTGACAAGTGACGGTATGCAGCGGTTTGTAAAAGAACAGGATCTGTATCATGCATTGAATCGGGAACGGATCCGTAACCGGGCAGAGGCGGAAAAAGCACTGCAGGGGCTCGCAAAGGCAGCGGTCCGACGAGGAGAAAGCGATAACATGTCCGCAGTATATCTGCGTTGTGGAAAATGAAATGTTGAACGGAAAAAAACGCGGATTACCGCGGGACGAAAGGGAGAAGAATGAATCTGAACAGTATCTGTGGTTACCGCATTCTCGGGATCCTCGGAAAGGGCGGGCAGGGGACGGTATATCTGGCAGAACACGAGGTGCTGGAAAAACGATTTGCACTGAAATACGCATACGGGGAGGAAAGAGCACAGCTGCGGAAAGAAGCTGCCGTGATGAAGGCATTGACAGATCGAAGGATTCCGTATCTGGTGGATCAGATCGAGGAGGACAATGTGTCTGTTCTGGTCATGGAATATGTTGAAGGGATATCCTTAAAGGAGTATCTGCAGAATAAGGTTCCTTTGGAAGAGAACAAAGCGTTGGAGCTATTGCAGCAGATCACGGAGATCGTATCGTACCTGCATCAGCAGAAGGGGATCGTGGCGCACCGTGATCTTAAACCGGCGAATTTCGTGGTGGCAAAGGATGGCAGTCTGCATCTGCTGGACTTCGGAACGGCACTGAGTGGCATAGAATCGCTGCATCACAGGGATCTGTGCGGTACACCGGGGTATGCGGCCCCGGAGCAGATATATGGTGTCAGGTCGGGGACGGAGGCGGATGTGTATGCGCTGGGGGCGGTCTATGCCTATCTGCTGACCGGGATCGATCCGGCATTACCTCCGTTTCATCCGCCGGCGCCGGAGGAGTATCCGGAGGGCATTTCGAAAGAGAGCCGCCGATTGCTGCAGACGATATTGGCTCCGAATCCGGAATCGCGCCTGCAGGACGCTGCACAGTTGCTTCAGGAAATCGAAACGGTGCTAAAGCGGAAGAAACGATGGTCGGCACGTGTGGAAGCGGTTGCATATCAGACGGTATTGATCGCTGATGTGATCCTGACTGCGGTTCTGGTGGGCCTGCGATACCGGGAAATGCCACAGAAATGTGCAGAGTGGCTTTGCGGAGGAATCACGCTGCTGTTGTTTTTCTGGTATATTTTACGAAGGCTGCTTGGACCGAAGGAACGCTTTGTGATCGAACGGGTCTGGAATGTGACATATACTGCCAAGGAGAGGTGGGGATTGTGATTGGCAAGATGGAATTTTGTACGAAATTTTCAGACCTTTTTCGCTGATTTTTGGAAGGCAGTCACACGCTATAAGAGCGGAAGATATGCTATAATAAAAAGACTTGGCAAAGAGAAACAGACACTTGACATAAAATAAATATGTGAACCAAACAGAGGCAGGAGGCGCATTATGGCATTTCGCGATGAGACAAAAGTGATACAGATCGGTGATCGAGTGATCGGCGGAGGCAATCCGATCCTGATGCAGTCGATGACCAATACACCGACGGAGGATGTGGAGGCTACGGTGAAACAGATCCTGGAGCTGGAGGAAGAAGGCTGTGAGATCATCCGCTGTACCGTCCCGACGGAAGCTGCGGCGGAAGCGCTCGGGCAGATCAAAAAGCGAGTCCATATTCCGGTGGTAGCGGATATCCATTTTAACTACCGGTGCGCAATCGCGGCGATCGATAACGGAGCGGATAAGATCCGTATCAATCCCGGAAATATCGGTGGCGAAGAGAAGCTTCGGGCAGTAGTGGAAAAAGCCAAGGAGCGCAATATCCCGATCCGTGTGGGAGTTAATTCCGGGTCGCTGGAGGCAGCTCTGGTGGATAAATATCACGGTGTGACCGCGGAAGGCCTGGTAGAGAGCGCGATCGATAAGGTACATATGATCGAGAATGCGGACTATGACAATATCGTGATCAGCATAAAATCCTCGAATGTGCGGATGTGTATCAAAGCACATGAACTGCTGGCCGGGAAGACACCGTACCCGCTGCATGTCGGTATCACCGAGGCAGGGACGCTGATCAGCGGTAATATCAAATCTTCTGTGGGACTCGGTATCATTCTGAACGAGGGCATCGGTGATACGATCCGTGTATCCCTGACCGGAGATCCGCGGGAAGAGATCCGTTCTGCCAGACTGATACTGCGATCCCTGGGACTGCGCAGCGGAGGCATCGAAGTGGTAAGCTGCCCGACCTGCGGGCGTACAAAGATCGACCTGATCGGTCTGGCCAATCAGGTGGAAGAGATGGTACGGACGATCAAAACCGATAAGCCGCTGGATATCAAGGTGGCTGTGATGGGCTGTGCCGTAAACGGGCCGGGGGAGGCAAAAGAGGCGGATATCGGTATTGCCGGAGGTAACGGCGAAGGCCTGCTGATCAAAAAGGGCGAGATCGTGCGTAAGATGCCGGAGTCGGAACTGTTATCGGCGCTGGAGTATGAGTTGAAGAACTGGCAGGCGTAAAGCTGCCGGTCAGGTGTTAATATGTAACAGGTTATAATTTATGGGACAGACATTTCGCGAAACGTTCGGCGATGCACCGATCCGCAAGGATCTGATGGATTTTTTTGAAGATGTCATCGTCGAACGTGTTATGCTCAAGAAGAGCATGAATCTGGTAAAAATATATATTTCCTACGATAAGATGATCACGAAGGATCACATCTACGCGATGGAACAGGAGATGGATGCGCAGATGTTTTCACAACGTGGTCTTTCCGTGCAGATCGTGGAGGACTTTCATCTGTCGGAGCAGTATGACACCTCGTATATCGTAGGGCATTACTATGACAGCCTGCTTATGGAGCTGGAACACTGCGACCGTTTGATGCATTCCGTGCTGCGCAAGCTCACGCCGGAACTGCGGGATGACAAACTGGTGCTGACACTGCCGGACAGTTTTCTGGCAAGACAGAAGGAGGGACAGATCCGTTCGGCCTTTGATAAGGTGTTTCAGGAGCGTTTTCATCTGCCGTTGACGACTGTAGTGGAGTACACGGAGGCTGAAGAGAGCAGTTACCGTAAAGAGATGGAGCAGCGTGCGGAGATCCGTCTGGCGGCGATCACGAAAGAATTGGCAGAGGCACCGGCGGCAGCAGCGGAACCGGACGATGCTATGCTGGGCGAAGGCGCAGAGAATACTGCGGCAGCCAGAGCACAGGCATCGGTCAATAAGCCGTCGGAAAAAGCACCGGAGAAGAAGGAAGCACCGAAAGCCGCCGGCAAGAGTTTTGAGAAGAAGGATTTCGGAAACAAAGACTTTAAGGACGGAAAAAGCAAGAAGAGCGGCGGCGGTGCGTTCGGCAGCCGCGACAAGCTCAAGATGTCCGATAATCCGGATGTGATCTACGGCCGTGACTTTGACGGTACGGCGGAACCGATCGAGACGATCGTCGACGAAGTGGGCTCGGTCATCATTCACGGAGAGGTGCTTGCCTTTGATGAGGTGACCTTCAAGACCGGCAATCATCTGCTCAAATATACGATCTCGGACTATACCGATTCCATGCGCATCAAGATCTTTCTGCCGGAGGAACTGGCGGATGAGATGCGCCCACAGATCAAGAAGGGCGATTTTGTGCTGGCCAAAGGTATGCCGAAGAACGATACCTTTGATAAAGAGCTGGAACTGATGAATCTCTACGGTCTGAAGAAGATCAAGAGCTTCAAGGAAGAGCGCGAGGACTTTGCAGTACGTAAACGTGTGGAACTGCATTGCCATACCAAGATGAGCGATATGGATGCGTGTGTGGAAGCCAACGATATCGTAAAGTGTGCGAAGAAATTCGGCCATACTGCAGTAGCCCTGACCGATCACGGGGATGTACAGGGATTCCCGGTGGCATTCCATGCTCTGGAAAAAAAGGATCCCTTCAAAGTGCTCTACGGCCTGGAAGCCTATATGGTGGACGACACCAAAAAGATCGTGGTGAACGAAAAAGGGCAGAGTCTGTCAGATGCCTATGTGGTATTCGATATCGAGACCACCGGCTTTGTACCGAAGATGAACAAGATCATCGAGATCGGTGCGGTCAAGGTGGTGGACGGCGAGATCGTGGAGCGTTTCTCGGAACTGATCAATCCGCATGAGCCGATCCCGCTGGAGATCGAAAAACTGACCAGTATCTCGGATTCCATGGTGCAGGACAAAGAGGACATTACTGTGATCCTGCCGAAATTCCTGGAGTTCTGCAAAGGCTGCGTACTGGTTGCCCATAACGCAAAATTCGATACGTCCTTCATCCGGTACTATTCCGAACAGCTCGGCTATACCTATGACTTTACGCATACGGATACCATCGAGCTGGCACGTCTTCTGATGAAGAAGATGGGTAAATATACGCTGGATCATCTGGCGAAGGAACTGAATATCCCGGCCTTCCATCATCACCGTGCAGTGGATGATGCCGAGGCTACGGCACTGATCTTTGTAAAGTTTGTAGCCATGCTGCGCGAACGCAAGATCGAGACACTGGCACAGCTGAATGAGATCGGGGAACTGACGCCGGATAAGATCGCGGATCTGTATCCGCATCATATGATCATTCTGGCAAAGAATGAGGTGGGACGGCGCAACCTGTACCGCCTGGTATCTTTGGCGCACCTGCAGTATTTCGGGCGCTTTCCGAAGATCCCCAAGAGCAAGCTGATCGAGTACCGTGAGGGACTGATCTACGGTTCCGGCTGTGCAAACGGCGAGCTCTATGATGCGCTGGTCAATGAACGTACGGAGGAAGAGATCTCCAGGATCGTGGAGTTTTATGATTATCTTGAGATCCAGCCGATCGGAAACAATCTGTGGCAGATCGAGCGTTCCAAACTGCCGACCTTGAAGAGTGAGGAAGATCTGATCAACGTGAACAAGCGCATCGTGGCACTGGGCGAGCTGCATGGCAAGCCGGTATGCGCAACCGGCGATGTGCATTACTTAAATCCGGAGGATGCGGTCTACCGTACCATCATCCTGGCCGGGCGCAAGACCGACCGTGTCTATAACGAATCGGCGACCATGTATTTCCATACCACGGAGGAAATGTTAAATGAGTTTTCCTACCTGGGTTCCGATAAGGCGGATGAAGTGGTGGTGCGCAATACGAATATGATCGCGGATATGTGCGACTATATCACGCCGGTGCGTCCGGATAAGTGTCCGCCGGTCATCGAAAATTCCGACAAGACGCTGCGAACGATCTGTTACAATCGTGCGCACGAACTGTACGGGGATCCGCTGCCGAAGATCGTGGAAGACCGTCTGGAGAAGGAACTGAAATCCATCATCGGTAACGGTTTCGCTGTAATGTATATCATTGCGCAGAAGCTGGTATGGAAGTCGGTGGAGGACGGATATCTGGTAGGTTCCCGTGGATCCGTAGGATCTTCGTTTGTAGCGACAATGGCCGGGATCACAGAGGTAAATCCGCTGGCACCGCATTACTATTGCATGGACTGTCACTACAGCGACTTCGAATCGGAAGATGTAAAGGCCTATGCGGGCAAGGCCGGCTGCGATATGCCGGATAAGGTGTGTCCGCACTGCGGTAAGGTAATGAAGAAGGACGGCTTTGATATCCCGTTTGAAACTTTCCTGGGATTCAAGGGAGATAAGGAGCCGGATATCGACCTGAACTTCTCCGGGGAATACCAGTCCAAGGCACATAAATACACGGAGGTTATCTTTGGCTACGGGCAGACGTATCGTGCAGGCACCATCGGTACCGTAGCGGATAAGACGGCCTTCGGTTATATCAAAGGCTTTTACCGGGAACGCGGTATCATCAAAAAGGATGCCGAAGTGGACCGGCTGGTACCCGGTCTGGTGGGCATCCGGCGTACGACCGGCCAGCATCCCGGCGGTATTGTCGTGCTTCCGGTGGGCGAAGATATCAACTCCTTTACGCCGACGCAGCACCCGGCCAACGATATGACGACCGATACGGTCACGACGCATTTTGATTACCACTCGATCGACCATAACCTGTTAAAGCTCGATATCCTCGGACACGATGATCCGACCATGATCCGTAAACTGCAGGACCTGACCGGTATCGATCCGACGACCATTCCGCTGGATGACAAAGGCGTAATGAGCCTGTTCCAGAGTACGGAGGCGCTGGGGATCACACCGGCGGACATCGGCGGTACACCGCTTGGCGCGCTGGGAATCCCGGAATTCGGTACGGATTTTGCTATGCAGATGCTTATCGATGCGCAGCCGACGTCCTTTTCGGACCTGGTGCGTATCGCCGGACTATCCCATGGTACGGACGTGTGGCTGGGCAATGCCAAGGACCTGATCCTGTCCGGTACGGCGACGATCTCGACCGCGATCTGCACGCGTGACGATATCATGCTCTACCTGATCCAGATGGGTGTGGAGAGCTCACTTTCGTTCACCATCATGGAAGCGGTTCGTAAGGGCAAGGGCTTAAAGCCGGAGTGGGAGGAAGCCATGCGGGCACAGAATGTACCTGAGTGGTATATCGAATCATGTAAGAAGATCAAGTACATGTTCCCGAAGGCGCACGCAGCGGCATACGTAATGATGGCGTGGCGTATCGCATACTGCAAGATCAACTATCCGCTGGCATATTACTGCGCGTATTTCTCGATCCGTGCATCCGCCTTTTCGTATGAACTGATGTGCCTTGGTAAGGCGCGTCTGGAAGAGCATATGAACCGGATCGCCAAGATGATCGAGACGAAGGATAAAGAGCTTACGCCCAAGGACGAGACACAGTATAAGGATATGCGTATCGTACAGGAGATGTATGCGCGCGGTTTTGAGTTTACGACCATTGACCTGTATAAAGCGCAGGCAAACTATTTCCAGATCGTGGACGGCAAGATCATGCCTTCCTTTACGGCCATCGACGGCCTGGGGGATAAGAACGCCGAACTGATCGAAGATGAAGCGCGCAAGGGACAGTTCTTGAGCAAGCAGGACTTTGCGCAGCGCACCAAGACCAGTGCGACTATCGTGGAAACCATGGAACGTCTCGGCATACTTGGCAATATGACGGAGTCCAACCAGATCAGTCTGTTTGACCTGATCGATGCGTGATGCAGGATCACAGAGGCTTTCTTACTTTTGGGAAAGCTGTCAGCGAAGCTGACGGATGAGGGGCGTGCAGGCTGCGTTAGTATTGCTCATTAAGAAATCGGAGAGGGGTAAATATCATGATAGCTACGGTGTATTTGAAAAAAGGAGAAGGGCGTACCATCAAGGCCGGCGGAGCCTGGGTGTATGATAATGAGATCGACCGGGTGGAAGGAGCATTTGAAAACGGGGATGTGGTCGCACTCTGCGATTTTGACGGCTACCCGATGGGATGGGGCTTTCTGAATACGAATTCCAAGATCTCATTTCGACTGCTTTCCAGGAAGAAAGATGCGGTGATCGATGAGCGTTTTATTGAACAGAGAGTAAGGGATGCGTGGAACTACCGTAAGACGGTGATCGATGTGTCTTCGTGCCGCGTGATCTTCGGCGAAGCGGATTTTCTGCCGGGGATCGTGGTGGATAAATTCTCGGATGTGCTGGTGGTGGAATCGCTGGCATTGGGCATTGATAAATGGAAGATGACGATCGTAGAGGCACTGAAGAAAGTGCTTGCAGAAGATGGGGTGACGATCCGCGGAGTGTATGAGCGCAGTGATGCCAAGGTACGTCAGAAGGAAGGGATGCAGCCGGCCAAAGGCTTTCTCGGTGCGGAATTTGACACTAAGGTAGAGATCGTGGAGAACGGCGTACGCTACTTTGTGGATGTCAAAGACGGACAGAAGACCGGATTCTTTTTGGATCAGAAGAATAACCGTGCGGCCATCCATAAGCTGTGCAAGGGAAAGAAGGTACTGGATTGCTTTACACACACCGGCTCCTTTGCCCTCAATGCCGGGATTGCCGGCGCAGCTAGCGTTTTGGGTGTTGATGCATCGCAGCTGGCCGTGGATCAGGCAACGGAAAATGCAGCTTTGAATGGACTGGACGGGACAGTGTCCTTTCAGTGTGCCGATGTATTCGATCTGCTGCCGGAACTAGAGAGTAAGGGCGAAAAATATGACGTGGTGATCCTGGATCCTCCGGCGTTTACTAAATCCCGGGCATCGATCAAACAGGCGGTAAAGGGGTATCGCGAGATCAACCTGCGCGGACTGAAACTGGTGAAGAACGGCGGCTATCTTTGCACTTGCACATGTTCGCATTTTATGGATCCGGATCTTTTTGCAAAGACGATCCGTGAGGCGGCTACCGGTGCGCACAAGCGTCTGCGGCAGGTGGAATTTCGCACCCAGGCGGCAGATCATCCCATCCTCTGGGCCGCAGACAGCAGTTATTATCTGAAATTCTATATATTCCAGGTCGTGGAGGAACGCTAAATGCTGTGGTTTGTAAGGCACGGGGAGACCGTGTGGAATGTAGAGAATAAGATCTGCGGAGCGACGGACAGCCCGCTGACGGAATTGGGGCATCAGCAGGCAATAGCGACGGCAGAGAAGATCAAAGAGATGGGGATCCGGGCGGATAAGATCCTGTATTCTCCATTGTCACGCGCAAAGGATACGGCGGTGCATATCTCGGAGATCTGCGGCATTCCTCTGCAGGAGGAACCCAGATTATTCGAGCAGAATTTTGGAAAGTACGAATCTACGCCGCGGGACGGAGCAGAATTTCTGGATGCGAAGCGGCAGTTTTTGAACCGCTACGACGGTGGGGAGTCCATGTTTCAGCTGGCACAGCGGATCTACAATCTGCTGGACGAACTGAAAGAGGATGGCGGAGATTACATTCTGGTGGCGCATAACGGGATCGCCCGTGTGGTGCAGTCCTACTTCTATGAGATGACAAACGAAGAATACTCCTCCTTCGGTATACGCAACTGTGAGATCCGGGAATACCGGTTTGCAGAGTAAAGAGATCGGAAGGAGAACTGCTATGCGGAGAGTCGGAACGGTTCTTTGCCTGATCGTATCGGTTATCCTGATCGTCGCAGGAGTCTGTGATCATCAGTTTCAGACCGTGATGGCCAAGGCGGCGAAAATATGTCTGGAGTGTATCGGGATTGGATAAGAAAAAAAGGATAGTCATACAATCGATCGCAACCCTGATACAGAATGCCAACCTGAAGGGTTTTATTACGGGAAAGATCTATACCGGGCAGAGCAAAGGCGTCTGCGTTCCCGGGCTGAATTGCTATTCCTGTCCGGGGGCAGTCGGGGCATGCCCGATCGGATCGCTGCAGAATGCGCTGTCGTCTTATAAATTCCGGATCCCGTATTATGTTGTCGGTCTGATCCTTTTTTTCGGTACATTATTGGGCAGACTGATCTGCGGGTTCTTATGTCCCTTTGGTTTCCTGCAGGATCTGCTTCACAGGATCCCGTTTCCGTTGAAATTGAAAAAGTTTCGTGCAGACAGATCGTTACGGTTTCTGAAATATATCATTCTGGCCGTTCTTGTGATCGTGCTGCCGATCTGCGTAAAACTGACTCCCTTCTTTTGCAAATATGTATGTCCCTCGGGAACACTTGCCGGGATCTTATTGGCACTCCGTGACCACAGCCTGTTTCAGGCATTCGGAAAACTGTTTACCTGGAAGTTTATTATTTTGTGTATCATTGTTTTTTCAAGTGTGATCGTTGCCAGACCGTTTTGCAAATACCTTTGTCCTTTGGGGGCCATTTACGCTCCGCTCAATAAAGTATCACTGTATCGTATGCAATGTGATCCTGCCAAATGCATCTCCTGCGGAAAATGCAGTGTGGTGTGTGATATGTGCGTGGATCCGACCAGAGATGCGAACAGCACGGAGTGCATACGTTGTCTGAAGTGTGTTCACGAATGTCCGACGAAGGCAATTTCCGCGGGAATCACCGGCCTTCCCTCTGAGGGAAAGGTGTCGCGATGAATAATTTTGTAACATTTCCCAAGAAAGAGAAGAATTATGGACAAGAATCAGAAAAGATATATCAATTACCGGAAACAGTCTTCGGTAGACAACAGGATGATGCGGGATCTGAACAGTGCGGATCCTTTTGCCGTGCCATGGATCCGTGAAGAATATGCATTGACGGAACGGTATTATTCCGATCACTCCCTGAAGAATTATAAGCAGGTGATGAAGGCGGCACTACGCGATATCCTTCGGGAAAAGGGCTGGAGGGAAAAGGCCGTGGCGTCCCTGGAGCAGACGAAGGACCGGCTGATCCGTTCGGTTGCGGAGAAACTGGAGACGGTACAGGTACAGCTTTATGTCGGTAAAACACAGACGAAGAAACGTCTTACGACCGGCAATCTTCCGACCTTTGAAGATCAGGTGGTGAACCGGAGGTTTTTTGATGAGGATCGCGTATGCGCCTGGGCCGGAGAAAACTCTTATATGAAGAGTTTTTGCAGGGATTTTACGAAGCTGGATCCCAGATTTGCGATCATTAAAAGCGGGTTGAAATCCAGGGAATACCGTGGTGTGATCATTGAGTTTCTGCAGAACAAGCGGATCAATGTGACCGGCTATCTGCAAAATGAGATCATAAAGTACTTTGATCTGGAGTGCTGCTTTGAGCACCTGAAACACAATAAGAAGCTGCAGCTGGAGAAATATATCACGGATCGGGAAGAGAGCCGGAGGAGTGTGCGCAGGCATCTGCTGGAGCGCATCCCCGATTCGTATGTGGATCTGTATCCGGATGCGCGGCTGATGAAACGGAAGTTCATCATCCATCACGGACCGACCAATTCCGGAAAAACACATGATTCCCTGGAGCGTCTGAAGGCGGCAGATCACGGGCTGTATGCAGGGCCGCTGCGTCTGCTGGCCTATGAGATCTATGACCGCCTGAACCGGAGCGGTGTATATTGCAGCATGCGCACCGGCGAAGAGAGGATCGATGTGCCGGGCTATACGGTGATGTCGTCTACCGTGGAGATGGTCAATCTGAGTGAAGAGTATGATATCGCCGTGATCGATGAAGCGCAGCTGGTGGCGGATCCGCTGCGGGGCGGTGCGTGGACCAGAGCAATCCTTGGCGTGCGGGCAAAAGAAGTGCATCTGTGCTGTTCACCGGATGCGCTTACGGTTCTTTGCCGGATGATCACGGACTGTGGGGATACGTATGAATTGGCAGAGCATCAGAGAAATACCCCTCTGCTGGTGGATGAGCACGATTTTGCATTCCCCCAATCGGTACAACCGCACGATGCGTTGATCGTATTTTCGAGAAAGATGGTATATCTGGTTGCGGAAGAACTGCGGGAGCACGGCTGGTCGGTGAGTATGATCTACGGGGATCTGCCTTACGATGTGCGTCATAAGGAAGCGGCGAAGTTTATCAAAGGCGAGAGTCAGGTACTCGTATCCACGGATGCGATCGGACTGGGGCTGAATCTGCCCATTAAGCGTGTGGTATTTTTGAAAACCGTAAAATTTGACGGCTATTCCATGCGGCCGTTAACGGCAGGGGAAGTAAAACAGATCGGCGGCCGTGCCGGAAGATTCGGAATCTTTAATGAAGGCTTTGTGTGCGCGGAAGGGGATAATGATTTTGTGCGCGAGCGGATCTACGCGGATACACAGGAGATTGAATATGCAACGATCCAGTTCCCGGAGACGATTATCGATATTGATGCTCCGATGCTGGATATCCTGCTGCGCTGGAAAGATATCACCGTGAATGCAGGCTATCGCAAAGCAGATATCGAGCGCGAGATCAAGCTGTGTAAGATGCTGGAACCGGTGATCGAAAATAAGATGTTTATCTATACTGCGATCACGACGCCGTTTGATGAGAAAGAAAAGACGCTGCTGGATCTGTGGTATGATATGGTGGTGGCGGAGTACCGGAAGGAATCCCTGCTGGAAGAAATCTTTGATATCTACAGTGTAAAGTTCAGCAAAAAACTAGATAAACTGGAACTGACGTATCATATTTTTGACCTCCTGTACAATTTCAGTATCAAGTTTAATCATTCAGAATTGTCCGATCGGATCCTGCGTAAGAAAACACAGTTGTCGGATGAGATCATCTACCGGATGTCTTTGTTTGAGAAGAATAAAAAACATTTGTAATCGTTTGTCCGGCTATAGGGACGGTTCTGTGGCAGGAAGAATTTTTGGGGGGAAATTCGAATGAGTTATCTGGAAGTAAATCAGCTGACCAAAGTATATGGAGTGAATGAGACCCGTGTGATCGCATTAGATCATGTGAGTTTTTCGGTAGAGAAGGGGGAGTTCGTGGCCATCATCGGGGCCAGTGGTTCCGGTAAGTCCACTCTGCTGTCCCTTTTGGGTGGTGTGGATACTCCAGCCTCCGGCAGTGTGCGGTTGGATGGTGAGGATGTTTATGCACTCAAGGGCAAAAAACTGGCAGAGTTTCGCCGGCGCAAGATCGGTTTTATCTTTCAGGAATACAACCTGATCCCGGTACTCAATGTGGAGGAAAATATTGAGATCCCGGTGCGGTTAGACGGCATCCGGCTGAAGCCGGAGCAGATGACGAAACTCTTGATCATGCTGAATATGGAAGAACGCCGGTATCATCTGCCGGAAGAACTCTCCGGCGGACAGAAGCAGCGTGTCGCCATCGGACGGGCCTATGCACACAAGCCGGCACTGATCCTGGCGGATGAGCCGACCGGAAATCTGGATCATGCCAACAGTACAGAGATCATGGAACTACTGCGTTCGACAGCAAAAAAAATGGAACAGACACTCATCGTGGTAACACATGATCCGGATATTGCTGCTATGGCGGACCGCATCATCACCATTTCCGACGGAAAGATCGTATCTGACCAGGTGCTGCAAAAAACGGATGCAGCCATCCCGGCTGCCCCGGAGGAATAAGCTATGTACTACTTACATCTTTCCCTGCAATATATGCGGAAAAACAAAGCACGTACGCTTTATTCCATATGCGGCATCGTACTCACGTTTATTCTTTGTTATTCCATTATTACGGTATATTATTCGGTATGGGACTATACGTATCGCAGCAGTTACGAAGCCCAGCCATATGAACTGACCTATTATGAACGGCCCGAAGGCGGTTTTACCGAAGAGATGCTCCGGCAGGTCCGGCGTCTGGAGAGTTATCCGAATACGGAGAAACTGACGGTACGGGATTATCGCGGACGTGTGGTCTTTTTGTCGCAGATGAAGCGCGGCGAGCAATACCAGCTGACTCTGAAGCTCAAAGACACTTCAGATCTGTACCGGACGGCTGCCGATCTGGAGCAGCATACCGGCATCACCTTTTCGGTGCGCCCCGATGTCGCACAATACCTGCACCAGGGCGATACCACGCAGGATGCACTGGGAGATTTTATGATCACGCTGCTGGCCTCTATCTTCGGTCTGTTTTCGGCCGCTATCCTGCGTAACACCATGCTGATCGCAGTCACAGAGCGGGTGCGGGATTATGGACTGTTCCGCTGTGTGGGGATGTCCAAAAGGCAGCTGCGCACCATGCTCTTTGTGGAGGGTATGATCTTAAGTCTCATCGCTTCCGTGTTGGGTATCGGCCTGGGTTATTTGGGGCTGCAGTGCATCACGCCATGGCTGCGCAAAGCCCTGCAGCTGCAGAAGATGTTTTCCTTCCATTTCTATTGGAAAGCCGCCGGCTATACCACCCTTTTATGTGTGTGCGTGACGCTCTTTTCTCTGATCGAACCGTCGAGACAGGCAGGACTGGTACCCCCCATCTCGGCTCTGCATGGCAATATGGGCGGCAATATCGGTCTGCCGGTGAAACTCAGGAAAAAGAACGGCGGAAAGCTTTGGGAAAAACTTTTCGGTGTCTCCGGCTTCTATGCGTATCGCAACAGGAAACACAGCAAGGGACGCAGCGGTTCCGTTCTGTTCGCCATGTTTTTCAGCACTGCATTTTTACTGACCATTCTGAGTTTTTCGGATTCTATGGAAGCCACGATGCAGCAGGAGTTCGGCGTTGTAGAAATTGAATACCCCGGACAGTTTGAGAGCGATGACGACCGGATGATCCGTCTGGCGGGTGAGCGCGAGGCAGAGATCATAAGAGACGTGGAACAGTTTGATGGTGTCGGCGATACCATGGTGCTGCTGCATTATGGGGAAAGCGTGAAATATCAATATGGTGGACTCAGCCAGGATCCTTATATCCGGACACTAGCCGAAAACAAGCGCATTGCATACGTTTATCACGCAGCCTATGAAAAAGAGCAGCTGGAAAAACTCACACCTTATCTTCTGGAGGGCTCCATCGACTATGCACAGATGATAAAGCAGCATGGTGTGCTGCTCTGCGATACCAATCCGGAAAAGAAAACCAATCCATCTTCGGAAAACAGTGTCCTGAACCGGCTGACCGGTTACAAGGTCGGGGATACCATCCGCGTGCTCAGCATCGAAGGCAGGAAGAGGGTGAAGGATGCCTATCTGGCAGCGGCACGGGAAGTGGCAGAGCGTCATCATTTAAACTATATGCTGAATTCCTACGGCAAGCCGGCTTCGGTACCATGGGAAGCGGATGCGGATGCCCCGGTCATTACGCAGATGATACGGGAAGGTTCCGACGAAAAACGTGTCCTGTTCGATACCTGTCTGGAAGAGATGCTTACGGCCATGCAGCAGGAAGGATATGACTGTGCACCACTCCTGCAGGACATGCCTACGCGTATGATCAATCTGATCGAGCCGGCATTGACGATCGAATATGCCAAAGGTTCTGTAACAGAATTTACGATCATGGGGATCATTTCGGCAGATCCCCTCATCGGCGGCTATGT
>JAGBMJ010000083.1 GCA_017634975.1 Lachnospiraceae bacterium | reverse complement strand
CACTCACAATGTATTCTTTAGTAGTAAGCTGGAACTCGCTACTACCGTAGACAGCGCATTTGACGAATGGAGTAAGCCCAATGAGCAGCTTCGCACTTTATGCAGTTTTAAGTAAAAATATTAATGTCGTTTACTATAATTTCCCGGAAAAATTTTTATGATCGAGAGGAGTTAGAAACAAATGAGTATCAAAATCGGTATTTTGGGCTATGGGAATCTGTCCCGTGGTGTGGAGAGCGCGATCCGCCAGAATGCGGATCTGGAGCTGGCAGTGGTATTTACCCGCAGAGATCCGGCGAGCGTAAAGGTGCGCACGGAAGGCGTACCGGTGGTTTCAACCGACAGCATTGCAGACTGGAAGGATAAGATCGATGTACTGGTACTGGGTGGCGGCAGCGCAACGGATCTGCCGGAGCAGACACCGAAGTACGCAGAGATGTTCAACGTGGTAGACAGCTTTGACACCCATGCACGTATCGGCGAGCATTTTGCTAATGTAGATGCGGCAGCAAAGAAGGGCGGCAAGGTCGGCATCATCTCCATCGGCTGGGATCCGGGCATGTTCTCACTGGTACGTATGGTGAGTGATGCAGTGCTTCCGGAAGGAAAGCATTATACGTTCTGGGGACGCGGTGTAAGCCAGGGACATTCCGATGCGATCCGCCGGATCGAAGGTGTGAAGGATGCAAGACAGTATACCGTACCGGTAGAAGAGTCTGTTAATAAAGTACGCAGCGGCTCCAATCCGGAGCTGACCACCCGTCAGATGCACACCAGAGAGTGCTATGTGGTAGCGGAAGAGGGTGCAGACAAGGCGCGTATCGAAAAAGAGATCAAGGAGATGCCGAACTATTTCGCGGATTATGATACGACTGTACATTTCATCAGCGAAGAGGAGCTGAAGGCCAATCATGCCGGCCTGCCGCATGGCGGTTTCGTGATCCGCAGCGGTGTGAGCGGCTTTGATAAAGAGCACAAGCACATCATCGAGTACAATCTGAAGCTGGATTCCAATCCGGAATTCACCGGTTCCGTGATCGCGGCGTATGCGAGAGCGGCTTACCGTCTGGCAAAAGAGGGCCAGAGCGGCTGCAAGACCATCTTTGATATCGCACCGGCTTATTTAAGTGCCAAGAGTGCGGACGAGTTGAGACACAGCCTGCTTTAATCGAGAATTCTGCGGCCCGGAACATGATCGTTTCGGGCCGTTTTTTTACCTGATCAGAGGCATAAGGCTATGTATGGAGGGGTGGAATATTGAATGCATGTCCGAATTGTGGTGCAGAATTAAAATTTGACATTCAGTCGCAGATGCTGGCATGCCCGTTCTGTGGTGCTAAGGTCGATCCGGCAAGCTATACGGAGTTTGGCGCAGCAGCGGAGGAAAACCATATTTCCATGGCGGAGGCATCTTCAATCGAGGAAGGTATGGCGGCGGATGTGCTGCATGCTTCCCAGGTGGTGAATACCGTGCAGAGCGGAAATGAAGCATCGGGGAGCAGTATTCTCGGTCCTTCCGGAGGTGCACAGGGAAGCGGTATGCTCGGGCCTTCCGGCAGCTTTGCATCCTCCGGCGGAGCAGGCTTTGCCGGCGGCAGCTTTATGAGCCAGGGGACCGGGGCATCCGGCAGTTTTGCATCCCAGGGAGGAGCTACGCCATCCGGCGCGGGTTTTGCCGGAACGGGGAACAGTGTCACGGGCGTTTCCGACAGCTTTGCGTCCCAGACCGGAGCGGCTCCGATCGGCGGCGGTTTTATGCAGCAGGGCGGGAGCATTGGCGGCAGTACCGGTTTTGCGGCAGCAGGATCGTCGACTGCCGCGGCAGCGCAATCCATGGCGGCAGCTTCGTTTCTCGGTTCGGTTGCAGCAGCGGAAAATGCAGCGATCGGAGGCGGAGATACGGCATTCCCGGGAGGGGGACAGCCCCAGCCGGTGATGAACAACGGCGCATTTGTGTATGCGCAGCCGGGGATGAGCGGGCCGACGCAGCAGGTACAGGAGGAACCGCTCGATCCGAATTTTGACCCGACGGCGAACTATCAGGAGCTGGAAGTCATTTCGTACAGCTGTCCGCAGTGTGGCGGCAGCATTTATTCCACAGATGAATCCGTGAACGGTTTCTGCAGTTTCTGCGGATCCAATATCACGCTGCAGTCCCGCATGGCCAGGATGAAATACCCGAAGTACGTATTGCCGTTCCGTGTGAACAAGAACGCCTGCAAACAGTACTATCTGAATCACGTAAAAAAGGCGTTTTTTGCTCCGAAGGAATTAAAGAATCCGGAGTATCTGGAGCGCTTCCGCGGCATCTATATGCCGTACTGGGGCTATGACGTGATGATGTACGGCAATGTGATGCTGCATGGCACGCATTCCTATCGCCGTGGAGATTATATCATTACGGAGCATTACAACTGCTCCGGTCTGGTCGATGCGTTCTATAAGGGGCTTTCCTACGATGCCTCGTCTTCCTTTGACGATCATTTCAGCGAGCAGATCGCGCCGTTTGATGCGCATGCCATGATCGAATTCAATCCGGCCTATCTGAGCGGCTTTTATGCGGACCTGCAGGATGTTTCCTATCACGTATATGAACAGGATGCGATCCGTTTCGGCCAGAAGCAGATCTTAAACAGCATCCGGCAGAAACAGGTCTTCGCGGGAGCATCTTTTGCGGAGAATCAGGAAAATATGATCCATCCGACGATCGACGCACGGCATGACGGGGTATATACCGCGTTCTTCCCGGTGTGGTTTTTGTCCTATCGGAATAAGGATCGTATCGCATATGCCGTTGTGAACGGGCAGACGGGCAAACTGATCAGCGATCTGCCGGTGGATAAGAAAAAGTTCATTCTTTCGGCGTTTCTGATGTCGATCCCGATCTTTTTCCTGCTGATGATGCTGCCGGTCTTAAGACCCGCCGGTATGATACTGCTGGCAGAAGTGTTTTCGGTCATTTCGGTCGTCATGCTGGTGAATACGGTAAAGAAAGTACTGATCAGGGATCAGCGGCTGGATGACCGCGGATACCTGAGCAAATACGACCGGATGAATTATAATCTGCAGAACGCGCAGGCAGAGCAGAAGGCGAAAAAACAAAAGACGATCAGCGGAAGCGCCATTGCATTTATCGTCCTGTTCTGTGCTTTCGGTCCTCTGGCATCGATGGCAGGAGAGATGTTTGAAGCATTTTTCAGCGGGAACAGTTTTGGTCTCGCGGCGATCGCTCTGATCCTGGCGGTGGTCCTCGTGGTCATCAATGCAAGCGGTACAAAGATGGTCAGGGAGCTGGCGGAAAAAGGAACCGGACTGCTGATCGCGGGAATATGGATGATCTGCGCCGCCTGTCTGTACGGTGGGATCGTGATCCTGGCAAACCCGGTGAGCGACATCCCGTACTATATCGGTGTGGTGATATTGTTCGCGGGGACACTGATGGCACAGCTGATGGCGCTGGAACAGTACAATCTGCTTACAACCAGACCGCTGCCGCAGCTGAATCGTAAGGGAGGTGATGACAGTGCGCAAGATTAAGACGACCTTTACCGGAATAAGGATTCTCCGGTTATTTACCGTACTGCTGTCTGCTTTTTGCCTGCTCCTGCCACTGACGGCACAGGCCGGAAATGACGGAGACGGTACCGATTATTACAAAGAGTATACCAATCCGGATACGGGATATACGGCGATCCTTTACGATGAGGCGGATATCCTGAAAGACGCGGATGAATCAAAGATCCTTGACCGGCTCTGCGATATCACAAAATACGGCAATGCGATATTTTATTCTGCAGTAGGAAGTTCGCAGGTGAGTGCGAGCCAGGCCTCCGCTATGGCGGCAGACTATTTTGAAAAGCATTTTGGGTCTCGAGCGGACGGTGTGATCGTTGCCGAGATCATGTTTGCCGACGGATCGGGCAAGTGTATGCTCTGGGCCGAAACCTTCAACGGGATACACCGGAAAGTATCCAATTCGGATTGCGACTCGATCGCGGATAATGCGGTCAGCAGACATTCGGGAGACGGTATCCCGGCAAAGTATTTCGGTTATGCGGATGAGACGCTCGCGCAGATCATGATGCGGCTGGAGGGACAGAAGATCGCGCAGCCGATGAAAGTGGTTACCAGTGCATTACTGGCGCTGATCCTTGGACTGTTGATCAATTTTATGGTGGTTTCCGGCTTTAACCGGAAGAAGAAACCGAAACAGAAAGAAGTGCTGGCCGGTCTGGTGACACAGTTTAACATTACCGACCCGCATATGGTGATGACACATACCGACCGGAAATATGCGCCGAGATCCAGCAGCAGCGGAGGAGGCGGCGGAGACGGAGGCGGTGGCGGCTCCCACGGAGGTGGCGGTCACGTAGGCTGAAAAGGAAAACCACGGGGACGGACCTCGTGGTTTTCTCAAGTTAATTCTTTTTGCCGAAGTGTTTTTTCAGTGCTTCAAAACTCTCGGCGCTGATGACGTGCTCAATCCGGCAGGCATCGGCTTCGGCCATCGCTTTGTCTATGCCCCAGGATACCAGCATATTGGTAAGAAATTCGTGTCGTTCGTAGATGGTATCGGCGATCTTTTTGCCGCTTTCCGTCAGATAGATATATCCGGCGTCGGTGACCGTGATGTGTCCGCGCTCCCGCAGATTCTTCATGGCGATGGAAACGCTGGATTTACGGAAGCCCATCTCGTTTGCAATGTCCACGCTGCGTACGACCGGCAGCTTGTGGCTCAGGATCAGGATTGTCTCCAGATAATCTTCGGATGATTCGTTTGATTTCACAATGACGTACCCCCTTATAGGATCTCTTATAGAGATTAGAATAGTATTTTTTTGTGAAAAAAGCAAGGGGAATATTGATAAAGGGCGCGTCTTATGATATGATGCTGATAATGTTTGCGGGGAAGACGCAACAAAAAATCGAATAAGGAGGATCATATGATTTACTCAACAGAAGTGAAGGCTATGTGTCCCGTTACCCAGGGCGTGCATCACGGCGCTGCTCCTATCCCGGAGGAAGCAAAATGGGTACAGGCAAAAGAGATCAAGGACATCTCCGGCTATACACACGGTATCGGCTGGTGTGCACCGCAGCAGGGTGCCTGCAAGCTGTCTTTGAATGTTAAGGAAGGTATCATTCAGGAAGCATTGGTGGAGACCATCGGCTGCTCCGGTATGACACATTCCGCAGCTATGGCAGCGGAAATCCTTCCGGGACTGACTCTGCTCGAAGCATTAAATACCGACCTGGTATGCGATGCCATCAATACTGCTATGCGTGAACTGTTCCTGCAGATCGTATACGGCAGAACACAGAGCGCATTCTCCGAGGACGGTCTGCAGATCGGTGCAGGTCTGGAAGACCTTGGTAAGGGAACCCGTTCCATGGTTGGTACCACCTACGGTACTCTGGAGAAGGGACCTCGTTATCTGGAACTGACGGATGGTTATATCACCGAGCTGGCTCTGGATGAGAACGATGAGATCATCGGCTACAAGTATGTAAACTTCGGCAAGATGATGGAGTTCATCCAGAAGGGCGATGATGCTGCAACCGCATTGCAGAAGGCTTCCGGTCAGTATGGCCGTGTAGCGGATGCTGCGAAGTTTATCAACCCCAGACACGAGTAAGGAGGAGAAAAGAAGATGGCATTATTTGAATCATATGAAAGAAGAGAGCCGCAGATCCTTGCTTGTCTGAAAGAGTATGGCATTTCTTCCATCGAAGAGTGCAAGGAGATCACAGAGGCTGCCGGCATTGATGTATATAAGCTGATCGAAGGCATTCAGCCGATCTGCTTCGAAAATGCAAAGTGGGCATACACCGTTGGTGCTGCCATAGCGATCAAGAAGAATTGCCGCAAGGCTTCCGAGGCTGCTGCAGCCATCGGTATCGGTCTGCAGGCATTCTGCATCCCGGGTTCCGTTGCTGACCGCCGTAAGGTAGGTCTTGGCCATGGTAACCTTGGCAAGATGCTTCTGGAAGAGGATACCGAGTGCTTCGCATTCCTGGCTGGTCACGAGTCTTTCGCAGCTGCAGAAGGTGCGATCGGTATCGCTGAGAAGGCTAACAAGGTGCGTCAGAAACCGCTGCGCGTAATCCTGAACGGCCTTGGCAAAGATGCGGCTCAGATCATCTCCCGTATCAACGGCTTTACTTATGTAGAAACCAAATACAACTACTTTACCGGCGAGGTAGAGGAAGTATTCCGCAAGTGCTACTCCAAGGATCCGGAGTCACCGCGTGCAAAGGTTAACTGCTACGGTGCAAACGATGTACAGGAAGGTGTTGCGATCATGTGGAAGGAGAACGTGGACGTATCCATTACCGGTAACTCCACCAACCCGACCCGTTTCCAGCATCCGGTAGCTGGTACCTATAAGAAAGAGCGCGTAGAAGCAGGCAAGAAGTACTTCTCCGTTGCTTCCGGCGGTGGTACAGGACGTACCCTTCACCCGGATAACATGGCTGCAGGTCCGGCTTCCTACGGTATGACCGATACCATGGGTCGTATGCACAGCGATGCGCAGTTTGCAGGTTCCTCTTCCGTTCCGGCTCACGTAGAGATGATGGGTCTGATCGGCGCAGGTAACAACCCGATGGTAGGTATGACGGTTTCCACCGCTGTATCCATCGAAGAGGCTGCAAAGGCAGGCAAGTTCTAAGAATAATTCGAAACAGCAGAAAAACGAAAAACCATGGGGACGGACCTCATGGTTTTTTTGTGAACAAAAAAACCACGAGGTCCGTCCCCGTGGTTTTCCCCATGGTTTTCGTGGTTTTTGGTCAGGTTCTCGGGTGGCCGTCCTTGGCGTGCACTTCCTGCTTGATCTTGTACATCAGCTGGTCGGCTTCCCTTACATAATCTTCCAGGACCTTGCCGGCGGAAGGATCTGTCACAACATAGGCACAGCTGGCCGTGATCCGGTAGGGGCGCGAGGAGGTACTGTTGTTTTTCTCCAGTTCGCCCAGAATCCTGTCTTTCAGCTCTGCTGCGGCTTTTTCTCCGGTATCCGGTGCTATGATGAGAAATTCATCTCCGCCAAAACGCACACCGATCCAGTCGGGGTGTATGTTGTCCCGGATGGAATTGGCCACGATACGGATCGCGATATCTCCCTGCAGATGGCCGAACTGGTCATTGATCCGTTTCATATAGTTGATATCGACGAACATCACCGTCATCGGTCGTTTCTTGCGGTTACAGTCTTCGTAGATCGGTTCCACCTTGTTTTCGTAAACAAAACGGGTGTAGAGACCGGTCATAGGATCCTTGTCATAGATCCGTTTCAGATCCTGATTCAGCATATCCAGACGCAGATTGCTGCGCAGCTGTAACATGGACTGCTCTATTTTTTCCAGATAATTGTACAGGCTGTCCTGCTCCAGAAGAATAGAATCATCGGCAGCCATAAAGTATCCGTAGTCGTACTGATAAGTGTGCAGAGCACAGAAATAATAGCAATGCTGTACGCCGGGCGTCTTTTGATATCCGGGGATCAGCTCTTTGCTGTGGATGTGCAGATCATCCATAGGTTTGCCGTCGCGGTAGCCTACCATTGCTTCCATCGGATTGGCAAAGGGTTTATCGAAGAGTTGCTCTGCCGATGCCAGAGGATTTTCGAAAAAGTCCGAATAGAGCACGATGCAGAAATCATTTCCCTCGCAACTGTGATCGCCGGCGTAATGCTTCTGCAGAGCCGTCATCAGGGAATGATAATCGGTCAGCTCGGTGATGCGCAGACTCAGCAGGCGCTCCCGCATCTCCAACTGGGAATATTCCAGATGCTTCCGGTAGGAGGACTGACAATAGTCATTTCGGATCTTCACATAATCAAGGCTGCATCGGTCTGCGGAACAACCGCAGCTTTCACCGATGACAAAAGAAGACGGTATAAAAATATGCGGCTCATAAGCTTCACCTTGGATCTGACGATACAGCAATTCGCAGCTTTTGGAACCGGCTTCTTCAAAGTTCGGGGATACCGTAGAGATGGACGGATAATAGGTGGTACTGTCGTTGATATGATCAAAACCGGTCACGATCACATCGTCCGGCAGACGATAACCGGCTTCGATCAGTGCGGATGCCGTAGCCAATGCCATGATATCATTTGCGCAGACGATCGCATCCGGCAGTTTTTTTCCGGAGGTGATCAGGCGGTGTACGATCTGGACGGGTTCCGTATTGCCCCAGTAGCCATAGCAGATATCCTGCGCTGTCAGTTCCAGACCATGCTCTTTCATTACACGGCGGGTGATCTCAAGGCGTTCGTTACTGTCGACGTGATCGTCAGTACCGCCCATGAAAAGAATCCGTTTTACATTATGCTCTTCCAGCAGATGTGTGACCAGTTCACGCATACCGCTTTCATTGCTGATCCGGATCGAGGGAATCCCTTCGTAATCCACGCCGATACTGACCACAGGGATATGCTTCTCTTTTGCTTCACGGCAGATCGCTTCTGCGGTAGGCGGGGAATTGAGCATGGAGGACATTACGATGATGCCGTCATATTGCTCCATATCTGCCAGCCTGTACAGATTCAGCTGCCCCTGATTGATGGTCTCATAGGTGCTGTAAGAGGCGTAACTTAAGAAAACGAACACGTCAAAATCTTCCAGAGCAGCATATTTACGGATTCCCGTAATTGTCTGTTGGAGAGATTCCATGTTCCATCCGTTTGCGTATACAGCGATCTTATGCTTCATATACTTTAGTTTCCCCCAAAAGCACCTGAAAACATTTTTTGCTTTATTATTTTATCATATTTGCCAGACATATACAAGGATAGAATGTTCTTTTTTGTGACTATTTACCATAATGAAATTACGGTGTTCAAGCAGTCTGTATTATGTTATAGTATAAAAGGCGTTACGATTCACAGTCGAATCGCGCACTTGCTGCGCGATTACGCCCCAGAGCGCTACGAGCTGAGAAGGAAAATGTTGAACAGGAAAGGAGCGACGGGCGGTTGAAAGACAGAGAGATCGCAAATCAGATCGCGACCATTGACAAGCTGAAGATGGTGCATTTTTATCATCTGTTCGGAGAGAATGGGCCATTGTGCGGTATTTTGGCCTATTATCAGGACCGGGTGATCAATCTATGCAATACCGATAAGCATTTTACGGAGCTGTTCGAACGGATCACGAAGGTCTATGAACGTGAAGCGGCAGCCGGCCAGATCCTGACGGATGAAAAAACGGCAGAGATCCTGAACAGGGCCAATGCATTTACAGACGATGCTTTTGAGGCGAAGCTGTCGGGATATCAGCAGGAGCAGGCTCCGATGATGCTGCCGAAAGCGTTTTGTTCCGTTTATATACGTCCGATCATCGCCTATGTTGTAGAGGCGCTTTACAGCGGACATGATCCGGTATCCGCCGGAGAGGCACAGAGAAAGATCTCTTTTGATACGCATTCCGGGCAATGGTTCGGAAAGGGGATCCTGGACGGGATCCGTGACGGAAAGACACTGCATTTCCCTTATCTGATCGCACCCTCCGCGGGGGAGGTGTATGATATCCTGGTCCGTAATGTGCTGGCAGACGGGAATGCGCTCAAGATCGAGATCACGTTCGGCTATGACCGGATCACGGTATCCTACTATGACAGCCTGTGTCTGTATGAAGGCAGTCTGCAGTATAGGATGGAGCAGCAGAAAAGTTTTGTGAACCATGAGCTGCGGCAGAAGGGGGAGATCGTGTTCACGGCGGAGACGGAGTGCCCGGAAATAGACGGTGTGGTACCGACGGAGCGGGTGCTTGCGTTCCTGGCAGTCAGTGCGGAAAACTTCAGTGCCTGCACACTGCCCTGGGGCGATGTGGTCTGCAGTGCCTCGGTGGATGGTACGGAATACCGGGTGATGATGACGAACAAAAATGATCTGACGATCAGTTATCTTCTGTGTTTTCGGTATCTGACCGGGGAGGAGGAAGCGCCTCTGGCATTTGGAGAGTATTCCTTCCGCCTGTATGAACGCAGTGATATCACGGAGCTGCATCTGCTGGAGATGGAACAGCCGGGCTCGGGCAGATTTCAGGAAAAATACAGCGGAAAGTATTATAAGTAGGGAGAAAAACAGTTATGGCAAACAGTTATACAAGTATCGGAAAAGTGACGTTGAACCGAAAGCTGGGAAAGCTTTTGGACGAGCTGAAGGCAGATATGGCGAAAAAGCCGTCCATCGCCGGTGCGATCCAGGAGATCATCAGCGGACTGGAACGGATGAAGAACGGGAAGGAAGAGCCGAGGATCAAACCACTGGCCCTCTATCTGGATATGCTGGAGATCCTCCGCGAGGAAACCCTGTTTACCAATACCTTCCCCAGCCTGGTGTATAATGCCGAGGTGATCTACAACAATCTGTTTTTCTTCGGCGAGCAGACACCGGACTTTGATAACAAGGCAGAGATTTTTAAACATCTGGCGGGACGCAGCGGACTGGTGGTAAAAGGTTTTTTTGATCCGTATCTGTTTGCTTCGTTTGCCGATAAGATGCAGTATCTGACTCTGGTGCAGGTGATCGCGGAGCAGAATTATGCTCTCAGTGTATTTTCGGCGCTCCGGTCCCATGCCTTGGAGGTACGGCAGTTTCTGGTAGATGACGAAGCCTATCTGGCGTATCTGTTACGTACGGCACGTATGCTGGCGGAAACAGCGCCGGACAGTTATGAAGCGGTGCTGAAAGAAGAGCTGTGGAAGATGCAGCGCTGCAACGGACTCTATGATATCGATCCCGTCCGTCTGGCAAAGGTGGAATCGAATGTGCAGCGAGCGGCACTTGCGGTAGAGGGCGGAAAGAATGTGCTGGATGCGCTGGAACGGAAGAACCATGATATGGAAAAGATCGCGCAGGAGGTAGAGACACGGGCAAACGATACGTTACGCAATGCCGATACCATGCTGGACTCCAAGGTGAAAGAGGCCGGGAAAAAACTGGATGATGTACTGAATGAGTATGCGGAGTCTCAGAAAAAGGCCATTTATCTGGAGAGAGATATATTCCTGAAAGAGATGTTTTCGGAAGCGGAAACGGAGATGTCCAAGTACAAAGCGATGGCAAAGGCGCTGACCGCAACAACGGCAGCAGAGGTGGCGTCCATCGGGAAAGATGCGGATATCGTGATCGACCGTCTGAAAAATGCGGTCAATATGAACGGGAAACTGACGGAAGCGACCAAAAGAGTGCAGCAGGATCAGGATCTGCTGGATAAGCTCGATAAACTGTCGCTGATCAATGATGTGATGATCCAAAAGATGGGACTGCAGGTGGAGAAAGCTGCGGAACAGAGTGCAGCGCCTGCGCCAAGGCCGGCCGGAGAGGAAGCATCCCCGAACAGGGATGCCCGGAATTCTCTCAATGCCGGGACAGGTTCCCCTATGCCGGGTCCTGAGGCAGAGGCGATGCCGTTTTACCGCACGAGGGACCGCAGGGAAGAACGCCCGATCCCGCCGGTAAATCCGATGATGGACCGGAATGTACCGTTTAAGAAGCGCTTTCAGATCGCCATGAAAGAAAAGCAGCGCCGGATGCAGCAGGGTGAGCTGTTTCATGAGATGTTTGACGATGTGCTCACGGCGGTGATGGAAGAAGTCAATCCGTATCTGATCGGTCCGTCCGGCTGCGGCAAGACTTATATGATCCGGCAGATCGGAGAGATCCTGAATGTGGAACTCTTTGATATCGGCTATATCAATGAAGAATATGACATTCTGGGCTATGTCACGGCGATGGGTGAGTACAGCGAATCAAACTTCTATCGTCTGTATAAATACGGCGGTATTGCTTTCTGTGATGAGCTGGATAACGGTAACAGCAAGGCTACGGTCAAGCTGAATTCCTTTCTCTCCAACAATCAGAAAGCGGGCTACTGCTTCCCGGGCGGAGAGTATGTGGAGAAACATCCGAATTTCCGTGTGATCGCGGCAGGTAATACGGACGGAAGCGGTGCGGATATGAACTACAGCACCCGCGAAAAGATCGAGGAATCCGTGCAGCAGCGTATGATCCCGATCTATGTGAGCTATGATAACCGCGTAGAGCAGGAAATCTTAAGGGATTATCCGGACTGGTTCGAGTTTGCCTGTGCATTCCGTGCCGGTACAGATCATTGGGAAGCAGTCTGCGGTATCCCGGCAGCAGGTATCTTTACCACACGTGACGCCTACCGTGTAAAGATGTATCTGGACAACGGCAGCTTCACACCGGAGAAGATCATGAATTATGAGTTTGTGCAGACGAAGGAGCCGGAATACCTGGGCTTCCTGAAGGATGATATCGGCAAACGTCTGAAGAAGGGTTCCGGCGCGTATGCGATCTATCAGCTGTTTGTGACCGTGGCGGATGCCGCCAGAAAGAAAAGAAAAGGCGTATGAAGATAAAGCCGTCCAAGTTGACGCTGGATAACAAGAGCTATATCATCTACCGGATGGATTTTCATTCACTGACGGAACTGGAGATGTATCTGGACGGTGGCCCCAAGGTTAACCGTGACATCTTCCCGGTACAGAAGAGTGTGGAGATGCCGGAGAGCTTTGCCGGGGAATCGCTGGCAAAGGCGATCCAGTATTGCCATGGCGGGTATGAGAACGGGTTCGAGCTGTTCCTGCAGATGAAGAAGGAACTGGAGCATGCAAATGTGAAGTACGAGTACTTCCGGCGCAGTGTGCCGGCGGTTGTGGGTTCGCGGCCGCATGTGCCCAACTTTGTTGCGGGAACCCCAAAGACGATGTACCGTCTGGACCGGGTGAAGGAAAAGAAGTTTGTGGATATCTATATCAACCTGGTGTACAGCGGTGTGACCACACAGGAACAGATCGTGAACCGGGGGATCCTGGCACTGAATCTGATCAGTCTGTTTGAGCAGCACAGCATCGGCGTGAATCTTTATGCTTTTGAGGCAAGCTACATGGCGAATGAGATCTTCATTGCGGAGATCAAGCTCAAGAAACCAGGACAGTCGCTGAATGTCGGCAAATGTTATTACCCGCTGTGCGGCAGGGAGTTTATCCGAAGGCTGCTGGTGCGGGTAAAGGAATCCATGCCGTTTCAGGAGAATTGGGGGCGGGGATACGGCAGCGTTCTCCCGGAAGCGTTACTAAAGAAGTGTATGAACATCGGGGACAATACCATTCTGATCCGTTCGCCCATCGAGATGGGACTGAAGGGAAAGAATATCTACGAGGATGCCGACACCTTTTTTGAACAGCTGCATCTGTCAAAGGAGATACAGGTGCCGAAATACTCGGACTACAGGAATCGGCTTGCGGAGGCCGGGAAATAAAGAACACAGGAGTTGCAGGGTAAATGAACGAAGACCGTTTTGCAGATATGACGAGTATCTTGAGTTTTGGGCTGGGGAGCCAGAACCGGCTGGCAGATCTGAACAAACTGCTCACCGCCCGGATCAAAGAGGCGGATTACAGTGATGTCCATCAGAAGTTTGAGGAACTGCTTGCGATCGCGCAGGAGACGGATATCAAAAAGATGGCGCAGAAAGAGGAGCGTCTGGACGGGCTGAACAGCGATCTGGCGGGAATACGGATCGAACTGCTCAAGGAGCAGAAACTGCTGTGGGCCATGCGGGGGACCAATGATGCGTATGTCTTTCAGCTGGGACAGGAGATCGAAGAGGCGGAGAACTATCTCTCCCAGGCTCCGGCCGAGGGGATAGCGGATGTGATCACAAGACGGGAAACGCTGAAAAAGCGTGTGCAGGAGCTGGTTACGACCAAAAGCGTGGGCATCAGCTTTTCCGAGCAGATCAAACTGGCGGAGGCAAATCTGACATCACTGTCCGACCGGATCTGGAATGTGATGATGAACCTGATCCCGCTGCTGCGCGGACGATTGTCTATGGAATACAGCAGGATCATGGTGGAGGAGATCAAAAAGGCAACGGGGATGGAATCCGAAGCGGAGGGGTAGATTATCCGTGATAATGTGCTATAATATACACTATATTATTTTTGGTGTTTTCAGGAGGCTTTTTGGGAATGAAGATAGATGAGATGGCATCCAAGCAGATAGCCACCACATTGGCGAAGCATTATGACAGTGTGTTTTATGTAGAGAATGAAACCGGTCGTTATGTGGAATTTGTTACGACGCAGATGCTGAAGGACCTGGAGATCCCGGAGGAAGGGGAAGATTTTTTTGCGCTGGCGTCAAAAAATGCTCCTAAGTATGTACATCCGAAAGATATGGAGCGGGTTGCGCGTATCCACGACAGGAAGCAGGTATTGGAGAATCTGGAGAAAACAGGTTCCTATTCGGTCAGCTGCCGGCTGCTGATCGACGGGAAGCTCGTGCATATCCGGCATATGTGTATCATGTGTGAAGATAAAAAGCACATGGTCTTCTGTATGGAAAACATTGACGACGAGATACGGGAGCGTGAGGAGCAGAAGAAAGCTCTGCAGTCGGTGGAACGCATGGTGCGTCTGGATGAACTGACCGGCATACGGAATAAGCACGCATTTGCGGAATGCGCGCAGGAGATCGATAAGAGGATCCAGGCGGCGGACAGTGAGCTGAACTTCGGTGTGGTCATGTGCGATATCAACGATCTGAAATATCTGAACGATACCAGAGGACACAATTATGGAGACGAGGTGGTACGCAGAGCCTGCCGTATGATCTGCGAGACCTATCAGCATAGTCAGGTATACCGGATCGGCGGTGACGAGTTTGTTGTGATCCTGTCCGGAGAGGAATATATCATCCGGGAAGAACTGCTGGAGAATCTGAGGAGAGAATGCTTTGCCAACGAGCGTTCCCGTTCCGGCCCGGTGATCGCCTGCGGTATGTCTGTATACGATCCAGCTACGGATGCCAGATTTTCCAGTGTCTTCAAACGGGCAGATGCGGAGATGTACAGGAACAAAAAGTGGCTGAAACCCGAACGGATGGAAATGACACCGGATGTGGCGAAGAATTTGGAGGTTCCCGTTCCGGCAGACAGGAAACGAAAACTGGATATTTTGTTCGAAGCGTTCCTGACGGTGGCGGGAGAAGAATATGTCTTCCTGAACGATCTGAAGTATGATTATTCCAGATGGTCGATCGCTACCGTGGATGATTTTCATTTTACCTCGGAGTATAATTATCATGCCGGAAGGATCTGGCAGGAGTTTATCCATCCGGATGATCTGGAGCAATACCGAAAGAATGTAGACGCGATCATTTTCGGAAAAGGCGAAGCGATTGAGTATAAAGGCTCAATCACAAATTCTATGTGATGGCTGATTCCTGACATACTCCTTCCGGCTCATATCCATGATCTTCAAGAAGAAGTATTCATCATCGGGATAGCCGTAACCGTGTCGACGGAGGGTCTTGATCTTCTGATTGAT
>JAGBMJ010000028.1 GCA_017634975.1 Lachnospiraceae bacterium | reverse complement strand
ATTGTATTCATGGCATCCATGATATATACGATCACCGGCGTGGGCGGATCACTCCTGTATGCAGAGTATCTTGCCAGGAAGGATAAGATCCGGGCTGATGCTTATTTTACGGCATCAATGATTGCGTCACTCACAGCAGGACTTGTACTTTTTGCCGGACTGATGCTTTTTCGACACGGTCTTGCCGGTGCATTCGGTTGTCCGGATGCGCTTAGGGATGATTTCAACCGTTATGTAAGCTGTCTGTGCTGGTTTGTCTTTGCCGGTATCGCACTGACAAACATCACCTATTTTCTGCCTGTTGTCGGCAGGCCTTTTCTTTCCATGGGACTGATTGTTGCGGCAAATGTATTAAACGTGGGACTGGATGTTATCCTAATCCGGGGGCTTGGATTGGGCTGCGAGGGGGCGGCTATAGCGACGGTGATATCATATATTACAGTTCTTATTGCCGGAGTCCTGATCTGCCGTTTTTTGAAAGTACCGCTTACGCTTAAGAGACTGCAGTATCCCCTACGGACAATGTCAGAGATCGTCAGTAAGGGCTTTCCTGTAGGGATAGTACAGATTGGCTACGCCGTTACAGGGATTTTTTGCAACCGGTTAATGAATGTCAACTTCGGTGAGGCGGGTGTCGTGGCAATGTCACTTTTCGGTCAGCTCGATTCTGTAGTTTCTATTGCGCTCAGTGGCGTCGGGGACAATAATGCCTCCTTTACAGCTATGCTTAAGGGTGAGGGTGACTACTTCGGCATCCGGGCTCTGACCAGAAATGTCACGGTCGGGATCTTATTGGTATGCTCTGTACTTGCGGTCTGCTTTGCGTGTTTTTCCATACCCATCGCAAAGATATTTAATATTCATGGCGAGGGAGCTCTTAAGCTGATCGTCCGCCTTACCCCCATATATGTCCTTCATTACCCTTTGCGTGGTCTTCTTCTGACATTGCGGGATGTATATAATGCTTTGGGCAGGAGTGTCTATTCCACTGTTCTGGGAGTGCTTGATAAGACAGTATCCATTCCTGTCGTGGGCAGCATCCTGTACCGGCTCTTCGGAGGTTATGGTCTGATAACGGCCTTTCCGGTCAGTATGGCATTGATCCTGATACTGGTATTGGCCGTGAATTTATATATCGGGCGAAGATCAGGGGGACGATATTCTCCGATCCTGCTTCTTGACGAGAGTAATCCGCTCAAGGCTCTGTGCGGATTTACCGCTTTGGGAGACCTTGACGGGCTTTACACTGTAGTGGAGGAGGAATTGAGAAAGTATCTTACGGATACGAAGCTTATAAGCAGGACATGCCTTGCAGTGGAGGAGATCTGTACCTATACCCGTGAGAAATGCGGGCCGGACGTTCCGGTCGATATCATGATCAGTGCAGACAGGGACAGAACGATAATAACATGCCGCATTCCCAGTAAACCCTTTTATCCGATAAAGCCCGATCAGGAGAATCTTACAGCCAATGAACTGATGCTGACCAAGCTTTTTCATATCAGGCATGAGTATATTTTTGGTTTGAATTCAACAAGTCTTT
>JAGBMJ010000082.1 GCA_017634975.1 Lachnospiraceae bacterium | reverse complement strand
GAAGAAGGCCGAGGAAGAACGTAAGAAAGCCGAAGAGGAAGCGAAGCGTAAAGCGGAAGAAGAGGCGAAGAAAGCGGAGGAAGAACGCAGAAAAGCCGAAGAGGAAGCAAAGCGCAAGGCAGAGGAAGAGGCGCGCAAGGCAGAGGAAGAGCGGAAACGTGCCGAAGAGGAAGCAAAGCGCAAAGCGGAGGAAGAGGCGCGCAGAGCGGAAGAAGAACGGAAACGAGCCGAAGAAGAAGCGAAGCGTAAAGCGGAGGAAGAGGCACGCAGAGCGGAAGAAGAGCGGAAGCGTGCGGAAGAAGAAGCAAAGCGCAAAGCCGAAGAGGAAGAAGCGGCACGTAAGGCGGCAGAGGAGCGCAGGAAAGAACTGGAAGCAATGCGCAAGGGCGTGGATGCGACCGGTAAGAAAGCTTTGGATGGCAGTAACCGCAGTGTTACCAAGGGACGTTCCGAACTGGAAGCAGCACTGGATGGTTATAATGAGTTCTTTGAAAAATCAGGAACCAGACCGGATGAAACCTGTGAGATCTATTTAAAGATCGCAGAACGTCTGGGGGTAATGTATTACAAGGAGAAGTCTTATAAGCTGGCAGAGCCGCTGGTAAAGGATGCAGCCTTGAACGGCTGTAACACGGCCAAGATCTATTATGTGGCCTGGATGATGCGGAACCGCAAAGAGATCCCCGCGGAGCCCGGATATTTAAAGAAGCTTTTGGAGGACGGTCTGGCAGATCCTGCGGTCAAGAGCAGCAAGGAAGATAAGATCAAGGCAACCTATCTGCTGGGCAGGATCTATGAGGAAGGTGTTACCGTAGATAAGAGTCTGGCGGAAGCATTCCGTTACTACAAAGACTGTGCTGAGATGGGCGACCCTGCGGCAATGGCTATGGTCGGGCAGTATTATCTGTATGGTGACGGAGTAGCAAAGGATACCAAGACAGCCTTTACCTGGAACGAAAAAGCGGCGGAGGCAGGACAGGAACGTGCGATCCGTAACCTGGCGATCGCTTACGATTTCGGCACCGGTACCAGGCGGGATGCGGTGAAAGCGGTAGAGTGGTATAAGAAGCTTCTGGATATGGTTAGCAATGACCGTTTTGCAATGTATCGTATCGCATATTGTCTGGCAGATCCGGAAAATGAATACCGTACCAATCCGACGGATGCGATGTATAAGGAAGCATTGGAGTATGCGACCAAAGCGCTGGAGGGCGGTGAGAAGAAGGCTGAGTACATCATCGGCTATTATTACACCAGACCGATCGATGACGGACCGGATTATAACAAAGCGGCAGCGCACTTCAACAAGGCGGCGAACCACGGAGAAGACAAAGCAAAACGCTGGCTGGGGCGTATGGTCAAGAATGCATCCGGTAACTACACATTAAGATAAAAACAAAGAAAAGGAGTCGGGCTTCTCAAGAAGGCCGGCTCCTATTACCATATAGAAATTGCGAGCGAGCGGTTTTGTTTGGTTTTCAAAATCTGTGCTTGACAAATATGCAGTTATTTGAGATAATACTATTCGCGTCAGGCAAAAATGACGAAAAGGTGAGTGTCCATAGCTCAGCTGGATAGAGCAACGGCCTTCTAAGCCGTGGGTCGGGGGTTCGAATCCCTTTGGGCACACTGTCCGGAAGGTACAGCGAAATGGACCGGAAGGAAAAGTATGGTGGGTATGGCGTAGTTGGTTAACGCGCCAGATTGTGGTTCTGGAGACCGAGGGTTCGAGTCCCTCTACCCACCCGACGGGCTCTGATGAAAGTCGGGGCCCGTTTTTCACAGAAAAAAACTGTGAAGGATAGGGCTATCGCCAAGCGGTAAGGCACAGGGTTTTGATCCCTGCATTCCGTTGGTTCGAATCCAACTAGCCCTGCGACAATTTAAGGTAGTTCAACAAGCGCCGTAGAAGTGGCTGAAAGCCCCATTTCTACGGCGTTTCGCGTACCTTTAGATGGTCAAATATCTTTAAAGATCTCAAGGACCCACTGGTCCGATTTCATGACACGGATCCGCTTTTCATAGTCCGGCAGCACCTTGGCAATCTCTGCATAAAATGCCGGACTGTGATCACGGTGACGGATGTGGGCAAGTTCGTGCACCACAACATAATCGATCTCATAAAAGGAAAGGGTGATGAGCAGCCAGGTGTAGTTGATCCCGTGATTGGCATTACACGAGCCCCAGTTAGTGCGGGCCGAAGAGATGCGCACCCGATCCGGGGACAGATTCATAAGCGAAGCATAGTATTCCGTACGGGCCTTCAGGATCGCTGAGGCCTGTTTTTTATACCACTGCACCAGCAGGTTTTGGTTCTGCCGGCGCAATACCTCTTCGTTTCGGTTATCTTCAATAAATTGTATCCCGGAGACCCGCATTCTCGGGGATGGCAGATACAGAACGGAAGAATCGTTTTCTTCGAAACCGCCGTTTCGGGACAGGGCACGTTCCTGCAGCGTGGCAGTTTCGGTCAGCTGCATCATTTTGCGGTCATGCAGTTCCACACGGATCAACTGTCCGAGAAAAGGGATGCGGGTGCCGGTGACTGCAGTGATCTCATGGGCACGCCCGAGATTATGCGTCGTGAGAGAGAGTTTCGCTTCGATCCAGCTCTGCTTCTCCGCAACAAAGCGCAAAATTTCCTCCTCCGGCGCGTACAGTGGGGCACGCACCAGAAACTCCCCGTCGCCGGTGATCTCTATGGATATGGTTTTCCGCCTGCTGCGGATGATGTGATCCGGTGTTCTCATAATATAAAGTATATCACAGGCGAAGGTTTTGGACTACAACTTCCGCTAAACTTGAATTTATGAGGACAGAAGGACCGTCCCCGCGTCCTCAAACGTGAATTTACAGAGTTAACATAAAAGACTGTGGAAAAAAATGTGCAGATATAGTAGAATAGTGCGTATGAGAAAGATGACGTCCAACAGATTAAAAATAGCATTAGGTATGGCGGTAATGGTGCTGGGGCTGACGGGATGCGGGCAGAAGAAGACCACGTATCTGGAGAAGGGCCTGAGTGCTGTGATGGAGCAGGATTACCGTAAGGCGCAGGAGGATTTTTCGCAGGCACTGGTAGCCGGCGAGGATGAGGAGCAGGTGTATCGTGCCATGGGGCTGGCCTATATGGGGCAGAAGGACTATGCGCGGGCATTGGGCAGCTTTACCAGGGCGCTGGGAGAAGCGGGGATCCGGCCGACGGAGCTGGAATACGATATCAATTATTATATGGCGATCTGCTACTACAAGCTGGGCGAATATGATGCGGCGATCTCGTGCTACGATGCGATCATCGGTCTGATGCCGAAAGAGACGCGGGCTTATTTTTTGCGTGGCAATATGAAACTGTGCCTGAATGATGTGGATGGGGCAGTGGCGGATTTTGATAAAGCGATCGAGATAAATAAAAAAGATTACGGGCTGTATATCGACATCTATGATCATATGCTGCAGCATGGGTACACGGAACAGGCGCAGCGGTATATGGATGCGGTAGGAGAAGCAGGTTCACTCGAACTTACGGATTATGATAAAGGACGCGTGAGTTATTTTATCGGGGATTATGTGTCGGCCTGCAATTATCTGGAACGTGCCAGACAGGATAACGAGGCCGGAGCGGAGCTGATCTCGTTATTGGGCGAGTGCTATAAGCGGCAGGGGCAGTATAACTATGCGGCGGTAGTATACAGCGGGTATGCGGATGAGCATCAGGATGCGGAGATCTGCAACCGGCTGGGACTTTGCTATGTGGAGCAGGGCGACTATGAACAGGCGCTTTTGGCATTCCAGAAGGGTAAAGAGATCCGTGAGAACAATACATGTATGCAGACACTCAAGAAGAACGAGATCGCCTGCTATGAGTATATGCATGACTACCGGACGGCTGCAGATCTGCTCAAGGAGTATATGGATACTTACGGTTCGGACGAGATACTGCAGAAAGAATATGCATTTTTGACAACACGGTAAACATAAATTTGTCAGAAGTGTAGAATTTTAAGAGCCAATTTCCGGCAAAAGCCCACAATATATGGTGGTTCCTAAAAATGGGTTCACATAAATCTTGTGTTTGTCACTTGACTTTTATTTTTCCCTTTGTTATGATAATCGTGCACGGTCAATTAGCCACTTATGTAAACGATCTTTTCCAAAGCTTTTTCATAGCACGATCGTTGCGGCAGGCATCAGGAGCGGGTTCAGAACGGATTCAGAACCCGATAAAAACGCATTAACGCAACCGAAAACGAGAAAGAGAGAGTTTTTCAGGGCAAGTGATCTGTGTCACAAAAAGTTGGTTTACATAACTAGAGAAAAAGAAGTAGTAAGGAACAGACAAAAGAGGGAGAAAGAAATGTTCAGTGTGATCAAAAGGGACGGAAAAGCGACCGAGTTTATCTTAACTAAGATCAGTGATGCTATCATGAAGGCGTTTTCTGCTGTTGATATGCAGTATAACAACGACATCATCGATATGCTGGCGTTGCGTGTAACCGCAGATTTTCAGCCGAAGATCAAAAACGGTGAAGTGCATGTGGAAGAGATCCAGGACAGTGTGGAGAAGGTACTGGAGACCGCAGGCTATACCGAGGTGGCAAAGGCGTATATTCTGTATCGTAAGCAGCGGGAAAAGATGCGTACGATGAAGTCTACCATTTTGGATTACAAGGACGTTGTGAACAGCTATGTGAAAGTGGAAGACTGGCGTGTAAAGGAAAATTCCACCGTGACCTATTCCGTAGGCGGACTGATCCTTTCCAACTCCGGTGCGGTAACCGCCAATTACTGGCTGTCCGAGATCTATGATGATGAGATCGCGGAAGCGCACCGCAATGCGGATATTCACATTCACGATCTGTCGATGCTTACCGGATACTGTGCAGGCTGGTCCTTAAAGCAGCTGATCACCGAGGGATTGGGCGGCATCACCGGCAAGATCACTTCTGCTCCGGCAGCACACCTTTCCGTACTCTGCAACCAGATGGTCAACTTCCTGGGCATCATGCAGAACGAATGGGCGGGAGCGCAGGCATTTTCCTCTTTTGATACCTATCTGGCACCGTTTGTAAAGATCGATAACTTAAGCTATAGAGAAGTCAAGAAATGTATCGAGACTTTTATCTACGGTGTAAATACACCGTCCCGCTGGGGCACCCAGGCACCGTTCTCCAATATCACTCTGGACTGGACCGTACCGGCAGACCTGGCAGAGCTTCCGGCCATCGTAGGCGGTAAGGAGATGGACTTCAAGTACAAAGACTGCAAGGCAGAGATGGATATGGTGAACAAGGCGTTCATCGAAGTTATGATCGAAGGCGATGCCAACGGCCGCGGTTTCCAGTATCCGATCCCGACCTACTCCATTACGAGAGACTTTGACTGGTCCGATACCGAGAACAACCGCCTGCTCTTTGAGATGACATCCAAATACGGTACTCCGTATTTCTCCAACTACATCAATTCCGATATGGAGCCGAGCGATGTGCGCTCCATGTGCTGCAGACTGCGTCTGGATCTGCGTGAACTGCGCAAGAAGACCGGTGGTTTCTTCGGCTCCGGTGAGAGCACCGGTTCCGTCGGTGTGGTTACCATTAATATGCCGAGGATCGCTTACCTGTCTGCGAACAAGGACGAGTTCTACAAGAGACTGAACCGTATGATGGATATTGCGGCACGCAGCCTGAAAGTAAAGCGCGGTGTTATCACCAAGCTGATGAACGAGGGGCTGTATCCGTACACCAGGAGATATCTGGGCACCTTTGAAAATCACTTCTCTACCATTGGTCTGGTGGGCATGAACGAAGTGGGACTGAATGCAAACTGGCTGCGCGCGGATATGACAAGCGAAAAGACCCAGGCATTCACCAAAGAAGTGCTGAATCATATGAGAGAACGATTGTCCGATTATCAGGAGATGTACGGTGATCTGTACAATCTGGAGGCGACTCCGGCAGAGAGTACATCCTATCGTCTGGCAAAGCATGACAAGGCAAAATGGCCGGGCATCAAGACCGCAGGCCATGAGGGAGATATTCCGTATTACACGAACTCTTCCCACCTGCCGGTAGACTTTACCTCGGATATCTTTGATGCTCTGGATATCCAGGATGAGCTGCAGACACTGTATACTTCCGGTACCGTATTCCACGCATTCCTGGGTGAGAAGCTTCCGGACTGGAAAGCAGCGGCGAAGCTGGTGCGTACGATCGCAGAGAATTACAAACTGCCGTATTACACGCTGTCCCCGACGTACTCGATCTGCAAGGATCATGGTTACATCGCCGGCGAAGTGAAGGAATGCCCGCACTGTGGCAAGAAGACCGAGATCTATTCCCGCATCACCGGATACTATCGTCCGGTACAGAACTGGAATGACGGAAAGCTGCAGGAATACGCAAACCGCGTAGAGTACGATATCGAGAACTCTTCCCTGAAGAGACCGACCACAGCAGTCGTAACGATGGGAGATCCGTTCGATGACAATTCCGAGGTGACCTTCAGCGAGCCGGAAGAGGTGCGCTACCTGTTCACCACAAAGCAGTGCCCGAACTGCAAACTCGCTAAGGAATATCTGAAGAACATTTCCTATATTCCGATCGATGCGGAGGAAAATCCGGAACTGGCCTACAAATACAAAGTACGTCAGGCGCCGACGCTGGTGGTGGTCAATAAGGATCAGATCCGTAAATTTGCCAATGCATCCAACATCAAGAAGTTTGCGGAAGATATGGCATTGGTTGGCGTTTAAGCAAAACGTGATAAAGATTTCTGACAGCCCGCCCGAACGGCGGGCTGTTTTGGGGAGTATTACAATATCAAACTTAAAGGAGAAAAACAATGATCGACAAGTTGGTAGAAAAGATCAAAAAGACAGGAGCACCGATCGTGGTAGGACTGGATCCGACTCTGAAACTGATCCCGCAGCATCTGCTGGATGCGGCATTCAAAGAAAAGGGAGAAACACCGGAAGCGGTAGCGGATGCGATCTTTGCATATAACAAAGGCCTGGTGGATGCGGTATGCGACCTGATCCCGGCAGTTAAGCCGCAGATTGCGATGTATGAGACCTTTGGTATTCCGGGACTCATCGCATTTGACAAGACCGTAAAATATTGCAAGGAAAAGGATCTGGTGGTGATCGGCGATATCAAGCGCGGCGATATCGGATCCACGTCCGAGGCATACGCACAGGGGCATCTGGGCAAGGTGATCCTGGGTGGCAAGGAGTATCGCGGGTTTGATGAAGACTTCGCAACGGTCAATCCGTACCTGGGAACCGATGGTGTGAAGCCCTTCGTAAAAGTCTGTGCCGAAGAAAACAAAGGTATCTTTGTGCTGGTAAAGACCTCCAATCCGTCCAGCGGGGAATTCCAGGATCGTCTGATCGACGGACGGCCGCTGTATGAGCATATGGGGGAAAAAGTGGTAGAGTGGGGATCGGAAGTGATCGGCAAGTGTGGCTACAGTGCGGTTGGTGCCGTGGTGGGCGCAACCTATCCGGAGCAGGGCAAAGTGCTGCGTAAGCTGATGCCGAAGACCTATATCCTGGTACCGGGCTATGGTGCGCAGGGCGGCAAGGGTGCAGATTTGGTACACTTCTTTAATGAAGACGGCCTGGGTGCGATCATCAATTCTTCCCGTGGTATCATCGGTGCCTACCAGCAGGAAAAATACGCATCCTACGGTGCTGAAGGCTTTGCAGATGCAGCACGCGCAGCAGTTCTCGATATGAAGGCAGACATTCAGGGAGCATTAGCGTAAAATAGCAGATGGCGCGCAGCGCCGGATGAGGTGATAATGAAAGGGGGTATTTATGGAGATCAAAGGCTTTACCTACGGTTATGACGGCCGTGACGGTGTGTATCGTTCCGAAGCGGGCAAACTTTCGCAGCAGCGACTGTTTGAAACGGGTGTGAACTGGATCTGTCTGTGTTTTACGATCGAACAGGACGATGTATTCCAAAGGGATATCCGTTTTCGTTTCGGACATGATGTGAATGACCGCGACCTGATGGCCGTGATCGAGAATGCGCATAAACACAATGTGAAAGTATGTTTAAAGCCGATCCTGAATTCCGGAGACGGCATCTGGCGTGCACGGATCACTTTCCCGGACAGTGACCAGTGGGGACGGGACAAATACTGGGATGACTGGTTCGGGGCATACGGGAATTTTATCCGCTATTATGCACAGCTGGCAGAAGAGACGGACTGTGAGATGTTCTGTATCGGCTGTGAGATGCTGGGAACGGAGCACAAGGAGCAGTACTGGAGAAATCTGATCGCGGATGTGCGTAAGACATATCATGGTCAGATCGCATACAATACCAATCACGGACATGAGCTGGAAGTGAAGTGGTTCGATGCCGTGGATCTGGTCGGTACCAGTGCGTATTTCCCGGTGGGGGAGGAAGGAAAGACCTCTCCGGAGGATATGGCTGCAAAGTGGGCAGGCATCAAAGAAGAGCTCAGGAAAGTGCATGAGCATTTCGATAAGCCGATCATCTTTATCGAGATCGGCTGCCGCAGCGCCCATGGCTGCTCGGCGATGCCGTGGGATTTTGAACATCAGGATCTGCCCCATGATGAAGACGAGCAGGCGGCATTTTATGAATCCTGTCTGCGGACCTTCTTTGATGAGGAATGGTTTGCGGGATGCTTCTGGTGGGATTGGAGCAGTACGATCTACGATACACCGGAGGAGGCAGCGAAGGAAAACGGTTTTAATATCCATCTGAAAAAGGCGGAACAGGTGATCCGAAACTGGTATTCCAAATAAGAACATAAGGGAGTCTGTTTTCCGGTAAGCCGGACGGGCTCCTTTTTTCTTTATAGGAAATTTGCTTCACAATTCCTATAAAGCAAAAACTCCGGTGGCGCCTTGCGGCAGAACGCGATTTTATTGTTTTCTGTACGGCTTGATGCTATAATATAATTTGCGTAATGCGAGAGGAGACCGAAGAGATGAAGGCTTGGAAGACCTGGAAGATCGTTCTTTTTATTTCATTGTGTGTGCTCTTGAATGTAGGCGGAAAATTTCTGGCGGTTTGGCTGGAGCTTCCACTGTGGGCAGATTCCTTTGGTACGGCGCTGTGTGCCTATGTAGCCGGACCGGTCTGCGGAGCGATCGTGGGTGTGACGGGCAATTTTGCTTACAGCGTGGTCAATCATCTGTCAAAGACGTATTTCCTTACCAGCATCGCGCTGGGCATTATCATCGGTATCGCTGCGCGCCATAAATGGTTTGACCGGTTCTATGGTTTTATGAAAGCGGCATCTCTTGCTATGCTCACGGCACTGATCGTGTCGGTTCCCTTGAATATCCTGTTTAATGCCGGCTATACCGGAAATAAGTGGGGCGACGGTGTGATCGATTATCTTACGGAAAAAAACTGGCCGTCGTTCCTCTGCTGTGTTCTGGGACAATTGGCGATCGAGTTTGTGGATAAAGTGCTGACGATCGCGTTGGTATATGTGCTCATTCTGATCCGGCGCTGGAAACGGGAGGTGAAGGCGGATACGAACCGGGAGCCGAAACGGAAAAAAACGGCGCGGGGAAATGCGGCGGCAGTGTTGCTGCTTCTCTGTATGCTGCCCGGAATGGTGGGAAACGATCCGCTGGTTGCCCGCGCGGAAGGGGAAGATACGGAAACACCGGATTATAATGACTATGTGCAGAATATATACAGCAGCAATAACGGTCTGCCCTGTGGGGAGGCCAATGATATCGTACAGACCAATGACGGCGTACTCTGGATCGGTACCTATGCGGGGCTGTATCGCTATAACGGCAGGGAATTCCGATGGGTGGATGATTATGAATCGGTCAAAAACGTAAACTGTCTGTATGTGGATGAGGAAGGCCGCATGTGGATCGGAACCAACGACAACGGACTGTCGATCGTGATCCGGGAAAAGGTGGTCAATGTGCTGGATCAGACCAGCGGGCTGCCGTCGAATGCGGTACGCTGCATTACCCGTGCCACGGACGGATATTATTACGTGGGAACTACCGCCAGCATGCAGATCCTGGTGATGAACAATGGTCTGAAAGATGTCAAAACGCTGGAAGAGATCACCTATGCGGAAAGCATCTCGGCGGATCAGAATGGTAATGTGGCGACCATTGCAAGCGATGGACAGCTTTTTTTGGTACAGCATGGAGAGATCCGTGCTGTGCGTGCACTTCCGGATGAAAAGGAATTGTACAAGTGCTGCGCTTTTTCGCCGGACGGTACGCTGATGGTCGGAACGACGACCAACCATATCTATCATTTTGATATTTCCGGAGGGGACCTCAGGGAGCTGGAGGTACAGACCTGCGAGGGTGTCACCAGTATCAACAATCTGAATTTTATCAACGACGGAACACTCTTTATCTCGACGGACAGCGGTGTGTCCTATATCGATCACAATGGCTACCATCCGCTGAATACGAATGAGTTCAACAATTCGATCGACAATATGCTCTACGATTATCAGGGCAATCTCTGGTTTACGTCTTCCCGTTTGGGACTTTTACGTCTGGCAAAATCTCCATTTACGGATGTATACGGTTCGATCGGTATGGAACGGCATGTTGTCAATGCCATCGTCGCCTGGCAGGGGGGATACTATATCGGAACCGACAAGGGACTGGACGTGGTGGACAAGGCGTGCCGCCATACGATCGAAAACTATCAGACGGAGACACTGGAAGGCAAGCGGATCCGCTGTATGTACGTGGACAGCAGGAACCATCTGTGGGTATGTACCTACGGCAGCGGTCTGCTGGAGTATGGACCGGATGACCGTGTATGGGCATACAACGCGGAAAGCGGCAGCTTCGGAAACCGGGCGCGCGTCGTGACGGAGCTTTCGGATGGAACGATCCTGGCGGCCGGAGACAGCGGGATCAGCTTTATCAAGGATCACAAGATCACACGAACCATCCGGAACGGAGACGGCAGGATCAATTCCATGATCCTGACACTGACAGAGCTTTCGGATGGAACGATCCTGGCCGGTACGGACGGAGATGGCATCGCCGTACTGAAAGACGGAGAAGTGATCGATATGCTGACCCGCGAGAACGGTCTGAGCAGTGACGTGATCCTGCGTACTGTGAAGGATACGAAATCGGAAGGGGTATTTGTGGTTACCAGCAACAGCCTGTGTTATATGGAACCGGACGGAAGCATCCGTGTGCTGGATAAGTTTCCGTACTTCAACAACTATGATATATGGGTCAAAGACGAAGATACGCTGTTTGTTATGTCCAGTGCCGGTATCTATGTGGTGGAACGGGATGATCTGGTCGCCGGTAAGGATATCGCCTGGGAGCTTTTGGATGCAAGAAGAGGCCTGGGAACGTCTCTTACGGCCAATTCCTGGAATTATCACAATGACAGCGGAGAACTGTTCCTGCCGTGTGATACCGGGGTATACGTGATCGATGTGGAAAAATACAATACGGATGTGCATTCCTACCGTATGCAGCTGGCTTCGGTGAAACTCGATGGTGTGCAGATGCCGCTGGTACGCAGAGGCGCGATCACGATCGGACAGGGGGTGGATCGTGTGGAGCTTGCACCGGAGATCTTAAACTATACCATACAGGAACCGAACGTGGGTTATTATCTGGAAGGGTATGATACGCAGTGGACGATCCTTCCGCAGAACAGTCTGAGCAATATCATCTATGTCAATCTGCCGGCAGGGAAGTACACGTTTCATCTGGCGATCTTTGACAGTGCCGGGGAACGGATACTGGAAGAGCGCAAATTTGAACTGATCAAGGAAGGCGAATTTTACGAACAGCCGGTTTTTTCGTTCTATATGCTGCTGCTGCTGTCCCTGCTCCTGATCTGGTTTACCTGGCTGGTGGTGCAGCGGCAGCTGAACCAGCAGCAGATCAAATTGAATATGGCAAACGAAACGGTAGCCGCGATCGCAAACGCGGTCGATGCCAAGGACGTACGTACACACCAGCATTCCCAGCGTGTATCACAGTATTCGGTGATGATCGCGCAGGAGATGAACTGTTTCAAATGGTGGGAGCGGAAAAAGATGCTGTCCAGTCTGGGGAAGGCCGCGCAGCTGCATGATATCGGCAAGATCGGTGTGCCGGACAGTGTATTGAACAAAGTCGGCCGTCTCACCGATGAAGAATACGCACAGATGAAATCCCACGTGATCCGGGGCGCAGAGATCCTGAAAGACTTTACGCTGGTAGAGCATGTTGGAGACGGTACCAGATATCATCACGAGAGGTATGACGGGAAAGGGTATCCGGATGGATTGAAGGGAGAGGAGATCCCCCTGTTTGGCCGTATCATCGGTGTGGCGGATGCATTTGATGCTATGACCTCGAACCGCGTTTATCGGAATCATATGGATACGGAGTATGTTATGACAGAGATGAAACGCGGACGCGGTACGCAGTTCGATCCGGAGGTGCTGGATGCGTTTTTGCGGCTGATCGATAAGAATGTGATCAATCTGGAAGAACTCTATGCCCAGAAGCGTGCGGAGATCCGGCAGGCAGACCAGGAACAGCAGGCCGAACTGAAACGCCGCGTGGAGGAAGATAAAAAAATACAGGCCGCGGAAATAAAAGAGGCACCGGAAACGAAGAACGGTCCGGAGGATAAGAACGAGGCCGGAGAGAATGCGGAAAAGAAAGGAGACCGGTCATGAAGCGCGTATATATCATCACCATGCTGACGTGCGCAGTGCTGCTGGCAGCAATGCTCTGCGGCTTTCGAATGTTAAATCTGAACGGAGGCCGGGAGCACCTGACGGTCGGTTTTATCTATGACAATGACGAGAGCACGCCTTATACGTACAATTTTTCCCTGGCAAAAGATGCGGTGGAGAAGAAATACGGAGAACGGGTCGATATCCTGACCTGCAGTAATGTGCTGGATGATGAGATGGAGGAACCGATCAGGGAATTGGCGGATCAGGGCTGTGATATCATCTTCTTTAACGGCTACAGTGAGCTGGTGATGCAGCTGGCACCGGAGTATCCGGACATTCAGTTCTGCCAGGCCTCCTATATGGATATGAACGGTGTCACGGTACCGGCCAATTATCATACGTTTAAGGGGGAGGCCTATCAGGGACGTTATGTAAGCGGGATCGCAGCAGGCAAAAAGATCGAGCAGATGATCGCGGAAGGAACCATTACGGAAGAGCAGGCAATCCTTGGCTTTGTAGCGGCATTTCCCACTTCGGAAGTCATTTCGGGATATACGGCCTTTTTGCTGGGGGCAAGGTCGGTCGTACCGCAGACGGTGATGCGGGTATCCTATACGAATACATGGAGCAGCTACGTGGAGGAAAAGAACACAGCCCGGAAGCTGATCGGTGAAGGCTGTGTGATCCTTTCGCAGCATACCGATACCATCGGACCGGCGATCGCGTGTGAAGAGGCCTCCGAGCATCAGCAGGTTTATTTTGTGGGTTACAACCAGAGTATGTCGGAGGTGGCACCGGCAACGTCCCTGATCACGGCCAGGATCTGCTGGGAACCGTATGTGCTCTCGGCAGTGGAGGCGATGTTGCGGGATAAAGAGATCGAAGCCGTTGTATCCGGCCGTATCCATGGAACGGATGTATCGGCAGGGTTTGATTATGGCTGGGTCGAGATGGATGATCTGAACCAGCAGGTGGCAGCACCCGGAACGCAGGAAGCCATGGACAAAGCGATCGAGGTGTTTCGGCGGGGCGATGGCAGTGGCGTCTTTCGGGGAGACTATATCGGAGTGAACCCGGCGGATGCCGCCGATACCTGCGATCTGCGGAACGGTTACGCGGAGAACGCGAATACATCGTATCCGTTATTCCATTATATCTTAAAGGATATCATTACGATCGAAGATGCCGGGAAATAAAGGAAGAGCAGAATGATCATATTGGATGTCCAGCGGGGAAAACAGTTTTCTTGATGCGGAAAATGAAACCGCCATTCAGGAGGCGCTGTCCAGACTGATAAAGAATAAGACCGTCATGATCATAGCCCACAGAATGAGGACAATCGCAAACACCGATCATATTGTGGTTTTGAAGGACGGAGTGGTTGCAGAGCAGGGCAGTCCCGAGTATTTAAGCAGTTTCGACAGTATCTACGGCAGAATGACAAAACTGCAGATGAAATCATTGAACTGGAAAATGTAAAAACCGGTACATGCCTATGTGTTTTACAGCCTGTATGTGATAAACGGCAGCCTGCTCATGAACCTGACCGGAGAGAGCAGTGTCATCCGCGCCATAAATGCCCAGGGTGACGTGTATACTCTGCTTACAGAGGGAAAGCCACAGCATCGTCATATAGCTGCTTCAGTGTGTTGATGAACGTCTGCAGGCTTTCTCTGCTGTCCGTCTTATGGGAGCAGAGTACACAGTCAAAGGTATCCTTGCAATCATAGGGAATCCAGGCAAACTGTCCGCTGTGATCATTTAAGAATCCGGGGGCAAGACATATGCCTCGTCCTGCGGCAACATTGGTAAGGGTGGTTTCATGATCGGGACTGTTGAAATAGGATATCTTTCCGGATGACGTAAGCTTCTTCTGGACTGAGCGCAGAAGCGCCGGGGATCCTCCACCGACCATAAGGGTTCTTCCGTATATATCCTCGTCGGTAATGATGTTTTTTGAGGCAAGAGGATCATCCTTGTCCGTAATTAAATATATGTGACTTTTGAACAGCTCGTGGACGATTGTGCCTGCGAGCTGTTTTGTGTGCTCCTTTAGAGTAAAGAGTATATCTGCTTCGTTTTTTAAGAATGAGTCCATGCCGCCTTCGTATTGAAACTTTGGAGTGATCTGCACATGTGACTGTCCTTCTTCAAATATACGGATGGCTTCGGGCAGGAAGTATACAGCCTGTCTTACCATAAGGCTGATGCTGATGCTGTCTCTGTATTTGGCACTGAAATTCTGTCCCAGTTCAATGGCGCGCTTCATATCCTCGCGCATATTGGTAAGAAAGCTCACAAACTGCTGACCGGCAGGAGTAAGCGTTGCGCCTTTCCCGTTTCTTTCAAAGATATCGAACCCGACCTCTTTCTCCAAGAGCTTTATCTGATAGGAAAAGGTAGGCTGGCTGACAAACAGGTTCTCTGAGCCTCTTGAGAAGCTCTGAGTTCTGGCGAGTTCAATGCAGTAATCTATTTGTTTTGTGGTCATAATAACCTCTGACATCTGTGATATTTAAAAATTAAATAAGGTATTTAAGCTTTCTATTGGATATAATAATCCTTCTGTGTGAAAATGTAAACAGGAAAACAAAAGAAATACAGCATAGGAGCTGAAAACAATTAAACGGAGGATGTTAGGATGGCAAAGACATTGATAGCTTTTTTTTCAAGGGCAGATGAGAACTATTTCGGTGGAGCAATGAGATACGTAAAGGTCGGAAATACCGAGATCGTGGTTGGACTCATGAAAGAGCTGATCGAAGCGGATACCTTTAAGATCGAGATGAAGGATCCTTATTCACCGGTATATATGACCTGCATAGATGAGGCAAAGAAAGATAAACAGAATAACGCAAGACCGGAGCTTACAAACTATCTTGAAAGCATTGATGACTATGACACTATCGTACTCGGATATCCGAACTACTGGGGAACAATCCCTATGGCAGTAGCAACCTTCCTTGAGAGGTATGATTTTACCGGGAAGACGATACTTCCTCTTTGTACCAACGAGGGAAGTGGGATGGGTTCAAGTGAGAGCGATGTAAAAAAATATGCCAAAGGAGCAGATGTTAAGAGCGGACTATCCATTACAGGAAGTCAGGCTGCGGATTCCAAAGGTGCGGTAGAGAAGTGGTTTAAGGCAAACGGGGTTATGTGAATCATTGGGACGGAGTCAGAGTTTTGTGTTCAGAAAGACATGGAGGAAAAGACAATGGATTACGAAGCAGGATATGTATATAAACTGATGGATCAGGGAGGTCCCACGGATAACAGGGAGCCGTACTTTAAAGAAGCCGTGGATGAGATGATGAGAGCAAGGGTGCTGTGTGCCAGAGCGAATGCGAAGATGCCG
>JAGBMJ010000081.1 GCA_017634975.1 Lachnospiraceae bacterium | reverse complement strand
GCATTGGCATACATCAGTATATTTCATATTTCAAAAAGAACAATGGCTTTTTCTGATTGACCAAGATTGGTTATTCCTTCCCGACCCGTAATGGTTGTATCTTTCCGACTCTAAGTGGTTAAAATCTCCCGACGCTAACATAACCGTATACACCTCCCTGGCGAGGACATTTTCCTTATTTCACTTATTGAACATAAGTCCGATGTAGACTATAATGTAGCTATGCAGTTATTCTACTACATGGCCTTCATTTGGCACGACTATGCATTAGAATGCGAAAAACTGCATCACGGTATAACTAAAACGAAGGACTTTCGATATCCTGCGATCCTGCCAATCGTGTACTTTGAAGGATCCGGAGAATGGACAGCTCCGGCACATTTAAAAGACCGTATCCAACCGATTAGTCAGATCATAGGATTTACACCGGATTTCGAATACAAACTGGTGCGATTGCACGATTATACTCAGGATGTACTGTTGGCAAAAAAAGATGAACTGTCCTTCCTGATGATGATTAACAAACTGAAAGAAATACAGGATTACAATGAACTGAATTTACCACAATCCTATGTTGAAAAAGTAACAACAGATTCTTCTGCTGATGTGTTGGACGTTATGGCAAAGATCATATCTGTAATGTTACGAAAAATCGAAGTAACAGAAGACCAGATTACTGAAATTACATCTATGATGAGGAGAGGAAATATGGGCGAATTTATGAAATACTTCAATCAATCCGGATACTCAGTAAGAAAGGTTACGGAAGAGGTTACTCAACAAGTAACCGCCAAAACACGCATTACTCTTGTATGCAAAAAGCTTGCTAAGGGAAAGAACCTATCCCAAATTGCTGATGAGTGTGAATTAACAGAAAACGAAATCCTTCCCTTCTACGATTTTTCCAGAAAATATGCTCCTGATTATGATCCGGAGCAGGTATTTCAAGAATACTGGTCGCAGCAACAAGCAGAAGCAAATAACACGGATACAAATCCTGAAAGTGGCACAATAGGAACTAAGAAACGCTTATGAACGAAGTGAAAAGTCGCTAAACAACTGAAAAATAGCTGAAGTGAAAATGTAAATTCCACTTTGTTTTGAGCAAAAATAGAGTGGAATTTAGTCTTGCAAACACATTGGAAAATTCATAGAAGTAATCACTTGAGCCATAGGATTTCGAGGAAGTAAAAAGTGCAGCATAACACCTTGAACAAGGCTAGCCTGTATCGTACATATCCCATAAGTCCATTCGCGTTACGCATAATGTTTTTCATTCCGATTTCCTCCTTTTTTCTCACTGAGATCATAATAGCATTTTCAAGTTTGATATATTTGTGCACTTATTCTGTCCCTGCTTTTTTAAATGCTAAAAAGACACATGCGATTTGCAAGTGTCTTTTTTCTATTCCTGTAAATTTCATCGTCGGAAGTTCTCAATCTAATAACTCGATTGCAAGGACAGTGTAGCATTCGAAATATAGTTTTCTGTGAAATGCATTGATGTATTATTCACTTTATGATAATTTATTTTTACTGTCGATCCCAATACAACTTTTGTATAACTGTCTGCAGTCACAGTACCTATAGAATCAACCCTTTCATAATAGCTGAATTTGTGTTCTTCATAATCAAGATAATCTTTTATTGAAGAATAATTATCGGGCACCAATACCGTTCCAACCAGGCTTAATGTTTTGAAACCATTATCGGCTATCTTCAATCGTATTTCTACATATGCAACTGTAGAATCATCTATTGTTACTGACCACCTGTCTTTGCTTCCTGTACGGTCATAAACTTGATTTGTTTCAAAATAGAGAGATGTATTAACCCATCGTCCACATAAGGTCACCCATCCGGCGCACTCCTGTAATATTTTTTTATAATCAGCCGCTTTAACCCCATTATACTCATAATCATCAGGGATATTAGAAAGAATTTTGCTTGCCGCATTAAGATTTCCATTATTCATTTCACTTTTTGCCGTCATTAGGTCACACGCAGTGACCATCATCATAGAATCTTCATATGCTCCCAAGCTACTAAAATCAGATCTTGCCTGATCATATGCTTTAGAATTAAACTCCTCCTTCGCCCAACGATATAAGCTTTCCTCATATCGCTCCTTTGCATCCAATACATCACCGGCACTCTTAAATGCATCTTTGGCAGCATCATAATCTAACTTATCTCTGCTGATCATCCCCTTTGCATAATAGTAGTATTTACTGCTCGTAGGGTGCGCTGAATATGAATACATTCTAATGGCGCTTTCATATTCTCCATTATTTGTATATGTATCGCCTAATGATATTATCTGTTCCTCAGCATCATTATATCCTTCAGCATTTTTAAAACATTCAGCCGCTGATTCTATTTCATTACTTGATATATAATCAATTCCTATTTCATAGAAACATCTCTTTATTTGTTCCCCGGAATCCTCATAATCACCCGCATTCCGAAAAGACTCCATAGCACTGTTGTACTCTCCGTTTTCTGCCTGTTTAAGTCCTTTTTGGTAATGTGCATTCTGTATCAGAATTGAAGCATCTTCAAATTCCAGACATTGTTCAAAAAATTGAATTGCACCATCATAGTCTCCATTGTTTAAAGCCTCATTTCCTTCTGCATAATTGTAATTTTGTGTAGCCAGCAATAATCTATCAGATGAATCCAGATAGCTTCCAAGCCCGGAATATATCTTTATCGCTTTTTCGTAATCTCCGGCTTCGAATGCATTATTTGCCCGGCTATATTTTGAACTTGGCGAATTATATACAAAAATAACGACAATAAGTACACCGGTCAGAATAATTCCCATGCAAATACCAACTATTAATTTGATATTTCTTTTTTTGTTGTTTTTCTTTGAAACACTTACGGGATTGTTCTTCATTTCCTCCGTTATCGGATAACCACATCCCGGACAAGACAGGCACGCATCAGAAATTTCTTTTCCACATTCCGGGCATTTAATCAAAGCCATTTTTTATCCTCCCTCACAATTGTGCTGCTTCAAACATGTTTAGTGTAAGCTCTTTAACAATGGTTATTCTGCTAAAGTTTCCTCCGCTAACGATCTTTTCAACTCTGTTTATATCAACACCATTTTCATCTAAACTGGCATGTTCTTGGACCGCTGTTATCATAACCGCTATTAATCCCTCATACAGATCATCTGATGAAGTATAGTCATCGGGATCCAAACTGTCACAAGCTCCAACACAAATATACTTATTACTATTCGTATCATCTGCTTTTATCAATAGATAACCCGAACTATATCCTCCAAATCCATTTTCGCCTCCCGCTGTCGCAATGAAAACTGGCATGCCCTTTCCTTCATCAGTGTAATAAACATTAACCGTATTCACCGTTATTGAATCAGGATTTTTTAGCCAGGAACGATATTCTGTAAGCCCTTCAAAAAAACGTGTTTCGTTATATATCTGTTTCAACAACAGCTTCACTTCTTCTGTTTGAGCAACCCCAACCAATACATCGTATGCCGCTTCATAGTTTCCAATATCACAATATTGCAATGCCTCCACATAGCTTACCCTTTCAGCAGAATCGCCAAAATCCCCTAATGCCGTAAACTGTGAAAGCGCCTCTTCATAGTTTCCCATTTTCAAACTACGTTCAGCAAGTTTATATAAATCCTCTTTATTCATTGTTTCAAGAACCAGATCAATAGAGAGGATTCTTTCTTTTGAGTCCCTATATCCATGTAGCTGTTCAAATATTTCCTTTGCGTCTTCATACTTTCCATCTTCAACCATTCCAACAGCTGCAATATACATCGCCTTCTTATGGTTGTTATTAACCACCATAGCAATAACGACTCCAGTAATCAGAATTAAACCAAGTATTACAGATCCAATTATAATCATTGACTTTTTCGATGTACCACTCTTTGGTTCTTTGAAATCATCAACCGACTGATCATCGCTCTTACCTTCTTGTGACTTATATTCGATATACTGTTCTAAATATGATTGACCAATTGGAAACCCACACCCCGGACATACCTTCGCCTTATCCGATATTTCCTTGCCGCATTCTGTACATATAATAAGTGCCATATGCCATCTCCCCCCCTCACTTACTGTCAATGTTTTCCATATACTCTGTAAATTCAGTTGCCATCTGTTCGCCCCTCATTCCCTCTATATGCAGAAAAAGAGTGGCAGACTTTTCATCTTCCACTCTTTCTTCCCTGCCAATATTCAGTTTATCAGATTTTACAACGCCGTATTGCCCCCAAATTAGGGGGGAATTCTATCTTTTTTTGACAAAATCTAATTCCCATCCTGCATTTTAGGTTCGTAAAGCGCTTCTAATCCGTGGCTTTTCAAAATCTCGTTAACCTCGTCAATATCGTAGATCCTTCGGTTGAACGCTATAATGAATACCGCATCCCTTTCCAGCCGGGCATACAAAGGCGACAGCCCATACAGTTTCAAGGCACGCTCACTCTCCTTCAGTGTCATGTGTGTCGCCAAGCAGATCCGAATGATCAGATCACGGTTGCTTGTATGCTTTTCACCGGAAAGATATTTATATCCTGACTTTTCATCAATTCCTGCCCGAAGAAAAACATCCTTCTGCTTGAATCCTTTTTCACGTATCACAGATTTGACGTATTCGCCAAACAGATCTTCTCGGTCGGCCGAATTCACCTTTTCCTGCGTCAGATATTCCGTCAGCTTATCTGCCCCGGACTGTTCCAGTATCTCTTCTAATCGATCAGTTGTTGATTCTTTCTTTTTATCCATAGTAAATATACTTGAGCACTGAAGCCCGTTTCTCCGATGCCATCCATTCTGATCATGAAATGATCTCGCCGTAGTCCATATCCATGTTCAGTACAAAATCGGTCTCCGGATAAGCACCTTTTAAATCCTCCAGGATCTCTGTATACACCTGATACCGGCTGGGGGCATCAAAACTGATCACCACATCAAATCGCATGGCGTTTTCCTCTTTGTTGTAGAAGAAACCGTGGATCTGCTTCGCATACTTGTGCGCCAGTACCTTCTTGCGGATCTCTGTCTGCTTATTCTTCACCTCTTCATCACGGGTATTGACGGAATAGATCCCGATCGCTGTCAGGATCACCTGATGGCTCTTGTAAACATCTTCCGTGATCTGTCTGGTGATCTGATCCAGACGTTCCATGGTGCAGGTATCATCCAGTTCAATATGGATCGATCCGTTATAGGTATCCGGTCCGTAATTGTGCAGGATCAGATCATAGGCCCCCTTTACTTCCGGGATCTTGCAGGTCGTCTTTTTGATCGCCTGCAGCAGTTCCACATCGCCCGGTTCTCCGAGCAGTTTGGATACCGTTTCGGAAAGCATCTCAAATCCTGCCTTAATGATCACGATCGAAATGATCGCACCGAGATATGCCTCCAGGGAGACATGCGCAAAAGTGAATACCAGTGCTGCCACCAGAGTGGCTGTCGAGATCACGGAATCCAGCAGTGCATCCTTGCCGGAATTGACCAGGGAATCGGAATTCACTTTTTCACCGGTGGTTTTCACATAAATCCCCAATCCGATCTTGACGATCACAGCCATACCGACGATCACTAAGGAAACCGTCGAATATTCCGGCACCTCCGGGTGAATGATCTTCTTTATGGATTCCACCAGGGAAGTAATACCGGCATACAGCACGATAAAGGCGATCCCCAATGAGCTCAGGTATTCGATCCTGCCGTAACCAAAGGGATGCTTCCGATCCGGTTCCCTCCCGGCCAGTTTGGCACCGACGATAGTGATCACAGAGCTCAACGCATCCGATAAATTGTTGACAGCATCCAGAACAATGGCAATGGAATGACTGAGCACTCCCACCACAGCCTTAAACCCCGCCAGAAACAAATTGGCCAGGATCCCCGTAATGCTGGTACGGATAATGATCCTTTGCCGCCGTGCTGTATCACTTTTAAAATCTTCCATTCGTCTTCTTCTCCTCTTTACCTCAAAGAACGTCTGGAAGGAATCTCCCATAAACGTCTTCTCTTATTTCAATCTCACAGATTTTTTCTTTATATAATATGATTTAGGTGTCAAAAGTACTTTTTTACTATAAATGCACTTGGTGAGTAGAATGCTTTAGTTTAAAACGACTTTTGACACCTTAATCTTTATATCGTAATAGTGCTGTTTTGTAAAGATACTCAAAAAACTGACGGATCATCACACACTAATATTGAGATAATCCGCCAAATCTGTACTCATAAATATACTTTATCAATATTAAAAGCACTTTGAACATCGGTCATATCCAAGACTGATTGCCTTACTCTCTGTAGTCCTTGTTGCCTTATTAGGATTCATTCTTCCGCAATCGGGTATACTATGATAGCAATGCCCTGTTGCCGGCAAATATACTGTCTGGTTCCCGGAATTCGTCCTCTGTGACACAGGTGCTGAAACTGTCGATGTTGAGGCGTTGCTTTGTTGAGCCGGCACATACGAAGACGGATTTGATACCGTGTTACTATTCTTCTGGGATGTTGGTACCGTTGCTGTACTTTGGTTCACCGTAGTTCCGTTCGGCTTTCTTCCTTCCAACTTACCGGAAGTTACATAATGCTGTGCCAAAGTTGCTGCATCTGTGCCCAAAACTGCTGCTATATCCGGATTGGCTGCCGCATAATATACCGGATCAAAAAGTGTTCCATCCGCTAAAGTCACATAAGCTCCTGTCGCTGCAACGGTCCCTGCCTGTGCGTTATCTGCATACGGTTTCCGCCCTTCCAGTCTGCCGCTGGTCAGATAATGCTGGTAAAGAACATTTGCGTCCGTTCCGAGTATCGCCACCACGTCCGGATTATTCTGTGCATAATACTCCGCATCAAAGGTTCCGCCGTCCGGCATAGTTACCGGCGCTGCATTCGCATCCAGTTTTACTCCCAAAAACAACAGAAAAATCCCTAATCCTACCAGTGCCCTGATCGTCTGTCCTGCTCTGTTCGCCATAAAATCTACCTCCGTCATGTATATCATCACTACACTGATAAGCATATCATATTGTCGTTCTTTTTGTCAATACGACATATTGTTGTGTATTCAACATAATTTATGTTTATTTTGTAGAATAGACATCTTTGTGTGATTTACTATAATAAGTATATGGAGGCAGATATGCGTAAAATTGCTACTATCACAGGTTTATTCGGGATCTTTGCTCTGATCACGGGAAATACCATGATCAGCGGCATTCTTGCGCCGCAGCCGGACTCATCCATTCTTTCCCAAACAGCGTTATCGTCTTATAATACCACAGCGGATACCATTGTCCGGCAGAATGACTCCTTCAACGCAGATGATTTCGCCGAGCTTCCGGAATACTGTGGCCAGGCATCCGTCATAGTCAATAACAACATCCCTTACTTTACTGCACAGGAACGCGCTGCTTGGACTGCCGGAACCGAGGTTTATTCCGAAATGGATGATCTGGGACGCTGTGGTACAGCTTATGCCTGCATCGGCCTTGAGACCATGCCCGGTGCTAATGAAACACGTGGTTCCATCGGCATGGTCAAGCCCTCCGGTTGGCAAACTGTAAAATATCCTGAGCTGATCGATGATCTGTATCTGTACAACCGCTGTCATCTGATCGGATGGCAATTGGGCAATGAAAATGCAAATGAAAAAAATCTGATCACCGGGACCAGATATCTGAATGTAACCGGAATGCTCCCCTATGAAAATACGGTGGCGGATTACGTACGAAGTACCGGCAATCATGTTCTGTATAGGGTCACTCCGTACTTTGTCGGAAAAGAACTTGTTGCCAGAGGCGTCCTGATGGAAGCCGAATCCATAGAAGATACACGCATCTCTTTCTGCGTATGGTGTTATAACGTACAACCAGGGATCATGATCGACTATGCTGCCGGTGGCAGTGCTGCTGATCCGAATGCCGCTGCGCAATTACCTGCTCCTACAACAACTCCTACTACTGCATCGCAGGTCACCACTCCGTCGCAGTCTTCTGTTTCCGCGCGCACGGAATGCACCTACATCCTGAATACCAATACCAAACGTATCCATCTCCCGACCTGCTCTTCCGTAAACGAAATGAAACCTTCCAATCGTCAGGAATTCAGCGGCGATGTCACAGGCCTGCTGGAACAGGGCTACAAAGCCTGCGGGCGCTGTCACCCGTTCTGAAAAAATAGAAAAGGCATCCCCATCTATGAGATGCCCCTTACACTTTTTGATGGCAAACGATCTTACAACTATGCTTTTTCGTTTCTTCATCGTAATTAATCCCCGCGAGCAGGATCTTTCCTCCAAACTGTTCCAATATCTTCGGATAATTTTTGTCCAAAATCTGGCGAATCGCTCCCTCTTCGCTCTTATTCCATTTCAACTCAATGATCATAGCCGGAAGAGATGATCTTCTGTTCGGCAGAAATACCACATCCGCCAGCCCATGTCCTGACGGCAGTTCCTCAACCTTCGCATACTGGTCCACGCAGGAAAGATATGCCATTTTGATCACATACCGCAGACTCTGCTCATTATTATAGAAATTTGGAGCATACTCAGAGTCATGAACCTCCTGAATTGCACATGCAACCGCGTTTTCATTACCTTCGATCGTATCCTGAAGCAGTCGGTCTGATTTCTGTACCAACCGGATCAGTTCCTTATGCTTTGCTTTACGGAGTATTTTTTCAAACTCAGATCTGACCTCTTCATTCGGGATATGAGCCAATCCGGTAAGCTGCTCATCATTTTCATCATAGGATTCGGATACCTCTTCGTAAGTCAGATATCCCAGGTGGATAAGAAGCGTCAGCACATCATCCTTTGAAGTAAACGTCTCAACATCATTTTGGAAGAAATCCGTGTCTACCACGATCGTCTCTCCGGCGATCAACCTTGCTATGTCATCCTGCAGCCCATCCTGATCCATATCAATATATGTCATTAATGTTTCTGCCGCGGAGGTTTTCTTCCAGTATGATTTGTATTTTCCGCTTTCCAGCGCCTGCATCACTGAATACGGATTATAAATAGAATGACAGTCGCCAACGGTATATCCATCATACCATTTCTTCATACTCTCAAAGCTTTTATGCATCTTTTCGCATTGGTTTCGGACTTCTTCCTCCGTAAAACCGACATATTTTGCAAACTGCAATGGTTCCAAAACAGAGTATTCCTGAAAATCCGATATAGCCGACTGCGATCCATCCTTCTTGATCGGAAGTATTCCGGTCATATAAGCCGCCGCTACTACTTCCGGGGTAAAGTTATTATTCTTAAACCAGCCTCTGAGCAAATTCAGATAGATTTCCTGTGCTTCCGGATCATCCTTCGCCTCCCTGATCATGGAATCCCATTCATCGATGATAAATACAATCTTTGTTTGGGTGCTCCTTACCAATTCAAGCAGACATTCATTCAGATTATTCTTTTCCTTCAGTTCCGAACATACAGATCTGACTTCTTGCAGGAGTGCTTTATCTATATCTTTGGGTACATTTCTTATCGGCTTCTCTGACGACTTTGCAGATGAAATAAAACCGGAAATATCCAGATTGATCACATGATACCTATTAATGTGTTTCTCATAACTCTCATCTCCTGAAATTTCATACCGATCAAAAAGATCATGTGAATCGCAGGTCTTATCATAATATGCACACAGCATTTTAGCTGCATAGGATTTTCCAAAACGGCGAGGTCTGCTGATACAGGTAAGACTCTTTGTAGTACCAATTGTCCCATTAATAAGACTGATCAACCCTGTCTTATCCACATAATCACTTGAAACAATTCTTTCAAATCCACCATTGCCCGGATTTAAATATGTCCCCATTTTCAGACCTCCTTTCCTCAGTTTGCTCTTCTTTCATATATTTTAGAAAGTGCGTTCGTTATTGTCAAGTAAAACAGGTGAGTCTGCCGCGCTAAAACAGTGCGACAGACTCACCTGTCTCCATACATAAATAACCGCCAAAGATGACACTTCCATTAGTAGCCTAACGCCCTAACCGCATACTCTGCCTGTTCTTTCGTAAAACCATCTCCATAGTCTGATGTCAGTTGGTCGATCAGCCCCTGTTTAGAAAATGACATTATAGAAAGGTATTGCTGTGCTGATCTTTTTGCCTGTTCATTCCAATCCACCAGACCATTCTTCTCAAGATAATCAACTGCAAATGTAGCATCTGCCGCCGAATATCCATCTCCATATTGGGACGATAATTGCTCGATCAATCCTTTCCTTGAAAACGCCATAAACTCAAGATAGTCTTTTGCCGACTGAACAGCATTCTTTTGCGACATAGTCATACCAGATGTATTTGTATTACTTCCATTACTGTTTCCTGCTACAGTACCGGAACTCTTTTTCGCATTATTCAGCATCTGATAAAAATCTTCCAGATACGTCTTACTGTTTGCTTCTTCCCACATTCCAACAAGCATAGCAATATTGTTTCCATTCTTAATTCCTACTGCTGCTCCAATGATATCAAGCTCACCGCCTTTATCTTCATATTCTATTAATTCTGCTGATTGTCCTGCTACAGTAATAGGTGAATCTCCGGTAAGCTTATAATTACCATCCATTCCCATTTCTTTTACAACCTCTTGCAGATTATCTTTGTCCAGAATATCCGAGTTATTTGACTGGCCGCGGAAAACAAATATTATTCCATCATCAAAATAAAGAAAATCACCTTCTTCCGAAGTATCTTCTTCAAGTATGTAATAATCCGGCATGGGAAAATCTATTCCTATACACTGATAAATCTGTCCGCTTCCGTTTGAAGAACTTCCTGTTACAGAATTGATCAAGTCTGTGGCTTCTTTCACATAATCAATATCTGACATGTTTTCTTCATATATGGATTGCAAAAGATCTGTCGCTTCTTTCATGTAATCCGTATCATCCGCACTTGCGACAGTTTTTGTATCCGTATCTTCCGGAAACGTATGATAACTGATCACGATCTCTGTATCTGCGGCAAAGCGACTGGATGTATCAAATGATGTATATCCTCCCATAGACACTTTTTCTACATCACCGTCACTTACCATCCATCCTGTTACAAGATCATCAATCGGCTCCATAGAAATATTCTGAAAACCGGCCCCCCTCAATATCTTTTCAACATCTACATAGTTTTCTCCATAAAGGGAGGATGAAGTAACCGGCATCGCAATTTTTCCATCGTCTTCCGCAGTTGTCTGCACTGCTTCCGGCGTCGAACTTGCAGGAGTAGTTGATGAATAATTATATGATCTGGAACCTGACGATCCATAACTTGAGAACGCTCCAAAAAATCCTTTCAAAAAAGGGATTCCCAGAAAAATGACAAGAAATACCGTAAGAATTTTCTTACTGTTGGATAATCCCATAAACTTTTCCCACAGATTTCCTCCTGCATTTGATAAACCGGTTCCTGTATTCATATTTTTACGCTCTGATTGAGTTCCTGTTGATTTCCATTCCCCACTATTCTTTTGAACACCATCCGACGATAACGGAACCCAGGAAGTTCCTTTTGTTATTCTATTTCCGCAATATAAACATGTTTCAACCTGATCCGATACATCTCTTCCACAAGATGAACATTTAATCATAGCCATAGATATCTACCCTCCCTACAGGTGACTGATAATTCCCTTCACCACGCTTCCGGCTACTTTTCCGGCAGCCTTCCTTACTTTTTTGTTTGACATTGCGCCAACAACTGCAGCCCCACCGACTGCCAACGCACCTGTTGCAACTGCCCCTGCAACTTTTTTGTTTGTTTCTTTGCTTCTTCTCTCTTCCTCTGCCAACTGCAGTTCTTCCATTTGTTGGCGCTGTAATTCTAATTGTTCCCTTTGTATTTCCAATTCACGCTCTCTGCGAGCTGCTTCTTCTCTTCTGCGCAATTCATCTTCGTAAAGATTCACTGCCTGCTGCATTGTAACCGCCTGCCTGCATTCCAACACTTGATGAATATAGGTCATCGCATCGCGATTTCTATATTTTTTCGGTATTATACTAACATCATACTGCTTTAATACCTCTTGAAAATATTCTATTTCCTGATCATTGTTATCTATATCGTACACATTTTGTGCATTCTTTTTTTCCAGATCCCGGACATAGACTTTCTGTCCAAAAAATATACCGGCAAATACAGCTGTCGCAAAAAACAATCCTCCAAAAAAGGTCGATATCCCCCCACCCGAGGCAGTCCCCATTATAGTGATCAGCATGATCAAACCTGCACCTACCGCTGCCGGAAGAAAACGTCCCATATCTGTTTGCAGAAACTCCGCCTGTCTGGTATCCTTTTCCAACTGCTTCCGAAGCATAGCCGTTTGTTCTCTTAACGGATCCAAACCACATACCGGCTCTATCAACGCCTGCACAGCCTGAATCAAAGCCGGATCCGCACCATCATTCTGCGCATTCATTCTTCCCTTTTCAAAATCATACCCGACTTGAGTAGCATCATCAAAATCGATTTTTACACGTTTTACTTCATCGTCTACCATAAAAGGTGTTCCGCAAAAATTACACACTCCCTGTTTCAACGATGAATTAACCTTTATGTGTCCACCACAATTCGTACACTCTAATGTGATAATCTTCATCTTGCACCTCCTCACTATCCGTTTTGAATTCCTGCATATATTTAATTCTATCAGATAATTGCATTTCGTATTGCCCCCATTCCGGTGGTAATTGTGTGAAAATTTTGTTATTTTTCTCTTTTAGATTCATACAATCTTTCAAATCCTGCCTGTTCCAGCAATTCATTTACATCGGCGATCTCACGCAGGCCATCTTGTAACGCCTGTATCAACACTACATCTCTTCCGTTCTGCTTATATAATGGCGCCATCCCATATAGGATCAGTGCCTCTGACAGTTCTGCCTCTGTGAAATGCGCAGCGATTCCAAGTTTGATCAGTATATCCCGTTGTATCGTATGCTTCTCTCCGGAGATCAGTTTATAACCGAATTTTTCCGAGATATCCGCCGACCGGAACATTTGCTGTTGTGATACGCCTTTCTTCTGCAGCATTTTTCTCATATAAGCCGTAAACTCCGATACCATCTGCTCCCCCTCGCTCCATTCATCTATAGAAAAAGAGTGGCAGACTTTATATCTTCCACTCTTCCTTCCTGCCAGTATTCAGTTTAGCAGATTTTACATTTCCGTATTGCCCCCAAAAAGGGGGAATTTTCCCATTTTACGGCTGAATATGCTCCACACCCTCTACCATATCAATAAAATCATTAAAGAAATCCACACCATCCACTTCAATCACCTGCGAAAACAATACCTCATAATTGTTTCTATGAAGTTTTTCGTCATACTCATAAGAGATATAACAGTGCGTAGGATCTCCATCCTCACTTTGGATCAGCAAATACAGATTCCTGCACAGAAGATCATTTGCCATGGCATCCTCTGTTTTCAGTATCATATACTGTTCTCCTCTGAAAAACTGTTCTGCAATCTCCTCATCGGTTTTTTCCTTAAAATCGCCTATCCCCTCTTCATAGGAAAGGATCAGAGTAACATCATACCCCTCATAAGATGATGAATACTTCTGATAATTGTCTGTAGAATCATCATTCCTGATATCATAGTACTTCGGCAGATAATACTGTAAATCTCCTATCTCAACAATATCCGCTGTATCCTGCGGCAGAGCCTGTTCGGTTTCGATCACGCTTGCCATCACCTTATGAAAATCTTCAAAATGATCGTATGCGCTCTCCGTGCTCTGCATCATTATCATTCCGACAGCATATCGGATCTGCGGATGAAAAAACAATCCTAGTTCACATTCAAAATCGGTTCTCTCTCCTTCTGCAATAATTGCTGTCCGAAAACGGACCAAAGAATATTTGCGCCCATTATATTCTACCATTTTCACTTCTTCAATCTGCGTTTCCTCCATATTCTTATTCCAATGTTGAGCAAAATCTTCTGCCTTCTCCAGCATTTCCTCTTCTGTACGGATCTCGGCATGTCTTTTTTCATCGCACACTCTCCATTGAAACATGGTCGTCTCCGCTCCTGTTTCAATGAAATAATTGGTATCCTGATAAACCGTCCATACTGCCGGAACTTCTATCGTCATTCCCTGAATATCTATTCTTCGATTTCTCGCGTGGTCAAAATCCTGATCTTCCTCTTTTCCGGAAGATGGTTCCAGAAGCGATTCAAATACAATTTCCGTCTTCTCTTCTTCCACAGTCTCTGCCTGATCTGTCTCCTCTACAATTTCTTCCGATACCTTCTCTGCTATACGGCCTCGCTCTGTTGCAGTCTCGTTACGTGTCTTCCCGGTAATTATAATGATCCCGCCCACAACAAAAAACAGCAGGAATATCCCACCAACCACATATCCGCCCCTGCTCTTACGCGGACGTCTCTGCGCCTTTTCGATAAGGCGCATTTTTTCAATGCCCTCACTATAATATGTGTCGCATTCTTTCTCTTTAAGCATTATCTCCGTGCATCATCTTTCTATAGGTATTATTCCGATATAAACGGTTCATACAACGGCTCCAAGTGGTATCTGTTCAGGATCTCATTCACATCTCCGATTTCATAGCATCTCTTATTAAAAGCAATGATCAGCGCCGCATCCCTGTCAACTTTTGCGTATAGCGGCGACATACCGTACAATTTCAAAGCTCGTTCGCATTCTTTTAACGACATGTGCGAAGCCAGGCAGATTCTTATGATAATGTCCCTCTGACTTGTATGCTTTTCCCCGGAAAGATATTTATATCCTGTTTTTTCATCGATCCCTGCACCGAGAAATACATTTTTCTGTGTCATTTTTTTCTCACGGATCAGTTTTTTCACATACTCGCCAAACGCGTTATCTGATGCGATCATATGATCAACCTGTGTTTTCAGATATCTGTCCAACGATTCGGCACTTGCCGATTCCAGCAGTTCATCCAGATGATCCGTTGTTGTTTCCTGTTTCATAACACCCCTCGCAAGAAAATGATTACAGTGCCGCTTCTAATTGCATCACACTTTGGTATCGTCTCTTAGGATCCACCTGTGTAGCTTTCCTTATAATCCTTGCATACCTTCCGTTTCCGGCTCCCATCTGTTCCATTAGTTTGCCAAGCGCATATACATCCGTACGTACATCCGACTGTCCAAAACCATATTGTTCCGGAGCTGCATACCCCCTGGTTCCCATCAGTACGGTATCTTCTTTTTTATCCGGATGCGACAGATGAGCAGCATTCATATCCAGCAGTTTCACTTCCTGAAGGTCTGTAACAATGATATTGGATGGCTTGATATCCCGATGTATAATTGGTGGCTGAACCGCATGTAATTCTTCTACAATACAGCATAATTGATGCATGATCCCGCATACCCATGCTTGCGGTGGCGTCCCATGTTCCATTAGGATTTTCTGCAACGTCTCACCTGCAATATATTCTTCGATCACGATCAGACGTCCTTCGTCTTCGATCAGATCATAGATTTTCGGTGTATTATCAATCGGATGATCTTTCAGATAATGATAGATTTCGAGATTATACGCTGTCAAAACCTTGCGTACAAACAACTGCTGCGATTCCTGATGCCGCACCAGAAAAACATTATGATTTTGGCTCAACTGTCTCACTTCTTCATAGTAGGACAGTCTGCATTCTTCCTGCAAGGTCATAACGATGTCTCCAATTAGGATATACTATAAAAGTAGCACATCGTTATGTGTCTTGCAATAGTGCCCATGAGATCAATGATCTTCTTCGATATGTTCCCTGCCTTCGGCGATGATCGAGCGGACGTGATCGTCTGCCAGCGAGTAAAAGATATGCTTCCCTTCGCGACGGCCTTTGATCAGGCGGCTCTGCTTCAGGATGCGCAGCTGATGCGAGATCGCAGACTGCGTCATATTCAGAGCCTCTGCTATGTCATAAACACATACTTCCGCTTCGAACAATACGAAAAGGATGCGGATACGCGTAGAGTCTCCGAAGATCTTGAAGAGTTCTGCCAGGTCATAAAGTTCCGTCTCTTCCGGCATAGTCTCGGCAACGATCTTCAGAAGGTCTTTGTGTACCTCCGGTGTTTCGCAACAGTCGGTGTTGTGTTCATGTTTATTCATGGTTTATCGTCTCCCTACACTCCCCCTCATCAGTCAGCTTCGCTGACAGCTTCCCGCTACGGCATACAGTCCTGCTAAACTCACTTTGTTCGTTAAGCAGGAACTGGTCCCCCAGGGGGAAGCCAAGGGATATGTTATTTTATTCTCCTAAGATAAGGCAGGAGTTTTAAGTTATATGTTCTCTATCTTCTCAAGCACTTACAGCCGCTTCACGAACAGTGCCCGGATCGCATTGAGTACTGCCAGCACCATTACGCCGACATCGGCAAAGATGGCCATCCACATATTGGCGAAGCCGATGGCGCCGAGGATCAGGCACAGTACTTTGATGCCGATCGCAAAGTAAATATTCTCGTATACAATGCGCATGCATTTACGGGAAATGCGTACCGCCTGTGCGATCTTTAACGGATCATCATCCATCAACACCACATCCGCCGCTTCAATGGCTGCATCCGATCCGAGCGCTCCCATAGCGATCCCGATATCCGCTCTGGAAAGTACCGGTGCATCATTGATGCCGTCACCGACAAATGCCAGTACATCTTTTCCATTCTTTTGATTCTTTTCGTCCAGCAGTTTTTCCACTGCGGTTACTTTATCCGCCGGAAGCAGTTCGGAATGAACTTCATCCACCCCCAGTTCTTTTGCGACATCTTCCGCAACATTGGCGGCATCACCGGTCAGGATCACGGTTTTGGAAACCCCTGCGGCACGCATCGCAGCGATCGCCTCTTTTGCCGTAGGTTTCAGTACATCCGAGATCACGATATGTCCCGAGTATACACCATCGATCGCAACGTGTACAACCGTCCCCACGTGATGACACTTGGAAAATTCGATCCCCTGCCGTTCCATCAGTTTGCGGTTTCCGATGGCGATCTTTTTTCCGTCCACCTGTGCGAGGATACCGTTGCCGCCGATCTCTTCCACACTGCCTACACGTCCGCGGTCGATCTCTCTCTTGGAAGGATTATCCTTTTCCGCCGGATTTGGTACCGGTCTGGCTTCCCCACTTGTTTCATCCACCTTCCACAGCATACCGCTCAGATACGCTTTCTGTATGCTCTTGCCGATCGGATGTGTGGAATAGCATTCCGCATGTGCCGCGTACTCCAGCAGTTTTTCATTATCGATGCTGCTGTGATGGATACCGCCCACTTCGAAGACACCTTTGGTCATGGTACCGGTCTTATCCATCGCAACGACTTTGGTCCTGGCCAGCTGCTCCAGATAGTTGGAACCTTTCACCAGGATACCCGCGTGGCCTGCCCCGCCGATCCCAGCAAAAAATGTCAGCGGGATACTGATCACCAATGCACACGGACAACTGATCACCAGGAAGGTCAGTGCGCGGTAGATCCAGGTGCTCCACATCGGTGCTTTTCCGATCAGAAGCATCACCAGCGGGGGCAGCAACGCCAACGCCAGTGCCCCGATGCAGACCGCCGGTGTATACACCTTCGCAAACTTGGAAATAAAGTTTTCCGACTGCGACTTTCTGGAGGAAGAATTCTCTACCAGATCCAGAATCTTAGAGACCGTAGATTCGCCAAACTCTTTCGTAGTCTTCACGCGGATCATACTGGTCATATTGATGCATCCGCTGATCACTTCATCGCCCTGCTGTACCTCGCGCGGCAGGCTCTCACCGGTCAGCGCGCTGGTATTTAATGTCGAACGTCCTTCCGTAACGATACCGTCGATCGGGATCTTTTCCCCTGGCTGTACCACGATGATCGTTCCGGTCTCCACTTCATCCGGATCTACCTGCTCCAGCTCTCCGTCCCGCTCCACGTTGGCGTAGTCCGGTCGGATATCCATCAAAGCCGAGATATTTCGGCGGCTCTTGCCCACTGCATAACTCTGGAAAAGTTCGCCGATCTGGTAAAAGAGCATTACGGCAATGGCTTCGGTATAATCCCCGTTCTGCTCTACCAGTGCGATCGCGATGGCGCCTACCGTAGCCACTGCCATCAGGAAATTCTCATCAAACATCTGGCGGTTTAAGATGCCCTTGCCCGCCTTCTTTAGGATATCGTATCCGATCACCAGATACGGGATCATATAAAGCAGGAACCAGAACGGCTCGCGGATCACCGCTTCACGCGTCTGCGTCTCATCCTCTCCGAGAAATGCATAAGCGATCCGCAATACGATCATCAATACCGCCGCTATAATGATCCGGAGCAGCATTTTCTTTTGTTTCTTGTTCATAGTTCCCGCCTTTTCCTTAAATCTCCAACTTACTTACAGATAGATCTCGCAGTCATCCTCAACCTTCTTGCAATTTTTGAGTACATCCTGCATAACAGCCTTCGGATCTGCACCTTCCTCAAACTCCACATTCATCTTCAGCGCCATGAAATTTACTACCGCATCTTTTACGCCTGCGGTCTTCTTTGCCGCATCTTCCATCTTATTCGCACAGTTTGCACAATCCACTTCGATCTTGTAAGATTTCTTCATTTCATTTCTCCTTGTTTTCTTTTTATCATATGAGCATTTATTCATATGTTTGATTCTATTATACACCTGCGAAATACATTGTCAAGGAAAAATATAAAAAATCCCCTTCATCCGCAGAATCCGGGGAAATCAATTTCCTTACATTTTGGATTTATCTGTCGTACTCGCCGTACTCGCAGCCTGCATTCTCTACCCGAATGCGATCGATCAGCCTGCCGTCACGGTACAGCCACACCCTGCCCCATCCGTTACCTCCGTTCCACAAACGGTTGTGACGCTTCTTCCCGTTCGGTGCTTCATAATTAACAAGCAGCATATCCGCTTTGTCACAGACCAGTTCCGTGACCATACGGTTACGCCAGGTACTCTGCTCGATCTGCCATACGATCTGTGTATCCGTTTCTTTGCACTCAAATTCCGTCCGTGTCCCGGTCCAGAACTTGGAAAAGTTAAACTCAAACGACTGCCCTTCATACCAGAAAGCTGAGAGCAGCTTGCGTGGCAAGGCTACCGGTCCGATCTTCGGCCGTCCGCCGCCGATATCGAAAACACTGTTCTTCAGTTTCTTCCCGGTAAGCTCACTGGTCAGATTGCAGGAACTGATCCACACCCACGGTGAGGTAAAATCCTGTCCCCAGTTTTTATCCGCATAACCATACGAGCTGTTGGGAGAGATGATATACTTTTCCCCATTCCAGATCACTTCCCCGGAATAGGCAGACTTCATCCCTTCCGCGTGCCAGAACATCTCAAACGCCTGCAGCAGGCGCATCGGCCTGGATGCACCGTAACCGACATTATAGGCGATCTGCTTATTGATGTGCAGATCCCATTCCATAGCGCCCGCATCACACATCCACTCCGGATGCGCCGCCGCTTCTTCCTCCGTGATCCGGATGCGTCCCTGCAGCCTTTTCTCTGTTGCTGCGCAGTCTGCAGCTTTGATCCGGTAAGGTGCCTTCATAGAAACTTTAATCTGCTTCCATCCAAAGAAACGATGCAGCTGTGCCTTATCCTTGCCCCAGGCACCGGCTTTGACCATCAGATAAGACGGCTTGATCCCTCTTTTCTGATTCTCTTCTAACTGTCCGAAAACCGGCTCCTCTTTTCCATACGCCGGATTGCATAGGAAAAACTCGATAAAGAATGCTTTCTCCTCCCCGGTCCTGGCATTTCTTCCGGTAAAGGAATGCCACCACCAGTCATATCCGCACTTCGCCTGCCGTCCGAACAGCTGGCATTGATCCCTGGTAATATCGTGTCTGTTGATCATCGGAAAGCCCCCCGCTCCTTAACAAATGTTACTATGCTATTGTAACATTTTACGATATTCCGGTCAATCGCGGTAACCGACCTGATCCAGGATCCGGTTCAGCAGCTCCATATTGCGTATGGAAAAAGCCTCGCTGATGTGCGGTGTTTCCTCTCCGCGGATGCAGGCGTTCAGCTGTTCCAGCTCCAGACTGTAATTGGAAGCTGCACTCACCGTTACGGTATGTACCGGCCGCTCACCGTTCTCTGTTTTTACCCATACATTAAACGAAAGCTCGCCTTCCTGGTTGTATTCCACATCCGAGCGGATATAGCCCTTGGAGCCATGGATAAAGAGCCGGTCATAGCGGTCACATGTATCCGTCCCCAGGATCATACCGGCATGAAAGGATGCTCTTGCGCCGTTTGCAAACTTCAAAAGTACCGATGCCATATGATCCACGCCGGTATCGTCCAGCTCGGCATCCGCTTTTACATAAGAAATGGGCGAATCGATCAGAGACAGGATCATCGTGGTGCAGTAACATCCCACATCGTAGATCCCGCCGCCGCCATACTCTTTGTGCAGACGAAAATCTTCCGAATATCCCTGGGTCAGAAATGCGGTATCGATATAATCCACTTTCCCGATCTCACCACTGTCCACGATCTGCTTCAGCGCCTGTACATAAGGACTGTGAAGATATGCGTAGGCTTCCATCAGGATCACACCGTTCTCCCGGGCTGCCGCAAACATTTTTTTCATTTCTTCGGTATTCATTGCCATAGGCTTCTCGCACAGCACGTGCTTATGTGCCTGCAGTGCCTTTACCACCCACTCGCAGTGGATGTGGTTGGGCAGAGGAATATAGACCGCTTCCACCTCCGGATCCGCCAGCAATGCATCGTAGCCTTCGTAGACCTTTGCAAAACCAAACTGTTCCTGAAACTCCTTCGCTTTTGCGAGGCTCCTGCCTGCGATCGCATACAGCTCGCACCCTTCTGCCTTCTGCATCCCCGGGATCGTACAGCCTCTTGCGATCCCTGCGGTTCCGAGTACACCCCATTTTACGGTTTTTCCCATACCTTCTCTCCTTTTTTTGATGCTTTGATCTGTTATTTTGCAGAGCATCGGATGCCCTGTCTGTTACAGCACATATTTTATTTCCAAATCTGGCTCCCTGGTCGGGACCGTCAGTTCTTCGATCTCCGAAACTGCCGTCATCTCTCCTTCCAGAGTAATGCGTACCGGGATCCCTTCCCGTTTGCGGATCATATCCACATACTCCGAAATGTCCGTGATCCTGTGCGGGAGCAGCATCCCGCCCATAGGATCGTCGTTATAAAAATGTATGTCCGAGCCTGCGGTCATCGGCAGATCCAGTTTCCTGCCATACTGATAGCCCAGCGCATTCTGATAGTCCGGATTGGCCGCATTATACACCTCGATCCCGTCGCAGATCTCCGGAGTCAGTTTGATATCCTTCAGGTATCCCCTCTCCCGGTACGGATGCGCCTGGATCAGTACCGCATCTGCCGTGGCATGTACACGCTCATACACCTCTTTGCGTGTCATGGTCATAATGTCTTCGTTTTCCAGCAGCCATTGCTCATCGATCCCGTAGATCAGATACTCATCGCCCTCAAAATTGAATTCCACACCGAAGAGCACATCAAAATCCTTACCCTCTGCTGCCGCAAGCGCTTTTTTGTATCCGCTCACATACCCTGCCACACGTTCGTTCCACGGCAGGCTCCGGTCGATCGCACTGTTTCCGTTAAAAAAATGATCCGTTATGATCATCCCCTGAAAGCCACGCTTCTTCATAAAATCCGTATAATCTGCGCCGGAAACCTTTCCGCATGCACTGGCCTCGGAGGTGTGGGAATGTGTTTCGTATAAATAGCCTTTCATGTTCCTCTCCCTTTTTACTATACTGTTATCTTCCACATTTTACACACTTTTCTTTGTCCTTTCAATTATCAGATTTTGTCAGCCGGTATTCCGGAACCTTTTTTCTATTTTGTAAGCACTTACCTATCTTCACATTCCGGAGGGAATCCACTATAATACATGTTTAGTAAGTTTAATAAAATTCTTCAACGAGGAGGCATGAAATGAGCAAGAACTATTTTGATCTGTCCGGACAGGTAGCGATCGTAACCGGTTGCTCTACGGGCCTGGGGGTACAGATGGCAAAAGCATTAGCAAGCCAGGGAGCAAACATCGTGGCACTGGCCAGACGTAAGGAGCTGATCGATGCCGTGGCTGCGGATATCGCAAAAGAATACGGCGTAAAAGCGATCGGCGTCCCTTGCGACATCACCGACACAGCACGTGTAGAGGCTGCCATTGATCAGGTACTGGCAGAATTCGGACGCATCGATATCCTGATCAACAATGCCGGAACCGGTGGCGTGACGCCGGCTGAGGATGTTCCTGATGAAATGTTCTTAAACGAGATCAATATCGACCTGACCGGTACCTTCAAGATGGCACGTGCCGTTGCAAAGAAGGCAATGATCCCGGCAAAATACGGCCGCGTGATCAACATCGCATCTATGTACGGTATGGTCGGCAACAAGATCGCCGGCTCCGCACCGTATCACGCAGCAAAGGGCGGCGTCGTAAACCTGACCAGAGCACTTGCTGCAGAATGGGGCAAATACGGCATCACCGTAAACTCCATCTGCCCGGGTTATTTCTACACTCCGCTGACGCAGGAAACTCTGGACAGTGATTTCTTCCAGCAGAATGCAAAGACCATGATCCCGCTGGAACGCTACGGTAAGGAAGGCGAGCTGGATACTACCGCGATCTTCCTTTCCTCACAGGCTTCTTCCTATGTGACCGGTGTGATTCTTCCGGTAGACGGCGGATATACCTGTATGTAAGCTGATATTTCTGTAAGCATAGAAAAAGCCGATTGTCGCCCGGACAATCGGCTTTTTTTACTCTCTTGGCTCCCCCCTCATATTTACGGGGTATACGGTTCGTACATCGCTACTACCTTGTCATTACTGTCAAGCAGCAGACAGAACAGACGGGAATCTCCGGAATCCTCCATCGTCTCACAGAACTGATCATAGCTCTGATAACGTTCAAAAATGTTGTCCGGAAAACGGAAGTAGATCGGGCAGTCCGGACTGAGCTCATAGCTTTCAAAATCGCCGTCCGCTCCGCCGATCGCATAATCATTGCTCACATCCATCGGATCGATCCCGTATTCTTCCAGTTTTTCAAGATCGTCGCCGCTGATCCATTCCACTTCATCAGCGAGGATCCCGCTGTTACTGTCACCGCCGCTTACTTCCGCCATGATCCAGCGCTCTCCGGTTTCCGAAGATTCGGAAGACAGCCCTGTAAAGGATCCGGAATAGGCCAGCGAATGCAGGTACTGATTCATAAATTCATTGGAAACGATCTCCCCATCCGGATCCACGCTGTACATATAGATCAACGCATAGCCGTTGGAAGTGTTCCCGTCTTCATCATAAGAATACTCAAAATGGAAAACCCCGCCGCACCAGCGCTCATCTTCATTACTTCCCTCATTCCAGAATGCATACCGGACCGGTTCCCCGTTGATATATCGCAAAGAATAATCCATATACTCATCATCCGGCGCATACAGACTCTTCGGTGCGGATTCTCCCGGGATCGCCCGGATGCATTTGTCGATCAGTGCCTCCATATCATCATAAGCACTCGGATACGTATCGTCCAGCGGGATACATACACTCTTGACTACGATATAGCCATAATCATCCATATCTTCACAATAATAGGTGCCGTCCTCCTGAATGGTCAGCTCCTGATTGTGCAGCCCCGGCAGTTTTGCCATGTTCTTTATGCACATCTTGTTCTCATCACAATCCGGAAATCCGTAAAAACCATAGCCTTCATCTGCCGGATTGTATATGCCGACAAAAGGCAGCTCCTCCGGATAATCCTCGTACCAGTCAAAGTCCGGCCCTACATACTGGCTGAAATGCAGGTGTCCGATCCAATCCATATAAGAATCGGCCAGCTCATCCAACGGTACCCCCGGCATATAAACGATCAGCTCATCCGTATTTTCCAATCCGTAAGGTGTGGATGTGATGTAACGGATATCATCTTCGATCGTTTCGACATCTTCCTCATCATATTCCAGGCTGTCAATATGCAGACGATATATGCCTCCCGAGATCTCCTCACAGGTATCGATCTTCCCATTAAAAACGCAGGTATACACCGTTCCGAAATCATAGCCCGGGCCGGTCGAACCCATCTCACTGTCATGATAATCACCGTGGAAACTGCCATCCGGTTCAAAATACAGGCTTGTTCCCCAACCACCTGCCCCACTGGAGAAATAAAAACTCCAGTCGGAAAGCTCACTTAAAAGATCATCCTCCTCTTCTTCCGGCGGCGTTTGGATCGTTCCCGGTCCGTCCAGCATCGTGGGAACCGGCTCCTCCGTCGGGGTCGGTTCCTCCGGTTTGGTATCCTCCTCACCGCCGAAATGATCCGAAATGCTCCCCCGTGTGGACGGCTCTTCTTTCCCGCAGCCGGCTATAGAGAACAGCATGGATACACTCAATGCCACTCCTAAAAGTCTGTATACCGTCTTCTTTTTCATAATGCTCCTCCCTCGTATGGTCTGTCGACTAAGGAACTGTCTTTCTGTCCATCTGCGGCAATCAAAAAAACGACGTAGCCCGATATCAGAAAATCCTTCGTCAAAATAGAAAATTTTTCTATATGAACCATTCCTTCTCATGTTAACATATATCATACCGTTCTGCAATTTCCGAGAATTGCAAATTTTTTTTATTTTTTTTTGCAATCTGCCATAAAAAAAGAAAACGAAGTCCGTATCTGAAACAGGACGATTGAAAATGGGACGAAATGAAAAAGTATTCTGAAACTTAACAATGTGTTAAAAGGGAGGAACTGATTATGAAGAAACGATTATTTGCTCTATGCGCGATCGGAATGGTGATGCTGTCCGGCTGTGGATCTTCAGGTACTGCCCCGGCTGAGGTCGCCGACAATGCAGCCACCGGAGGCGCTGCTGCCGTAGAGACCTACACTCCGGCCGAATCGGTCGCATCGGAATCAACGATGGATTATGGTTTTTCAGAACCCGCAGCAGCTGCTGCTGAAGCCCCGGCATCTGCTGCCGCAAAGATGGATACCACCGGTGTAAAACAGCCGAATGGCGGTACGAGTACCCAGCAGCCGGGACTCAGCGGTGTGCTGACTGCTGCCGAATACAGCGATCTGGAGAACTGGGACTTTTTCAAAGAACTGGTACAGGATCAGAAGATCTCTTTCCCCGCATACGGTCTGGATCCGACCAACGCAGTCTCCGTTACCGTAACCGATAACAACCAGCAGCCGCTTGCCGGTGAGACCGTTACCCTCCTGGATGGGCAGGGTGCCACCTTGTGGGAAACCATTACCGACGGAGAGGGAAAAGCCTGGTTATTCTATGATACCAATGCTACCCCCGCTACCGTATCTACCGGTGGTCAGGATATAGCCTTTGCAGATGAAGTATCTTTTGTCAGCAGCTCAAGTGTACAGCAGGATACCGGTCTGCAGGTAATGTTCATCCTGGATACCACCGGTTCTATGGGCGATGAGCTGAACTATCTGAAGGAAGACTTTACGGAGATTGTAAATGAAGTGAGCGGTAAAAATTTCCTGTTCTCCGCCAACTTCTACCGTGACCAGGGGGATGCATATGTAACAAAATGCAATCCCTTTACCTCAAATACCCAGACCGTTCAGCAGCAGTTTGACGTAGAAGACGCCAGAGGCGGCGGCGATACGCCGGAAGCCGTAGCCGATATTCTCTACGAAACCATGGTGCAGGCCGACTGGAAAGACGGCTATCGCAAAGTTGCTTTTATAATCTTTGACGCACCGCCTCATGACGGTACCGAAAAGCAGATCGACGCTGCGGTTCGCGCCGCTGCAGCACAGGGCATTCACGTGATCCCGGTGGTAGCTTCCAATGCAGAACGCGACACAGAGCTCTTCGGACGTGCCCTGGCCATTATGACCAATTCGGAATATGTATTCCTGACGGACGATTCCGGTGTGGGCGACTCTCACCTCGAGCCGATCATCGGCAATTACACGGTAGAATCCCTGCACGATATCATTGTAAGACTGATCAAGGATTACGAGCCATAATCAATACCAGCCTTTTTACCCTTTCTCTAAAGAGGGCGGATCTTACGGGATCCGCCCTCTTGCTGTTTCTGCAACTGAACCTCGTATTCCAATTCGTCCTCATATCCAGCCTTAACTTTACATTTTGAATGATATATCACCCTTGTTGTAAAATATTAAAATATTTTTGTAATATATACTTGACATTTTGTTAGGCGGGTAGTATTATCATCTCAGAAACGGGGAACGGAAACATAGAAACAGAGACGGAAACGAAAAACCGGGTGTCCGAACTGATCAGCGGACAGAGTGTTAAAAACCATAAACCATTTCAAATAGCGAAGGAGATAGCAATATGAAGACAATGACAAACAAGATGTTTCGCAAAAACTACAAGAACCTGCCGACCGCAGCAAAGATGATGTGGATCGCTTCCTTTACGATCGCGATGGCAGCCATCATAATGATCGGTCTGGAGCTCTTCGGGAAGATCGGTGATCATCACCTGCTGGAAATGATCCTCTGCAACATTTCCGTTTGGACCAACATCATTTTGATGAACAAGTATAAGGGCTATATTCAGGAAGAATCATAAGAACCACAGAAAAGGAGGAAACCATAATGAACGGAAAAAATATAGGAATGGCAATGGGACTTATTATCGGGATCATCATTTCCCTGTTTGTGATCAAAGCCTTTAACAAAGATGGTAAGATGAAAACGAAATATGATGAAATGCAGGAGCTGGTACGTGGCCGCGCATACAAGTACGCCTTCTGGATACTGCTGATCTATGAAGCGCTCCTGATCATCGCAGATGGTTGCAATCTGGATCTGCGCAGCAGCAATTACCTGCTTCAGTTTATCGGGATCATTATTGCTGTTATGGTACACGCCATCTATAGCATCTGGAACGATGCCTATATCGGCCTGAATACCAACCCGAAGAGATTTGCCATCATCAGTACCTTCATCGCACTTCTCAACCTGATAATCGGCATTGGTTCGATCACAACCGTCGGTCTGCTGGAAAACGGTATGGTGCGCGACTCCTTTGCAAACCTTCTGTGCGGCATATGTTTTCTGGTGATCGCAATTGTTCTCTTCATCAAGCATAAGCAGGATATTGCCGAAGAATCCGAGGAGGTGTGAGCCATGAAAAATTTAAGATTAAAAGCAGCCAGAGCCGGAAAAGATCTCTCTCAGGATGACCTGGCAAAGGCAGTAGGCGTTTCCCGTCAGACCATCAACGCGATCGAAAAAGGTGACTACAACCCGACGATCAACCTTTGCATCAGCATCTGCCATGTATTAGGCAAAACTCTGGATGAACTGTTCTGGGATGACATCACGGTGTAAATGGTACAGATGTCTCCCATTGAAACAAAGAAAACAATTGAATAGAAAATCCCGCCGGACGCAACGATTGTCCGGTGGGATTTTTCCTATTTGATTTCGTTTTTTCCTATTGCTAATATGCTTTTAAGAATTTCACTTATTCTTCTGTGCTTATGGTAACTAATACGCGATTTAGGCATTGAATAGGTTCTGTAATTCTATTTCCTCTTCGCAATGCCCTTCAAAGAATGTATAATATTCCTATGATAAAAGAATGTCACGGAACGACGATCCGTAAGAAAACCTATATGGGTGACCGGAAACTTGTGAAAGCCATAGTTGATCCTTCTTGTGAAATCATAGAAGACTGGGCTTTTGCGAACTGCTGCTGCCTGAAGGAAGTGTGGATGCCTTATACGATACGTGAGGTATCCGAAAAAGCTTTTCTGAATTGTGCTGCCATGGAACAGCTATATCTGTATGATACCGGAAATACTACGTTTTCTCTGGCAAAGACGACTGCCGATCCGGTATTGCTTGCTACCGTCTTAAAATGCTATCCCAAAGAAACCAATCTGCTGATACAGCATGCAAAGACAGAATCTGTTTTTTTACAATATACGGATAGCCGGTTAGAAAACTTTCTCGAAGAGGATGACAGCAGTGGTTTTGTACCTTTTCTCGCCGGTGGCGAGGAGGATTATATTGTAGACGATGCGGCAGCTGCGTTTCAAAAGAAACGTCAATTTCTGAAAACGCAGCTGATCTATGAACGCCTGCTGGCAGAAACACGGGGATACACCCTCGCAGAAAAAATAAAGCAAACCTGTATCCATTGGCTGCAGAGCCACAATCCGTCTGCGGCTTTTGTGTTTCTGCTCACAGACACGATCCGCAGGGATTCCTATCTGGATCTGTACTTCATTTTGGAACTGAATACGGATGTGAATATCGATGTATTAACTGCTCTGGCAGACAACATGCCGGAATTGAAAGCAAAGCTTTTGCAGAAGCATTTGGAAAACCGTCCGCAGGGAAATACCTTGCTTTCTGCTCTTGAAATATAAACCACAGATTCTAATGGTCCAGATCGATCGAATCGGAGATATAGTACAAATATCCATGCTCTTCCGCATAGTAGCGGATATCGTATTGCAGCGTTCGGTTTGCATCCGTATCTTCAGCATATTCGAGCAGAAAAATATACGCGCCCTGATCCCCGTAACGCTCGATATAATCGGTAAAATACTCATGATCCTCCTCCGATGCTGCCGTAAGCGCATCGGCCTCCCAATCGATAGCGGTGAATACACACTCCTGATTAATGCCCGTGATTACATCCCTCCAGTCGCCGTTCTGCGCGGTATAGGCATCCAGAAATGCATCGCCGCCATTGATGATCACATCGCATCCCATCGCTTTTAACCCCCGCATGATCTTTGACAGACCATCCAGTGTCTCCTGTGTCGGATACTGGTAATACACATCACAATTGTCTACAAAAAATCCATCTACCCCTTTTGCCAAAAGCTCCGGTGCCAGTTCGTTTAAGATAAAATCCTGCCAGCGCGCATCGGATACATCCACCCATTCCTCGCCATCCCAGTTTTCGTACTCTCCGAGTGCAAGGTCTGCATATTCGTCATAATACTCCCGGAAATCCTCCAGCGAGCCGATATTGATATAGCTGTATATGTACTGGTCATACTTGTGGATTCCGGCAATTTCCGATGCATCATGATATTGTGCATCGATCACCAGATAATCATAATCCCCCAGATCCTGCAGGTCGCCGTCGTAATTGAGGAACACCCCGTAGGATGTCGATATATATGTATTACCGGGATCTCCGTGATAGGGTTCAAAATTTTCTTCCCGCACCCATGCGGTCTTGTACCGGTCGCAATACTCTCTAAAATTATCCGGCAGATTCTCATAAACCGCACGCTGCATATCATTAAAATCCCGGTTATGCGGACAGAAACCACCGCATACCTTATACGGATCTCCGTCTTTCCCATAGATGATCAGATAGGAGCAACCGCCATCACATACTTCCGCCGGATCCGCTTCTTCCGGATCCAGTTCGTAGAGCTTTTTTAGTTGAATTGCCGCTTCGATATTATGATACTGCTGATCGCTCAGATCAAAAAAGACTGTCTCGGTGCAGGTGTCTCCATTGGACAAGGTATGGTCAAATCCCACTTCCAACCGCCCGTCGTACCGGACTTTAGCGATCACAGTGGGAGCAAATTCCAGAAAGTCACCCGTAAAATAGTCAACCCCGACCAGGTATTCGTCGCTTACCAGATTCTTGTCAAACCGATCCTCCCCCTCCGGTGTATTCCCATTTTGTCCCGCGGCCCCTGTATGATCTGCAGCTCCGGCATTTCCGGATCCGGCATTACCCGCAACGCCCGCATTTCCGGCGGATGATGCCTGTCCGGCGCCATTGTTCAGACTCCCACGCGCATCATCATTCTCTTTTGCTCCGCATCCGCAGACTACCGTCGCTGCTAACAGTGCCACCGGTACTATCCCCTTCCATCGGTTCATAATCAATCCCCTATTCCATACATCACCCTATTCATAGACTGCAAAAACGATCTCATCCGTATCCAGATTTTTAGCCTCGTACACTTCAACGCCCCCTGTAATCCCTCTATACAGCATTAAATAGTATTTCACCGAGTTCGCATCCTCGATCACAATCCCCTCTTCATTGCCGTACTCTTCCCAATATTCAGAACCTTCTTCCACTTTTTCTACACTTTTCAGCGAGAGCCTGATATCTCCGTTACCGAAGCGATTCACAATATCGATTTGCCTCAAGATGGATTCTGCTTCTTTCTCTTCACAGGATAATGCATTCATAATCAGCTCTTTGCTGTATTCATCGATCTCTTCCGGTAACTCCACCTCGGGTGATGCTCCGTACGGCAGTCCATCACCCGGTGTGCTTACCGGGATCTCTGCTTCCGGCGATGCACTTTCCGGATATTCCGAAACCGGTGCTTCTGTCACAGGGTTCTCTACCGCCGGTGCCCCTGTTGTTTCAACCGGCTCACGCATCGATGTGTTTGTGCACGCACACAAAGTTCCGATCACCATCACAGCCATTACCGCACTTCTCATTCCATTCATCTTTTTTTTCATATACATATCTTCCTTTTGCCATTTTGTATCCGTTCATTGGTTACATGATAGATACGGATGAACACGTATTTTTTTATGGATTGATCAACCAGGATCCGTTCTTTTTTGCTCCTGCTCTGTCTATAAGCTTTTTCTCCTTCAATGTGCGGATCGCTCTGGTTACGGTCGGTCTGCTGAAACCGCTGTCCGCCACAAGCTGCGCTATGGAAATGGTGGTATCTTTCTTTATCATCTCATAGATCCGCTTCTCCTTCTCGGTAAGATTTAAAGTATCATTTTTCATATTTATAGTATCATTTCCGAGATTTAAAGTATCATTGTATACGGTATCTTTATATTCTGAAATCATTTTCTCGAGATTCTGTACGTGATGACATATCATAAACTCCAGAAAATACTTTGCTTCACCTGTATCCTGAGATTCCGCAAGACTTTTGATATACTCATCCCGGCAGTCTTTTTTTACAATTGACGGAACTGTGCCAAATTCTGCCTGTATCATATTCATCACTAGTCTGGCCATTCTTCCGTTTCCATCTGCCCATGGATGGATCGATACGAGATTATAATGTGCCAAAAAACTTAATTCATAAACATCATCAATATCCTCTGTACAAATACTTTTACGCTGCGCATTCAGCCAATTACAAAAATCTTCCAATCTCTGTGGAACTTTCTGATAGGACAGATAACTCTTTCCACCTCGTCCTGCTGTCACATTCAGTTTTCGAAGTTCTCCATCTGCACTGCTGAAATTCCCCGCTGCCGTTTTATATTCCTTCCCTGTGTTTCTCATAACCAATCCGGCCAGATGACATAGCAGTTTAACAGAATAGTCTATATGCTGGTCTGCACAACCGATTGCCTCTTCATAAGCCCGTTTCAGATCCAAATTCATCAACTGCTGTTCAATAGGTTTATTCGGACTGATACCTTCATCAAAAAGTAGCCGGTTTTCCATTTCCGTTACAGTAGAACCTTCTACGGCAGTCGAATGCGTGATAACTGAGTACAGATAGAATTTTTCATAATCTATCTGCACCTCAATTCCAAGTCCGCGATATTCTTTTATGACCTCAGTCAATCTGCTCACGCTTCCTGTCCTCCTTACTCTTCTACTTCATCATAATACCATAAAACATAGGTGTCTGCTATCAAAACCGCCTCATTATCAGCATCTGGCAATTTCTTTTCCTTCGCAAATTTTTGCTTTTTTACTTACGGAAACGATCCGCAGAGATACCTATCTGGATCTGTATTTTACTTTGGAACTGAATAAAGATGTGAATATCGATGAATTAACTGCTCTGGCAGAAGGCCAGCCGGAATGGAGAACCAAACTGCTTCGAAAACATCTGGAAAACTCTCCGTCAAAGAAAACTCTATTCTCTAACCTCGAAATCTAAACCATTTTCCATACTTGATCCGGTTGGCTTTTTCATTATAGCAATTGCAAAGAATTTTCTTTTAAGAAGTCCGGAAAGCCTGATTTTTTTGTTCGTCTTAGCAAGAATACCGGTATCCAGCGTGTACGTGCTCACCTGCTCCGGCATACGTTCGCAACTTCCTACATGATCCAAGTTGGCAATCTTGAATTTCTCCGGATGTATCTCGGTCATAGTACATACAATGTCACTCTAAACTATATTCAATCTGCATATCAATGCAACCTACTTAAGTATGATATATACAAGATTGATAATATTTTCACTTAAATAAGCCCGTTTCCGAGCTTATCTTTTTTGGTCTATGTATTCCTGCATCAGCCTAGATATTGTTGCTGCCTGACCTTCTCCGCGTTCTTTGCAGACCTGAGCAAATTGTTCTGCAAGCTCCTTCCTGATCTTGTAGCTCTTGGCAATCAATCCTATTTTTTCCTGGTATTTCTGTGTTGCTTTCGTTTGTGTATTTGCCATTGATTTATCTCCTTTACTGTGGTATATTATAAAAAGAGTAAAGGGCGGCTTGCAGGAAGTTTATGGGTGCCGCCCCTCGTTCATCCCTTGTTTAGTTTTTGATGATTGTTAAGCTCTTGAGTTTTTCAAGGGCTTCTTCTTTGTCCTTGGAACTTTCGATGATTATGATAACCATTTCGATGAGTGTCTTGAATACTGCACTTGTCATTTCTTCATTCTCCATTTTGTCATTCTTCATTTCGTTAACTCCTTTCCCGCTCAAATGCCTGCTATAATTACAGTATATCATAGTGTTATTACTATGTCGAATAGTAAAATGGAAATTATTCTGCGCCCTCATCGTTATGGTATATACATAATCTCGCCACAACGTAGAGATATTGATAATTGGGATCTTTAGCCACTGAGGGCTTTGGCATGCCACTATTGATATTGGTAGCCGAACACTTGACTGTAATCGAGTACTCTGTTTCGGCTGTCCGGATCTTCCGGATCTGCTCCGGCATACTTTTGCAACTTCCTACATGATCCAGGTGGGCAATCTTGAATTTCTCCGGATGTACATGGGGCATAGTACCTATAATGTCACACAAAACTATATTCAATCGGCTTATCAATGCAATTTGCTTAAGTATGATATATACAAGATTGATGATATTTTCACATAAAAAATACCTGGAATACTTCCAGGCATTTTTTTGTTTATCCTACATTCAGTAATCGTGTTATACCATCTTGTAAGATTTGTGAGCAATTCATTTTTCGTTTATCAGCAATATTGGCCATCCACGCTGGAAGTGAAACGTTTTTTCGTACACAACGTGTATCTGTTGCAGATCGGTATGCAATAGTGTCGATCTGTAACAAGGTTCGAATTGCATTAGAAGGACATTTTATGAGTTCTTGTTCTGTAGGTGTTGGAATAGTATTTCCTTTGTCCTCGTTCACTACAAGCCAACCGCTGGCAGCATCCAAAATCATATCAATCGCTTCCGGAAGATTAGATCCGGAAGATATACAACCGGGAAGATCCGGAACGCTGCACTCATAACGTGTATCACTTACTTTCTCAATAATAGCAGTATAGATATATTTCATAGCCTATCCTTTCCGGCGGGAGATTATCTCCCGCCTTTTTTGATTTCCCTTCGTATTACCTTCAAATCCTCATCATCAAAATCGTGTCGAAGTGGAATAGTGTACTTTGTTTCCTCGCTGTAATAGATGTCGTGTTTTGCTCCGTTTCTTACGAGAGTATATCCATTATCATTTAGTTCTTTGATGGCTTGCCTTCTTGCGTTCATTTCTCACCTCCATAATTATATTATACACAATATTGTGTAAATGTCAATAGGAATGTGTAAAAATGTGTATAATTAAATTCGATTACCCCAACTTTAGCCGGTAATCAGGATCCTTATCCAGAAGATCCAGGGCGTAATGCCTGTAAGATTCCATCCCCCGCCCCTAAGGTTTTAGGCAGGCGGTAAGCCGTAGCAGGTGATCCGGTAAATCCGTAGGCCTATTTTCTACAGGTAGGAGTGAGCGCGTGAGACGTAGGAGCGGGCGCGGACTAAAAACGTAGAAAATAGGCAGTAAGTGTATGGTTGTCTGTAACTTTGGTAAACAAAATGATCTTGAAATGCAATAGCAGGGAAGATTAGGCTTGTTGGTAACCTGCTTTTTTGCTATTGCAGTTCAAGATCATTTCGACAAAGAGGGGGTGAGGGGGAGAAACGTCTTTTGTCGCCCCCTCCTTACTCGCCCCCGGAGGGCTTAGATGCGCCACTATGTTACTATACCGAGCACTTGACCAAAATCAAGTAGTCGGGTGATTCTGTCCGGATGCCCTGCACCCGTCCTGTACTACGGGTGCTGAAACTTCAATGCAAAAATGCCCGAAATGCCGATAAATACTGACAAAAACGGTCAAAAAATAATGGGATGAAAACGGCATTTCATCCCAAAATTCACATGAGCCACGGGGGAATCGAACCCCCGACAACTTGATTAAAAGTCAAGTGCTCTACCGACTGAGCTAGTGGCCCTTATATAACAAAGGCGGAAAACCTATGCTTTCCGTCTTCCAAGTGCCCAGAGCCGGAATCGAACCAGCGACACGAGGATTTTCAGTCCTCTG
>JAGBMJ010000080.1 GCA_017634975.1 Lachnospiraceae bacterium | reverse complement strand
TTCTCCGTCGGCGTCGGGGTTGTCTTCTCGGTCGGCGTCGGCTCCTCTGCCTTCTCCGTCGGCGTCGGGGTTGTCTTCTCGGTCGGCGTCGGCTCCTCTGCCTTCTCCGTCGGTGTCGGGGTTGCCTCTTCGGTCGGCGTCGGCTCCTCTGCCTTCTCCGTCGGTGTCGGAGTTGCCTCTTCGGTCGGCGTCGGCTCCTCTGCCTTCTCTGTCGGTGTCGTGGTCGGCTCTTCGGTCGGCGTCGGCTCCTCTTTCTTTTCTTCTTCATACTTATCGGTATATGCTACTGTTGTGGTCGTATCCTTATCTACAGATACTCTTGCGGTCTTTCCGTCAGATTCATTTCCGTTGTCCACCTTGTAGCTTACACCTGCCAGTGTGTATCCCTTGATGTCTGTGATCGTCTCGGTTACGCTGTAGCTTCCGGTTGTCAGCTTATCCAGCTCCAGTGTGTACTTGCCATTTTCATATGCAAAGGATTTCAGGCCTACCGAAGTCTGCTCCGTGGTCAGGCTGCCATCTGCCTTCACATAGTTGGTCTTGCCGTCTACTGTCGTGGTGATCGTAAACTGAAGCGCTCCTTCTGCCTCTTCCTTCGTTACATCACCTTCGATCGTCTTGGTGATCACAAGCTTTCCGGTTTCCGGCACTACCGTTTCCGGTGCATCAAACATTACGACTCTGCTGTCTGTGAGCTCTTTACCATTCTCATCAAGAACCTTACCGCTCGCATCAATGGTAAATCCAATATTCTCTGCCTTCTGATAGCCATTCGGAGCAGTGATCTCATAGAGCATATATTTGCCCGGTTTCAGTCCCTGAACCGTCGTTTCTACGGTTCCCGATATAAATTCGATCGATCCGCCGTCGCTTACATCCGCAGTATCCGTGATATCTTTTCCGCCCTGCATCAAAGTAACCTTGCTGAAATCGGTTGCATTTGCATCACCGCTTTCACCTCCGTACTGCACGATCCGCAGTGTTGCTCCCGGCAGTTCCTCGGTACCGTTGATGATGCGCTTGCTGATGTTCACGGTGGAAGTCACCTCGGTCTTCTCTTCCTCATCAACCATGATAATCTTGTTGTCCTGATGTCTTACCACCTTGCCGTCTTTGATCTCAAAATTGATACTTTCTGCAAGAACGAAACCTTGCGGTGCTCTTTCCTCCGTCAGGGTATACGTTCCGTCCGGCAGATTCTTGATCAGAGTCGGTGTGGATCCGGATACAAATTCGATCTCATAAGAAGTCCGGACCGGCTCTCCGGCGTTTTCTCCGGGGATCACGGAAATCGAGCTCAGATTCATAACGATCGTCTTTCCGTCCGTATCCTTGCCGCTCAGTTTTAATGTTGCCCCCGGCAGTTCATTGCCGGAAACGTTCTGTTTACTGATATAAACATCGGTGCCTTCCGGAGTATTGCTGTCCGTAAGTACCTTATTGTAGAATGCACCCAGTGAGAATTCCACACCGGACATATCGATCTTTTCATTGTTCTTGTAGGTTACGCCATTGCCCAGGATGGTCTTAGACCACACCTGATAATTATAGGACTTGGTTGTGCTGTCATACGCTACCTTAACCGCCAGGCGGATCTCACCATCCGAAATCTCAACCTTAGCCCCGTTCTCATTTACAACATTCCCCGCACCCTGCTCTTTGATCAGATAATAATAGGTATGTCCGTCATCACTCGGAGTGAAAGTCAGTTTCGGGAAATGGATCTTACCGGTATCCTGATTGCTGACCGGATCCCCGTATGCTCTCGGTGAAGAATATTTATCATCCGCACACTGGTAGAACTGGAAGCTGTAAGATCCGGCAGAAGTCGATACAGACTGATCCGGAACCGGATTTCCGTCTGTAGTATAGTCATCCGTAAAAGCCTTTCTTGCCGCAAAATGGATCTCACCATAACCATCGTTGATCGTATCCTGACTGCCGCGCTGGAAAACATAATGCCACTCACCGCAATCTACGGTCATTCTCGGTGCTACCGCCCAGCCGGCGCTGGAACCGGTTACGATGGCATCCTTACAGTACGGCATCACGAAAGTACCTGCACAAATATTCAGGTTTACGATGCCTTTGGTACGGATATTCCAAATGATCTTCTGGCAGATCTGGCTGTCCACTTCTGCTGCCTGCCTCAGATCGGATTTGCCGGTCTCGGTACCGATCCATGTTGTTCCCCCATCTACGGAAACCTGGATCTTCTGGATCGTGACCGCCTTCTCTTTTTCGTAGCTTGCCTTCGAAGAAGATCCTGAATATTCACTGTTCGAAATGCTGTCTTCGATATTGAAAACAATCACCGTGGAAGGATTCTTCATAATGTTAACTGCGCCGGACTGACCAAACGCATTTGCAAGATCCTGATCTACCTGAACGTAAACCACCTTGTTCAGAAATGCCGCATTGGTAAAATCCATATTGACATGGGATCCCTGGAATGTCGTAAAATTCCTGTAGTTCACCGCATAATCGGAGCCGGCTCTTTTCGACATTTCCTCGGATCTTTCTTCTGCATTCTTAACGATCCGGTCAACATTGGTATTTGTCGCAGTCGATTTATTCAGCACAACCGACGGAACATCCGCATTGAAATGGATCTGTCCGATGTTGGTACCGCCCGTTACCTTGTCTCCGTTATTGTGAGTATAGCTGTCACCCAGTACTTCCGGGGATGCCTCTATATTAAAACAGGAAGCGGTCGTACCGCCAAATACCACCTGTTTTACCTCACCGCTCTTTGTTTCTCCGACTCCGCCGATCAGGAACTGTGCCGTTCCCCCGATGAAGTCAACATCACTGTTGCTGCCACATTCCATCAAAAAGTTCTTGGTTGCAAACGTCGTCTCCATGTGCCCCTGCTGCACGAAAGTCTTCGCCGTAATACCGAAATCCACTGCACGTCCGAGAACATAATCAAAGTTCACCTGACTGGATGCATCCATCTTTTCCGGGATCATTCCATCTGCATTTGTACGGATCGGCATTGCAAACATCGTGCTGGCAGCCATAATGAACGCCATCGCCCCCGACAGTATCCGCTTGCCTAATCTCTTGCCCGTCATAATCGGTCTCCTTTCCTTTTACCTTCCGGAAGGCCTCCGGCCTACCTTGTATTCTAGTATATTACAGATATGCGCCACTCGCATACTTACTTGGAGTTTATTATAAGATAATTTATATTCGCTGTAAAGAGTCAGACAGCTTTTTTGCAACGAATCATGAAGAAAATGACACGAACAAAGCCCGAAAGCCCCATAAATAGCGGTTTTTCCGATGTTCTGTAAACCAAAATGCCACGACCTTCCCTGATCGCAGCGTCCTTTTTTTCCTTATGCGCTATCCCCTTCCACCAGACATCCGTTGACCGTGACCGTACCGGAACGATACTCCGGGTCCGCCATACGCGCTTCCACGATCCGAATGCAGATCCTTATCATCTCTTCCACATTCACATGATAGGTCGTCAAGGTCAGGTCTGCCCTTTCCTGTCCGGCATAATCGTCATATCCCACAATCGCAATCTGTTCCGGCACGTTGTACCCCGACTCTTTCAGCGCCCGGATCATACGATATGCCACTTCATCATTATTGCATACAAAAGCCTGCGGCATATTTTTCAAAGGAAGCTTCAGCTTAATATTGCATCCGTCCGCATCCCGGTCCGGGATCACCCATTCCGGATTCATCTCGCGTCCCTTTGCCAGCAGATACTTCATATATCCCATGAAACGATCCAATATGGATCTTGTTGCCCTGTATTCTCCGACAAAGCCGATCTTCTCATACCCCCTTTTGACCAGATATCTTGTCAGCAGATACCCTCCGTTGATATTATCTCCTACAATGGCATCCACATCATATTCTTCGTTTTGGAAATCAAAGAAGATCAGCCTCACATCACTTTCCAGCAGACTCTCGATCATCTGTGTATGAAGCTCCCCGATCAGCACCGCCTGATCTACCGCTCCCGATGCGATAGAGTTCGGAAGGATTCCCTCTTCCTCGCTCTCTCTCCGAACGATCTCCAACAGACCGATCAGCCCTTTTTCCGAGAATCCCATGATCATCTTCTGATAGATCTGCACATAAAAGGAGCGTTCCGACACATACCTCTCGGGGATCAGGATCGCGATCTTGTTGTTCAGCTCGCCTCTTTTCTTTTCGCCGATCACATATCCCAGTTCCTGCGCCTTTTGTATGATCTTGCCACGTACCCGTTCGCTCACGCCTTCTTTCCCGGCCAGCGCCTTGGATACCGTTACGATGCTCACTCCCATCGCTTCGGCAATGTCCTTCATTACCACCTTTTTTTTCACTGCTCCGCCCTCACTATAGTTTCAGATTTCCCCCAGTAATTCTTTGTTCCTCCGTATCAGCTCTATACGCTGCGCAACACAGTCGCGGCTGCGCAGCGGGTCCTCCGGCGTATGGAATACATAATCCGTAAGCCGTTCGATGGTCGTCGTAGCCACATGCAACCTGGTATCGGAGGATGCGTAATAAATATACACCTCTCCCAGTTCATTTACGATCGCTCCGTTACAAAATACCACATTGGATACATCCCCGATGCGTTCCCGTCCCAGAGGTCCCATGAACATCCCCCCCGGCTCAGCGATCACCCTGGAGGGATCCTTCAGATCCGTCGCAAAACAGTACAGCACATAGCGCAATCCGGCTGCCGTATTCCGCACGCCATGCGCGATGTGTATCCAGCCTTTTTCCGTTCGGATGGGCACCGCCCCTGCACCGTTCTTTGCCTCCGTGATCGTATGATACTTTCGCTGACTGGTAATGACTTCCTCATCGATCACTGCGTGTTCGATATCCTCACACAGCCCGAATCCGATCCCGCCACCGCTGCCGGTATTAATAAAGTCATCCATCGGTCTGGTATAAAACGCATATTTTCCCTGAATAAACTCCGGATGCAGCACTACGTTGCGCTGCTGCGGCGAACGCAGTGTCTTCAGGTTATCCAGACGCTCCCAGTTTTTCAGATCCTTCGTGCGCACGATCCCTGCTGTCGCCACCGCCGCTGACAGGTCATTCACACTTTTATCTTTGCTCTCCGAGCAGAATACACCGTAGATCCAGCCATCCTCATGCTGTGTCAGACGCATGTCGTAGACATTGGTCTCCTCCGGGCAAGTATCCGGCAGCAATACCGGCTCATCCCAGAAACGAAACCCATCCACACCACTTTCCGATTCCGCCACGGCAAAGAATGATTTGCGATCCGCCCCTTCGACCCGGGCCACCAGATAGTATTTTCCCTTCAGATATATGGCGCCGGAGTTGAATACGCAGTTCACGCCGAGACGTTCCATAAAGAAGGGATTGGTTTCCGCGTTCAGATCGTATCGCCAGATCAAAGGCGCATGTCCGGCCGTCAGTACCGGATGAACATAGCGCTCATAAATTCCGTTGTAAAACCGCCTGTCCACACGATTCTTTCTCGCGATCAGCCTCTCATATTTCCGATTTTCTTCCTTATACTTCGGATGCAGCATATACAGCTCCTCCCTCCTTATTCAATGCCCCTTCGGATGACTTCGATGCACATACGCCCGTTATGATACGGACACTTCCAGGCTTCAACGATCGGTTTGGCTGCATCCGGTTCTCCTTCCGCGGTCACTTCATAAAACCACTCGCTGCCGCTCCGTCGATCGATCTGATGATCCCGGATAAATGCCCATTCCGCTTTTGCCGCTTCCAGAAAATCCCCGCGCTCCGGCTGCTTCTGATATGCATTGAGAAAGCCCACAACGGTTTCCGCCTGTACCCACCAGATCCTCCAGGTGTTCACCACACCTTTGTCACATTCATTTGCAAGAGAATGTCCATCAAACGCCACCGCCTTGACATTCTGTGCCAGATCCTTTGTGATCGTGCTCATCTTTGCAACATATACCGGATCCCCCAGAACTTCCGTCCCGCGGTCGATCAGCCACGAAGTTTCAATATCATGCCCGTAGGAATACAGATCGATCAGTGTATTATAATCATAATCAAAGAACACTTCCTGGCGATGCAGTGCCGGATTGTAGATCTTCTCTGCAAACAGATCCATTATCCAGCGCAGACGATCGCCCACCTCTTCGTTATGATCCACCCGGTACAGTTCCGTATAGGCTTCAAAAACATGCAGGAGCGTGTTCATTGTGCGATCCGCCATAACCCCGTTCTCCGAAAGCTTCTCATTGCTCACCTGTACAAACTCCCGGCTGTACGCCTCGCGGTATCCGTCGCGGTCCCTGCATTTATCTTCGATCACATGATACAGGGCGTACGCCGCATCCAGTGCCTCTTTGTCTCCACTTGCTTCATAGTAAGAAGAGAGCGCATAGATGCAGAATGCCTGATTATAAGTATGCTTGGTCGTATCCTGCGGTTTGCCGTCGCAGCTCATCGACCAGTAGACGCCTCCATTCTCGTGATCCAGACAGCAATCCCGCAGAAATTCATAGCCATGCTTTGCTTCCTCCAAAAGCACGGGATCCTTCAGCAGCATATAGGCATTGGAAAAGAACCAGACAATACGGTTATTCAGGATACATCCTTTCTCCGCCTTCTTATCCAGCTCCAGTCCGTAGGAAAGATAACCGTAATATCCTCCATATTCGTTATCCCGCAGCCCTCTCCAGAACGGAATGATATTTTCTGTCAGTTCTTTTTTCACTTCCTCGATAAACCCCATTGTAATCTCCTTTCCCTTAACCGGGTAATGTTTTTACTTAACTTTTATGAGTATAACTTAATTTTCTTTTCAAATCAACCTTATTAAGATCAACTGACCGGTTCCGTCAGATTTACCCGCATCCGTCCCTCCAGTTGTGCCGGCATGTACCCGCCCGGTACGATAAAATGCATTCCTTTACGCACCTCCATGCCATCGATCGTACCGTTCCCATCCAGGACATTTCCGATCAAAAAACGTTCACTTTTGATCTTCGGGGCAGATGTGCCGTTTACCGCGATCGTCCACATACGGTACTGCGGGGTATCTGCAAGCAGTTGCGGTACATTTTCCTGTGGATCGGTGTGGATCACATCTGCAGATGTAATGCAGTAGGGTACTCTGGTCACTTCCACTCCGTCGCTCAGATGCAGTTCCCGCAGCTTTCCGTTCTGATGGCGTCCATAGTCATAGATCCGATAGGTGATATCACTGTTCTGCTGCACTTCCAAAAGTTCCACGCCCGCCGTGATCGCATGCAAGGTCCCCGGATCCACACGAAGAAAGTCTCCTTTGCGGATCGGTACCCGGTTAAGCAGCGTATCCCATGCCCCCTCCCGGATCATCTGCTCCAGTTCATCCCTGCAGGTGGCGTGACTGCCGGCGATCAGTTCCGCATGCTCCGGGCAGTCCAGGATATACCAGCACTCCCATTTCCCGTTTCCGCCCCCGTGTGCCTGTGCGTAGGCGTCATCGGGATGCACCTGTACGGACAGGTCTTCTCCGGCATCGATGATCTTCACCAAAAGCGGAAAATCCCCCTTCGTTTCCCCGCCAAACAATTCCGGGCATTTTTTCCACAGTTCCGACAGATGCCTGCCCCGATAACGCCCCCCCATCACCTCGCAGTCGGCCTGTCCGTTGCAGGATACTGCCCAGCACTCTCCGAGTGCCCCGGGCAGATCACTGTCATAGCCCCACTCTGTACGAAGCCGGGTACCTCCCCAGATCCGTTCCTTCAAAACCGGTTTTAAAAAAATGAGTTCATTGTTTTCTTTCATGATCAGCTTCCCTGTAATATCGATATATTTTACTTAAATATAAGATTATCATTTAAGTAAATTAAAGTCAATATATGTATTTGAAAATTTCGATGCAATTTCTCATATAGCAGGAAAACGTTCTGCCTGCAGAACGCTAGCGCCGAGTGCGGTTGCGATAGCAACAATTTCCTATAAATAAAAAAGCGTTCTGCTTGCAGAACGCTCGCGCCGAGCGCGGTTGCGATAGCAACATCTTCCTTACGCGCGAGTGCGCATCCCCCGGAGGGCTTTTTACCATAGGGAATTGCGGAGCAATTTCCTATAAGGTAAAAAAGA
>JAGBMJ010000004.1 GCA_017634975.1 Lachnospiraceae bacterium | reverse complement strand
TGATGTAATTCTACCATTTTATCACGAAAAAAAGCAAGGTCTTCTAATGCCTTTTGATAGTTTTTCTCTGTAGACAATTCCATTTCATATCTGGCGATATAAAATGGTATGTAAGCATATAGTTTCTTTTCAATAATCTCCTCTTTGGATAGATCCGACAAAAAAACATTTCTTTCAGAACATGTAATTTCCCATCCATCGGGAAACGCATAGGTAATCCTGGTATAGCGCGGTGTTTCCTTGGTTGGCTTGATATAGATCACTGTATAATGCGGAATCTTCAATCTTACATGCCCCTGGTCTCCCTGTGCTATGTCTCTTGCGAAAATAAAAGTATACTCCGCAATACGGATAGCCATATTTTCAGCATCATTTGACTGCACTTCAATCAGATAATAGTCAGCCCCTATCTTTAGAACACAATCGCTTTCCCTGTCTTCAATCTCTGCTTCACCATTTTCTCCTTCTGAAACCAATGGACTTCTTGCCGGAAGCAGTTCAACAACAGAATCCATAGGATAGTGTTTATGAAAGCATTCGTTAATGATTCCGATCAAGAGCCGTTTGTGCCTGGTCTTGATGGTTTGAAATGTGCCGTCATAATCGCGTGTCTTCTTCAACTCTACCTCTTTTCTACCGCATAATATACGGATTTACATGTGGCATGTGCCTCATTTATCAGTTACTTCCTTCTTCTGGAAAACACAGCGAACGGCTGCTTCCGAATATAAGAAATGTGTTCCGACGACAATAATCGTCTGACGAACACATAGAACTATATCACGCAGCGATACACATTTCAATTAGTCATTATCTACAAAAAAGAACATCTGATAATGCTCTTTTTTGAAACTTTACAAAAACAGCAAATCAGCTATTACCCTTCCCCTATTGTGTTATAGGTGAGATGTGACGGATCATCATAATCCGATCCATTCACTGTCTCTATTCCCTGTCACAACTACGATTATTCCTCCGGCTTCATCCTGTTTTTCAGCTCTTCTATCATCTTTGCTCCGTCATTTCCGTTCCCCGCAAATTCCGGGAACCGGAACACCGACTCCTCTTCCTTCTCCATAGGATCGCCTGAAATACCTTTCGACGGTTCTGCAAATACCGAGAGTTTATCCAGATCGCGGATCACATTGGAATCCTGCGAAAACAACGGTTCCAGCCATCTCTTCGGAATCTCTTCTTTACAGGTCTCACAAGTCTTCTTCGCATTAGCGTATTCCCGATCAAAATACGCAAGATCCAATATCCCGTGCTCCCTCCATTTTGTATAAACCCCTTCGCCGCTTTCTACAGGGATGTGGACTGTCTTTTCTTCATACTCCGTCGGTACGATTGTATCTCCGCCCATTCCGCTTTTTTCACGCAATGTAATGGTATACATATTGCTGACGGAATACGTCTTGTCTTCCGGCTCCTGTATCGAATTGATCGGGGTTAATTTCATATCGATCTCTACGTTCTCTTCTCCATACCTGTCAACAAACGCTTTTATCTCTTCGGAAGCAATGGCCAGACTGCGTAAACAGGATATTCTGTTCGCCGCCCCAAGAAGAGCATCTGCAAGCACGATAAATGACATATCACCTTCTGCCAGGTTTTTTCTGACTTTGAACTTACTGAGTCCGTAAAACTCCGGTTCATCCGTGATATGCAGCTGCCCTTTCCGATCATCCCATACCCGGTATTGATTCAGATGGTTTTGGATTGCGGGATTCCCAAGCCGGATTTTCTCCGGTCCGAAAAGTCTATTCATCGGGTCTGCCATACTTTTTGATATTAAAACAAATAGTATCGCTCCGATCGTAATACCTATAATTCCGGATGAGAAAAGCCATCCAAACCACACCCGCGCTATTATAAGCGTTGCTATTACAGCAGCCCCCTTGATAAACAGCTGTCCTTTACGGCGGTCACCAGCATCTGCAATATAGCCGTTTTGGCATCCTTTCAGCATCGTATTAACGCACAATTCATCCCGATAATCCAGGATATTGTCCAAAACATTCGTCATCTCTTCACTTTGATATTCAGAATATTTGATCTTCATTGTTCAACTCCACCGGGAATGTAGATACTATCTTCGGTGATGCCCTTCTGCATCCTTTCGCAGTTTCTGCCCCACGATCTCATCATACAGATCCAGTCCGAAACTGGTCTCTTCCGGCTCATGCCGTATCATACGGAACGTACGGCTTCCGTCCTCCGTACGTTCCGCGGTCAGGAATTCCACCGCAGATAGCGGCTCTTCCTTATTTTCTTTATATACGCGCCGTGCAAACGCAAGAATGTGTGTGACCGTCATGATCCTTACGCCTGCTTTACAAAGCGCCTTTGCGATATCATAAGCGATCCCGGCCCCTTCCTTCTCGGTTGTCGTCGCAAACGATTCATTCAGGAACAGAAGACTTCCGTCTCCGATCTGCTCAACGATCTTATTCATACGTTTCAGTTCTTCATCCAGACGCCCGCTGTTCATCTGACTGTCTTCCCTTCGCGTAAAATGCACAAAGATCCGAGGGAAGATCCCGCTGTGATAGGTTGTTGCCGTTACCATAAGTCCGCATTGCATCATCACCTGGGCGATCCCGATGCTGCGCAAAAATGTGGATTTCCCGCCCTGATTCGCTCCCGTGATGATCACCATATCCTTCTGATTCAGTTCGCAGTCATTGCCGACCACATCCTCCAGCCGGCTCAATCCGAGGACCGATTCTTTCAGTTCCGCAAATTTCAGATCCCGCCTGTCACATACCTTCGGAAAACACCATTGCATATGGATGCGTTCGAAATGACGCGCCAGCTGTACGGCTGCCAGATAAAACGCAGTCTGATAGCGCAGCTTGTCAAAGAACGGCTTAAATTCCATCAGTTCGTCCTTCAGCTGCTCCACTACATAATTCACGATCCCGTATTCGAGCTGATGCGCCTGCTCGTTGATCCGCTCATCCTCCAGCGTGGAAAAAGAATCCTGCACGCGGCTGTTAAAATACTCCTGTATTTTAAACAGCGTGCCGCCGGGCTTTACAAACCTCGTGCTGCCCGAGGACAGTTCTTCCAGTTTCATCGTGCTGAATTTCAGACCGTCTTCCAGACCGCATTCCAAAACGATCCTAGGCCGTACCAGCCGGTTACGTCCCTGATCCGCATCATCCACACCACCGGTATAAAAAGACAGATCCGCCAGCACCGATCCGACAAACTCCTCTCTTTCCTTTGGCCATGCCGCAAAAAAATCCTCCTGAAAACGCAGCAGCCCTTCGGATGTAAAACGTTCCTTCTGTTTTTCCAGAAGCTGACGTATTGCCGCAAGGGAATCCTGCAGCAGATGCAGGATCCGGATCTCGTTGATCAGTTTCGTGACCGGATTCCCTTTGATACTCTTATCCTTGTATTCCCGGATCAGCTCGTCGCTCTTTAACTGTACATTTTTGCCGGTCTCATACAGGGAACGGATCAGTTCTTCATGGAAGATACAGTCATTGATGATCTCCTGCCGGTAGCAGATCTCTTCCGCATTCGCCAGCGGCGTCATCATAACCGTCTTCAGCGTATCCATCAGAAACGGATCTTCCTGCTCCAGATTTTTGATTTTTTTGCCTTCATACACCAGCCGTTTGGCCGCATTCAGAAAGATTGTTTTCAGGCCGAGATCCTTTACGATACTTACGGTATCGTAATAGGCCGCACCGTCTGCTTTTTCTCTGTCTTTGTATAAGAGGCATACTTTCATAAGCGCTCCTTTAACTGCTCATAGGTCAGAGCGTATTTGCTCACCAGATTTTCTGCGCATGCCGTATCGTCCGGTTCCCCGCGCCTTATCTTATAAGTCTGGATCTTTTGGTCATTGAGCATCGCCCGCAGACTTACCACGCCATCATCTTCCGCCGCCAGTTCCGCAATGTGCGTCACATAGATCCCCATACATCCAAGATCGATAAAGTGCTTCATTACACGCCGTCCCATGATCTGTGCGTCATAACTGGCCGCTGTGGTAAACAGTTCATTAATGATGATAAACGTTCCCTTTTTCTGTGACTCCATCATCGGGGCCAGTCTGGTCAGCTCTTCCTTGAGTTTTCCTTTCCCCGTCTCTACACTTTCCTCCACGGAAAAATGTGTCTGGATATCCGGAAAAAACGGAAGCCGCGCAGAAGCTGCCGGCACATCCAATCCCATGCGTGTAAAATAAACGAGCTGTCCGAGAGATCTTGCAAAGGTTGTTTTTCCACCCTGATTGGGTCCCGTAAGAACAAAGAACTGTTCTCCCGGTTGATACGTAAGATCGTTGCACACGATCTTACGGTCGCTGTAAAGTGACGCCACGGCAAGCGCGATGTCGTATAGATCATGCGCCTCCATGGTCCGATCCTCCGAAAGTTCCGGTGTCGCAAAAGAAAATCCTTTTTCCTGCATTTCCTGCTGCAGATCATGATAAGACAGATAAAAACGGATCTCCTCATCAAAGCGCTTCAGTACCGGCACTTCATACTCCCACCATTTGTATGCCAGGTCCTTCATCTCCCGGAAGATATCCGGACGTTTCTTTTCCAGGATCTCGATACATGCCTTCTCCAGTTCACAGATGGCCGGTTCGGAACGAAACGGATTGACCGGACGGTGCAGTTCTCCTCCGGTCTTATTCCGCAGCATCTCCGCATATGCGCCGTCCCCCGGCAGTTCTCCGCAGGTTACCGAGATCCGGTCTTTTTCATAGGTAATGATAAAACGCAGTTCTTTCAGTCTCTGCAGAAGTGCCTGCGCCTCTTCCCGGAGCTTACGGTAGCCGCCCTCTTCCAGTATCTCTTTCAGGATCCGCCAAAAGTCCTGCATCCCATCGGAAGACAGACTGCACTTCGCAAGACCTTCACAGAGTCTTTCATAAGCAAGACAATACGAAATGATCTCCCGCAGATGCCAGACCGCCTTCTGCGCGTCTTCATAGACCTTGCCTTTTTTCTCCCGCATCCGCTCGGCGCCGGTCATATCTTCCACATATTGCTTCAACGCATCTTGTACCGCAGGCTTTTTTACATCGGAATATACCGCCTGCCGGTAAGCCACCTCCTTCGGCGTCACCGGCAGATATCCGTAGTATTTTCGGATCCCTTTTCCCCAGTCTCTCGTCAGTCTCTCGATCACCCGGTCCAGATTCAGATCCTGATAAAAGAGCCGGAATTGTCCGGGTTCTCCTGCTTTCGGTTCCAGATCCAGCAGACTGAATTCTTCATAAGCCATAGATATGCTCCATTACTTTTCTTTACACCGGTTCTCATTCCTCTGCGACATATCCTCCGGGATATCCGCTGATCATCGTAATCCATCTGCTGATTGGAACGCAGACAGGCATTGTATTCTTTATACGTTTCCAGTAGCGGAAGCTTTTCCTTCTCTCCGAGTGCCTCGATCTCTTCCGGATTCAGCATCGTGTTCTTGCAGTACGTGATCAGTGATTTTACGGTTTTGATCTCACTCTCCGTCGGATATTCATCCATTTTATTCTTCAAAATATCCCGTCATCTTTGCGATCCCCATAGAGGCACCTATACTCTCCAGCAGAATATCTTCATCCGCAATATCCACCGGGATCCCCCCGCCGCCTTCCAAAAACAAAAAAGGCAAACAAATCCAATATAGACTCCTTTGCCTCTATCTCTATGGTTTCTGTTTTTTCATCATCTTGACAAAATCTTCCGGCAAAATCGCCTTAACCGTACTTTGATCAAAATCTTTAATGTTTCTTGTAATGATATACTCCGCTCCACAAGTATCAGCGCACTCATCCTGCAAGCAATCTTCCATATCGCTGAATTCTTTTCTTCTTAATGCCGATGATATCTTACTTCTGTCAATTCCTACCACTGAAACCAGTTTTAAAAACCTGATCAGGATTTCTCTTCTTTCCTCCTCTGTATATTCCTTTCTCAGAATATAGAAGCAATTCATCACAGAATGTGCAGCAATGTATCCTACCACTTCCCCTGATCTGCACATTTCCATAAGAGCATATGCCGGATCATAAAACGGTGTCCTTTTCGTGAGATAATCGAGTATTATATTTGTATCGATCAATACTTTCATACCCTATACCTCGCATTTCTATACTCAGCCAATTCCTTATCATAATCCAAATCCAATATTGGATGTGTCATCTGTTCAAGTTCACGAAATGCTTTGGTTCTTTCATCAATTTCTTTCTCTTCTGTCGTTTCAGGAAAATAGATTCCGAACATAGTAACAAAGCCTTCTAACTGTTTTTCATCCATTTTTGAAAATATTTCATATGCTCGTTCCTTGGTACTCATTTGGCAATCACCTCCGGCTTAACTAAATCCCCCTAAAACAACTTACAATAATTTTACAATAGCACAAATAGCGTAAAAATGCCACCCAAAATAAAGAGACCACTGCCACGAGCCTTCCTATGTTTTCCCGGATCCTCACTGCCACAGATAATCTACGATGACTTCATGCCGCAATGCTTTTTCTTTGATCTCCACCACCGGGATTTTCGTTCCATCCGTATAGATCGAAACCTCTTCTTCCTGCATCGGCGCTTTTTGGCATTCCGGATCGCTGAACGGGTATTCGAGGATCTTCACAAACGGCGTGTCGCGTTTGCAGATCATCATACCAAACGGCTTCTTGGCATCATAAACAAACTTCTCCGCCATACGCCCATGCGGATCGCTGACAACCACTTTATAGACCGTCCCCTCCGCAACCGACAGCGGGTGTTTCGAATGGACTATGTATACGATCAGCGGAATATATCCGCTATCATCGCCGCTCTCCACAATATATTCCAAAATCTCGTGAAATCTGTCCAGCCCCGCTCCCTCATTTTTGGAAGCCGCATACTCCTGATTCACCTCATCGATCAGTCGCTTTGCCCGCTCCACCCATATAGCGGTCTTTGTATTCTCCGCTAAAACCGTTTCGTAGATCTGCAGCTTCCTGTCTTCTTCTGCTTTTTGAATACTTTCCTGATCAATGGTCTGGACAAACCCGCAATAATCACAGACCACGTCCTTCACACCCTTCCGCAGCCTGATCGGTGCTCCACATGATTTGCAAATGTATTCCTCCATACCCGCCTTCCATCCTTTCTTTCCGTAAAAACCATGGGGACGTACCTCATGGTTCTGCTTCTTTTTTTGCCACACCTCACACTTTCAGAGATCGGTACCGGTTCACCATGGCCCACAATTCCTGCAGACGCACCATTGCCAGATTACCGGGAATACTGCCTGTGGATGCCGCCGTAAACCCTTCCGTCTGCAGCCGCCGATACAGAGCATCCACACATTCCGGAAGCGGTCTTCGCCCGTCAAAATACTGTTCTTCCAGCGTACGAAGCATAGCTGCCAGCAGATTGGTCTGCTCGTGATCCACCACCTGCTCCACAAAACGCAGTTCCACGGATTCGTGATTCAGGGATACGTGATCCGTTCCGTTTCCTCTGGTCTTGATCCGGCGGCTTTCGGTAATCTCCTTATTCTGCCTCGGAATGCGATGATCCTCCCATTTCCCCAGCGGTTCCGGCGGCGTCTCACACGCCCTCTCCGCTCCGGCGGCTTCTTTTGCCCGCGCCGTGATATTGACCGGCAGATATTCCTTCATCTGCACGATGGCATCCGCCACGGAAAAGAATGCCCCGGACGATCCCGCCACCAGGATCGTCGATACTCCGAACTGCTCGTAGAGCTGCCGCATCCTCGCCAGGAACGGAAGGATCGGCTCCTGCTCCGGATGGATCACGCTCTGCATCAGGCTATCCCGCACCATAAAGTTGGTCGCACTAGTATCCTCGTCGATCAGCAGCGTATGACTGCCGGAAAGCACCGCTTCCACCGTAGCCGCTGCCTGAGAGGTCGAGCCGCTGGCATCTTCCGTACTGAAATTCCGCGTATCCTTTTTGTTCGGCAGATTCCGGATAAACGGACTGATATCCAGCTGTTTTACACTGCGTCCGTCCTCGGAACGGATCTTCATCGCACTGCTCTCGGTGATGACATACTCCCGCCCGTCTCCCGGGATATGGTCATAGACACCCCGCTCCAGCGCTTTGAGCAATGTGGATTTTCCATGGTAACCGCCGCCGACGATCAGGCTTATCCCCTGACGGATCCCCATGCCTTTGATCGTCCCTCCTCCCGGAAGTGCAAGCTCTACCCGGTCTTCTCCGGGACTCTCAAAAACAACCGCTCCCTTCATAGGCCTGTCGTCCACGCCGGAAGATCTCGGCAGTATGGCACCATCTGCTACAAAGGCAACAAGTCCCTTTTCCGATAACTGCTCCCGGATCGCTTTTTGTTCATCCGCCAGCGTGATCCAGTGCTTCAGTTCTTCCCTGTTTACTGCCGTAAAGCGCAGGCTTTTTTCCACGCAGGCCGGAACATATTCCATCAGCATCTTGCGCAGCTCCATAGAAAGCGTTGTCCGCCCTGCTGCCGGAAAACCTGCTGAAAAGCGCAGCACCAGCTCCCCGCTTTTGGGATCTATGGTAAGTGCCGAGCGTTTCAGCACTTCCTGCCCGGGGATACTCACAAACAGACTGCCGCTCTTGCCGGAACCACCGGCTTTTCCGGAATAGGACCGCAGAATGCGTCCGAAACCGCGCAGCAGATAATCGCACAGCATCACGCAGCGATGCGGCTTAAGATAATATTCCTCCGGAAATCCGTGCTGTGCCGCCTTGCAATGGATGCTCAAAGAGGACGGCGCCGCAAAGGGATCCCCCTGTACATGATCGACCGACAGGACATACCCTGCAAACGTATATTTTCCCTTCAGGGATTTGTATGCGGGATAACTCTTATGATCCGTCTCCCGCAACAGCTGCTCCAAACGATTCACGATATATGCCTCCTGTTATCCGATAAACACAGCGGTCTTTTCCATCACATCTTTTAAGATCATCAGATCTGCCGAAAGATCACCTGTCTCCAGAGAATGGTCTGCTCCTTCATACACATGCATCGGCACATTCCTTTCTTTCGCGATCCTGATCACATTCTCCGGAACACACCATGGATCGGCTGTTCCCAAAAATCCGACCGCGTTTTCCGGCTCATATCGGAACGTATACTCCAGGGGTGTATAGAAAATGTGCCGAAGCTTTGCCTTCTCTCCGGTCCCATACATGATCCCATTCTCCTGCAGTTTCTTTGCATACGATGCTGCGATCACCGTTCCGACGCTCTTGGATACAAAGAGTACTTCATCATAAGATTCATAATCCACATCTGCAAGATACTCCCGTGCCTGTTCATACAGTTTCTGAAAAGCTTCTTCCATTTTCTGTACATTCCCGCGAATGTGACGATCTCCTTTATACACGTAGGGAAGTACTTTACACGCATATCCGTTCTTCTCCGCCAGCTTTCTTCCATAATATAACAGCGGCCGGTCACCGTTATAGCCGATTCCCGGAAACAATACCGCCAGTTTTGTCACAATCTTCACTCCTTCCTGCTTTTTTCAAAAAACACATGACTCGTCCCCACGTTCTCCTTAAGAACGGGCGCAGTAGGGCGCTTCGTACATTCTGCCGCCGGCAAAAAAAGCCATAGACCGGCATCCACCCCGGCATGCCCCTTTTTTTTCACAAACAGCGCACTTCCCCGTGAGCATCTCTTCACGAAATTTCCGGTTGTAAGCAAAGGCTTCCGGATCCTTCCAGATCTCACTTAAACTGCGCTCCCGGACATTTCCCTCCAGGAAGCGTTCGTCATAGAGAGATTCACACCCCTTAACATTTCCCACACTGTCGATCCCGAGCTGACTGATCCCGGCCTGGCAGCCGATAAAAAAAGCCTTGCCGCTTCGGTTTCCGCGAAGCGATCCTTCTTCCGGCGTAAAGTAACCTATATTATCAGCAATGCCCAGCGCAAACGGCGCATCCGCATGTTCGTCCACAAATCGTATCACACGATTCACATCGAAACGATGGTCCACGCCACGCCTGGCCGCATTTCCCATCGGCAGACACGCCTGCAGCTGCCAGGCAAAGATCGGATAATCGAGCAGAAATCCGTAGAGTTCTTCCAGTGTCTTTTCATTCTCCGCATTCAGAGTACTGATCACGGAGGTCAGTACACCGGCATTCGCCAACACGCCCAATGCTCTCTTTACATACTTAAAACTTCCGGTCTGACGATAACGGTCATGGATCGCTTCCGACCCATCCAGTGAAAGCGCCAGAGACTCGATACCAAGCTGTTTCAACTCCGCAGCCAGCGCCTGATCGATCATATATCCGTTACTGATGATACATACTGCGATCCCGTTTTCGATCAGCCGCTTTACGATACTTTTCCAGTCCGGTCGCATAAAAACCTCTCCTCCGATCAGAGAGACCCGTCTGCATCCCAGCGCAGCCAGCGCATCTGCCAGTTCCAGACATTCCTCTGTACGCAGCTCATTTTCCCGTGCCTTTCCGCCACCGCTGCCGCAATACTCACAAGAAAAACAGCACGCCAGCGTGATCTCCCACACCGCACTGCGCAATCTGTACTCTGTCATCCCATCACACCTTTATGGCTCCTTCCGCATCCTGCAGTGCGCCGCATTCCCTGCAAAACTTATCCGTGGCAGATAGACGTGTCCCGCACATCAGGCAGTCCTTGTATTTCTCTGCATTCGCAAGAGGCGTTCCGCATTCCGGGCAAAACTTTGTCGAAACACAGGCCCCGCATCCGTGACACACACAATAGATTCCCTTTCGGATCTGCTTTTTCTCCGCCGCTGCACCGTTTCCTGGATTTTCTTTTCCCTCATCCGGACTCTGTGCCTTCATCATCTCTGCCATTTTCATAAAACCGATCGGATTTTTATCCATCGGCACCGGTCCGGCATAGACCATCATCATACTTCCGATATTCTCCATCTGCGTCGGTCCGGCATAAACCGCCATCATATTGATCTCGTTTAACCCGGAAGGTAGATTCTCCCCTTCTGCCATACGATTACATTCTTCCCGGATCCGTTTTCTTTCTTCCTCGTCCATATCCATACTCCTCCCATGGTGCCATACCCTTTTCTCCGACATATCTGCTCCGGTGTTCTCACCAGGCATATATATCAAGTTCGATATGATTCTCGTCCAGAAACTTTCTCACATCCTCTGTTTCATGATCTTCCCGGTGGCGAAGATATAGCCATAGCCTCTGGCAAAACAAAACACACAAACGCCCGTGCAGACGCCGAGGAACAGGTTTCTGTAGTGCATGGTCAAATTCCTACTTCGATTACCATTTCCCCGTCCCCTCACAAGTAAATATTGCCTTCCAAAGCTCCTGAACAGTTTTCCTTTGCTTTCTCCAGCAGGTATCCCGGGTACTTTTCCCTGAAGTTTTTCTCTTTCGCTATCGCATCCGTATAGTATCGGAGTCCCAGTTCAAAGCGGATCTTCCGGATCACCTGCGGTAAGCATTTCAGATCTTTCCCGGTCAAAAGTCCGTTATCTCCACTTTGATATCCTTGCAAAAAGATCTGCTGAGCGCCGGTATCGAGCTTTCCTTTTCGGACGCAGCACGAACGGATGCAATCGGCAATATCTTCGATCACCGCCCCCGGCATGACCGTATCCAAATCAATAAATGCTCTGACTCTTCCCTCCGAAAACAGTATATTCGCCAGTTTCGGATCGCCATGGATCACTGCCGTCCGGTCTGTCTGCAGGTTCCGAAATTCTTCTATCCCGGAAGCAAAATACTGTTCCAGCTCCGGATCCCTTTCTTCGCCGGACAGATCGTGTTCCAGCACCCATAAATACTTCTTATAATAATACCTCAGATCGTGAAGCATCGGAAACACAGCTTTCGGTTTTTCCGTCATTCTCTGCAGCGCCGCGTGGATTCCTGCAAGTGCCCGTCCGCAGGCAAACAATGTCTCTTCCGGAAGCGGTGCCTGCAGCACCGTTCCTCCGATCATGGGATACATTCTCCAGCGATCCCCTCTGCTGTCCGTATAAAAAAAACGGCCGTCACGATCTCGCAACCATTTTGGATAAGCCAGTTTTACACTGTCGAGCGTAGCGGAGTACAAAAGATAATTATGTTCCAGAATATCGGTATCCATCTTCCTTTGGATGCGTTGGCAGATAAAACTCTCCTCCCCCGCCTTCACGCAAAAGGTATCATTGATGCGTCCGTCTCCGATCAAAGATGCCCGGCTTATCCTGCCCTGTATAAATTCACGGCATATCTCCTCTACCGGTTCCATCTGTCCGATCCCTTTATCCATCCTGTTTTTCCTTGTTATATGGTTCTATCCTTTGATTTCGCGACTATATTCTATCATGGATGGCTTATATTTTCAACGAAAGCAACATACAGCTAAAGCAATTTCAATCATATATTCTTATTCTCCTTTAAGTATAGCAATAACAGAATCCGCCAGACACGAAAACATAAGTTCCGGCTTATATTTTCCTTTCACATGATCCGCCCGAAAACATTCGGAAAGCACATATCCGTTAGAGATGCCGTGATAAGATGCAATAATAAATTGAATGATCTCATCCGTCTTTCTCTTTGGCTTCAGCTTGTATTCTTTCACGGTTTTCTTCAGGAATACATTCATGGATTGTACAAGATAGAGCAACGGACTCTGCTCGTCTTTCCCCAGTTTTTGCACGATGCGTTCGGTTCTCTCCGGATCACTCATTGCCAGTACATCACTGTATATGGAGAGTTTTAAAACATCCGTCCCCACCTCTCTCATCTGCTTTGCAAGCATTTCAAAGATCCGGTATATCGTTTGCTCCCACTTTTCCGTATCCGCATTCTGTATTATTGCATCCAGCCGTTCCTTAATGCTGTTTTCGGAGTTCACCGTAACCACCAGATCGTGCAGGATCTCATCCATATTGTCATAGTAGCGGTAGATCGCTCCATGGGAATACCCGGTTTCTGCAATGATATCCTTCATTTCCACTGCCGAAACCGGTTTCCGTATGCACACACGGTACGCCGCATCTATGATCTCTCTTCTTTTCTTCTCGTAATACTCTTCACTGACTTTCGGCATATTTTCCCCTTATTTGTTATCTCAAAATTAAAATGACGCCCTGTCATTTATTGACCTGGTGTCATTTTAAGTCTTTCCAGTCGGATTGTCAATGGGTAATGTTATGATCCTTTGCAGCTGCCCTCCTGATATCCTCCCGACTTTTTGCCTTGAACCGTCCCGCCTGCTTGTCTGTATTATATTCCTGATCCTCAGGCGTGACAAGGGCTATCTTGGCAGCAACAGCCAGCTAAAGCAAATTCAATCATAAATTCCGCCATCCGTCGCTGCCGGCATCCTGCAGAATTCGTATACCCGGTCATAAAAATCTTTCGCTTCCTCAAATGTTCCATGCCCCAGGCCTTCATATATATAAATATCGCTCCCCGCAATGTTACGGTGCAGTTCATAACAGCCTTCATTTCCCACGGTCTTATCATCATCCCCGGCAATGATAAGAGTAGGACATTTGATCTTCTCCAGTTCTTTCCGTGCATCAAATTGCAAAATGGCATATGCATTTCTGAAAAAGCGTTCATAACTTTTCGGTTTGGTCAGCCGTGCGATCAAAGGAAAAATTTTCCTGTTTTTCTTAAGATAAGCTTCGGAATACATTCTCTCCGCCGTATCACACATAAGGGAAATGTGATCATGCACCTTTGCCATTTGGATCCAGCTTTCCACAGCATCCCGCACCACCTCGTTTGCATACGGTGCAGTCACCGCCAGGATCAGCCTCTCCACCATTTCCGGATGATCGATTGCCAGATACTGCGCAATCATGCCTCCCTGGGATACGCCCATCACTGCAGCTTTTGAGATCCCGAGTTCGTTCATTGCCATAGCCTGGTCTTTCGCCATATCCCGGATCAAGTATCCCTCCGGCATCCGGTTTTTTCTGCTGAACATAAATACCGTATAGTCTTGCAAAAAACGTTTGTATGGTGCCGCCAAAAGAAGCGCCTTCCCCTTCACCGTTGCCAGTCCATCCGACAATCCGGGCAGTACGACCAGTTTATTCTCTCCCCTGCCAAAGGACGCGTAGTACATTTCCGTATTGTCGATCCGCACTTCCCCGTTTCTTTTTATTTCAGCCATCGTTCTACTTCCTCCACCCATTTCTCCGGCTCGAAACATGCCAGCTGAGCATGGTTATACCCTCTATAGCAATTGATCTGCGTCTGCGGATTCACCGCTTTCATATAGCAATAACAGAATCCGCCAGACACGAAAACATAAGTTCCGGCTTATATTTTCCCCTTATCTGTTATCTCAAAATTAAAATGACACCTTGTCATTTATTGACCTGGTGTCATTTTAAGTCTTTCCAGTCGGATTGTCAATGGGTATTTTGTTCCTATCACAGCCATTCCTGCTGTGATAGGAACGGCTTTAATCCATCTGTTGTTTCACAACATGATCCGTATCGTTAATTTCTCATTTTCATAAGCCGCCATAATACTGCCATGCATCCTTTCGATCAGCGTCTTTGCGATTGACAGTCCGATTCCCGTAGAATAATGTCCTGCTTCCACCGTATAAAAACGGTGAAAGAGCTGCTCCACCTCCACGGTAGACAGCCCTTTTGCATGATTTTTAAACAGTATCTCTCCGGTATCACCAAGTGTAATCGAAAGATCTCCGTCACTGTATTTCACTGCATTATTAAGCAGATTTGAGAACACCCTTGTCAGCGCCGCTTTATTTACCCTGCGTTCGATCCGGTGCTCCGTAAGCCGAATATCCGGTGTGATCCCCCTTTCCGAAAGCGCAGGATAAAATCCGCTGATGCTTTCCGCAAGCAGCTGATTGATAAAGACGTTTTCCACTTCAAGTTCCTCTTCTTCCGACAATATGACCGAATATTTAAACAGTTCTTCCGTGAGCTGTTTCATCATTCCCGCCCGTTCCTTCATGATTGCAAGATAGTGAACCTGTTTTTCTTTGTCCCCGGTATTTTGCAGCATATCGATATAGCCACAGATCGCTGTAAGCGGTGTACGGAGATCGTGGGAGATATTCGTGATCGCTGCCTTCAGTTCCGCATTTCCCTGATGATACTGCAGGTGCTCCGCCCGAAGCACCCGCAGCCTGGAATTCAGTGTTTCCGCCAGCCGGACAATATCTTTATCTCCGGTAGAAACATCTATGAGGGTATTGGTATCGCTTTCCACTCTGTCGGAAAACTCATCCGTAACCTCCCGTATCGCTTTTTTCATCAAAACGATCTTTGCGCACAACAGCAGAATGATAATTATACACATGCCGACCGGTAAATTGATCATAGGTCACTCCTTTATTTCAGATCACGCTTTTGAAACACCAGCATTCCTGCCGCAAACAATACCACTGTTTCCGTAATGGGGATCAAAACACGTTCCGCATCGATCCCTTCCTCTGCAGTCAGCATCTGTGAAGCCGGACAGAGTTTGTGTACCATCTCAAACATCTTTCTCCGGTTCCCCTCCACATAGTCCGGATTGATCAAAAGAGTCGGATCCCCCGGAACCGGCTTGTATTCCGAAATGAACTGTGCCGGAATGCTGTCTGCCGGAATAAACTGCGGTGCGGAAAGGATCTGTACCGTCATTACGCCGGCGATCATACACAGAAACGCGAGGATCACCGCAGCCACGGAACCGGCACTCTTGCTTTGGATACACAATCCCACCAGAACAAACAGCGCTGTCAGCAGGGTAAATGCCAGAAACGATACCAGTCCCGTAGCAGCCAGTTCTTTTATATCACTTTTGAATCCGCCCAGAAAAAGAGTTCCGAAAACAGCTGTCATCCCCCATACGAAAACATACATGATCAAAACTGCACTATAACATACGACAAAGCTTCCCACATACAGCTTCCACCGTTCATGCCCTACCGCGATTTTATTTCTCAACGTTCCGTATTGATATTCACTTCCCAGGAAAGAGGTGATAAAAACAGCCGTCAGAAGTATCATTGTCAAAAACGCAGACATAAGATACCCCTCCGGATCCGGAAGGCTCCTGCCCGGCTCCGGAAATAAGGATTCTTTCATGATATCAAAACCATCGATCAGAAAAAGTACCGCCAGGCACAGGTATATCGTTTTGATCCGGAATACTCTTTTCAGCCCCGCACGTATCAGTTTATTCATGGCTCCCACCTCCCACCAGTGAGATATAGTAGCCTTCCAGACTCTCATCACGTTCGGAGGCCGTGATCAGCTCGCATCCGTACGGATCCAGTTTTCTCACAATCTCTGACAGAACCGGCTTTGCATAGACATCCGCATTCTGATCGTCCGTTATCTTATATTCCATTCCCATATCGTCCAAAACCATGGCCAGCGCCTTCACATCCGTAACCGTCAGGCGGATGCACTTCCGGCATACTTTTTCCAGTTCCGCGGCACTCATCTCCCGCACGATACGGCCGTGATCGATAAAGCCATAATGTGTTGCGAGTCTGGAAAGTTCATCCAGTATATGGGAGGATATGAGCACCGTGATCTTTCGTTCCCGGTTGAGCTTCAGTATCAGTTCCCGTATTTCTATGATTCCCTGCGGATCCAGACCGTTGATCGGCTCATCCAATACCAGAAAATCCGGATCACCGCAAAGCGCCACTGCGATCCCCAGTCGCTGCCGCATCCCAAGTGAAAAATTCTTTGCCTTTTTCTTTCCGGTATCCGATAATCCTACCAGCTTCAAAAGATCATCCATTCCTTCATAAGCCGGTACCCCAAGCACATCATACTGTTGTTTCAGATTATCTTCTGCCGTCATATCCAGATAGATCGACGGCGTTTCTATAACCGCCCCCATCCGGCGTCTGGCAGCAAAAATCGCCCTGCTTGTATTTTTTTCACCATACAGTTCAAAATCACCGCCATCCGCATGCTGCAATCCGCAGATCAGGCGGATCAGCGTGGTCTTTCCCGCACCGTTCTTCCCTACAAAGCCATAGATCGAACCTTTGGGAACACTCATAGTCAGACCGTTCAGCGCCGTAAAATCGTGATACCTTTTTTCGAGGCAATTTGTTTTCAGAATGTATTCCATCGTAAGTCTCCTTCCTTTCTGAAAACAGGATACCATGCAATCGTTAAGAAAACAGTTAAGAGAAAAGTTAAGATTTGGTTAAGAAGGATCCTTCAGCATAAAACCAATGCCCCATACCGCTGAGATATACTCTTTCCCCGCAGTTGCCTTCAGTTTGCGCCTCAGGTTATGGATATGTATCTTTAGCGAATCCTCCGTACAATCCGGAGTATCCTCGCTTATGTTCTCCAGGATCGTCAGCTTTGCCACCACCTGTTCCTGTTTCAGCATCAGGAGCCGGAGTATTGCATACTCCGTTCTTGTCAGCCGGATCTCACTGCCGTTACAGAAAACGGTATGCATATCCTGATCAAGAGATATCCCATGATACTGCAGCAGATTTTTATCTGCATCAGTGCTTGTCCTTCGAAGCTGCACATCAATGCGTGCCAGCAATTCCTGTATCTCAAAAGGCTTGGTCATATAATCGACCGCACCGCTGCGTAAGAGTCCCACCTTATCTGCGATATCCGCTTTTGCACTGAGTACGATCACCGGTATTCCCGTGATCCGCGTGATCAGTTCTTCGCCACTCATCCCGGGAAGCATCAAATCCAGCAGGATCAGATCCGGCCGTTCCTTCTCCAGCAGCATCTTTGCTTCCGTCCCAGAATACGCCACGATCACCTCATAGCCCTCCATATGGAGGTTTTCACAAAGCATCTCGCTGATATGAACATCATCATCTACAATCATTATCTTCATTTTGTCCGATTTCCTCCGTGTTACGTCCGGCGAGACTCATAAACAAAACGGCGATCCATTTCGTTTATGACTATATCTATACATAACGCCATATGGTGATTCCCGTCTTTCCTTTTTTCGTAGTATATTCTTCGCCGCGATACTCCAGCTTGCCATAGCCTCTCACCGACACCCTGCTGTTCTCTTTCAGGATCGTCTCGGGATTTTTGCACAGTCTGCCGTTCACGGTTATCTTCTCGGCATCAAACAGTTTCTTTGCTTCCCCGCGCGAAAGATGATAAAGCTTCGCCAGGATCGCATCCAGTCGCGGTGAAGTGACCGTTACGTTTTCTTCACAGAGTTTCGGAAGGCAGTTTTCCGGTACCGCCTCGACGATACTGCACCGTACTGCGGTATGTTTGATCCTTTCCAAACCGGAACATATATATTCCGCCATCTCCTCGAGCACAAAAAAATAGGCCGACCGTTCCGTCACAATGATATCCCCGATCACATCCCGTTCAATTCCCAGATTCAGTATTGCGCCGAGAAAATCCCTATGTGTCAGATGATCCGCAAACTTTTCCTGTTTTGGACGGACATACAGAATATGGATCGGAAAGTCCTCTTCATACCCGATCTCCTTTGGATCTCCGAAACGGACCACCACGCGTTCGGTATTTTCCGCTCCGCCCCACATCGTGATCTCCCGTTCCTCTGCCGCCTCATATGCCAGGCCTGCTGTTTCCGGCGAATGAAAACTCGAGTAGGTATATATACTGCTCTGCCTTGCCCGGTCCGCCAGTTCTTCATAACGTTTTCGGTTTTTCTGATCATGTTCGTTCATGGTATTTTATCTGCTGTTCTTTTTCAAAATCAAATGATGAAAAAAGGCGATCTGCCGGAACGCTTCGGTCTCCGAAACACGCATATCCAGCTTTATCATTTCCTTCTGCCAGTTTTCATCCGAGTGTTTTTCCTGGTTTTGCTGCAGATCCCAAAAGGTGCGTATCCCATAACTCTTTTCCATAGTCAGTTCCGGACCCCATTCCGTTATATCTTCATCTTCATAATAGCGGATCGCACCGAATTTCGAAGCCGTAGAGTCTGCTCCGTCCAAAAGCGCATTTGCCTTTTCAAAATCATCCAGCAGGACTGCCATTTGCATAACCCTTCCATAACGGTTATGTTTCGCAATGGATAGAAATCCCGATGGTTTCAGGACTCTCGAAAGTTCTCTTAAGATTTCGACTTTGTTATCCGCATATTCCAAAACATTATGACACAGGATCACATCAAAGGTATTCTCCGAAAACGCCGACAATGTTTCCACACCGCCCACAATCTGTCTGTATTCATGATCCCGCCATGCATTCTTCAGCATTTCCTCCCAGGGTTCTACAGCTGTCACGGTATTATCCCCGGCAAAATGATCCGCGGTGATCCCTTCCCCGCTGCCAAAATCCAGAATACACTGATCTTTGATCTCCCCCAGCTGTTTCCATATGATCTCTTTAAACAATCGTTCCCACGCAGGCAGTTCCGATAAACTCCGCATTGTGATATCCCCCTCTTACTCCTGATGTTTTCATTTCCTGATCACGCCGCAAATGCGCGATCCTTCTTTGAACAAAATTTTATAGTAAGCACAATAAAAAATCGCGCTTACTATATTAGCATATTCTTGCCGAATTGACCACCGGATGCTAGAATCAGTATATATAGTAAGCACAATAAAGGTTACGGTTCACCATCGAAGGACCTTGATCCGTATCGGCTGTTATCATCTACCGGTACGATCAATGTCACTTCGGTGATATCTTCTTCGGCATAACTCTTCATAAAAATATCCCCGCCCAGCCTTTCCGCGATCTTTTTCGAGACATAAAGTCCTATCCCCTGACCCTCATGGCCGTTTGCATTGGATCCGCGCCAAAAGCTCTTAAATACGTATGCCGTTTCTTCTTCCGACAATATGTTTCCTTTGTTTTTTACACTGATGATCACATCCTCATCCTGCCTTCCCATGCGCAGGATGATTTCCTGACCCGAACCGTATTTTACCGCATTATCCAAAAGCTGGGATATCACCTTATACAATCCGTCTTTATCGCTGCAAAGCAGCGGATTATTGTCACATACTGTTTCAAACGGAATATGTAGCAGCTCCATTCGTCCGCAATACTCTGCCTTTACGATATCCATCAGTTCTTCAAGATAAAAAGCAGTTACTGCCCGGTTATGCACATCCGGAATATCGGCGCTGCTGTTCATGATCTCTCTCACCAGCTGCTCAGCTTTTTCAACATTTTTCGTTATCTTTGCCGCCGTTACCGCATCCTTTTCATCCGGCTTTTTATCCTCGTGATAAATTCCCCTCTCGATCGCTTCTGCGTAGAGCCTGATATTGGAAAGGGGCGTCTTTATTCCATGAGCGATGGAAATGATCAGGGTCTGCTTTTCTTTTTCCATCCTGTTTATATTCTTATCCTTCAGGCTGATCTCATCTTTCAGCATGTTCATTCCCCAGATAAATTTTTTAAACAGCCCGGACCGACTCTGCGGTATCCCTTCCGAAAGTCTTCCCTTTGCTATTTTCTCCGGATACTCGGACAGGATATAAAAAGGTCTTACCATCAGGCGGTATAATGCGATCACTACAAATACCGCCGCAATGTAAGATAACAGCATGATTGCAGCCACCACACAAACCGTAAACTCTCTGTCGCCCGATAAATACGTAATCCGCAGAAAACCGCAGATCTGTCCTTCCGCCCCTTTGACCGAGCAGATCATCTCCGTTCCGAATGCATCCCACACATAATCTTCCCCGGTATCCACAAGCGCCCCTGCATCCAGATACTCCACCCTGTCCGGTGTGTATCTCTCCCCATAGGTTCCTTGCAGTTCTGTCAGATCCGGCGCATAGGGTTCTCCTTCGCCAACCGTTCTTTCCGCCTCTATAACAAGACGGTTGATGACAACATTCCTCATACCGTTTTCGTTATCGTAATGTTTGTTTATCGCAGGAAAAATAAGCAGCGATGCTGCCAGAAAAAAAAGAGATAAAAATAGAAGTATCTTTATCGTATTCTTCAATCAACGTCACCAAATATATAACCCTTACGCCATACGGTTTTTATGATACGCGGGGCATTCACATCATCTTCGATCCGTTCACGAAGCCATCGAATATGGACGTTAAGAGTAGATGGTTCCACATATGCATCTCCCCACACAGCATCGTACAGTTCATCCTTGAGCAAAAGCCGTCCGCTGTTCTGCATCATAAACAGGAGCAGATCATACATCTTCCCCCGGATCTCACAGGGCTCACCATTCTTATAGACCTGCCGCTTCGTCGGATCGATCGATATTGTTCCGCAGACAAGCTGCTTTCCTCCGTTGCTGTTCTTCTCACTCCGGCGTAAAAGTGCCTTTATTTTTGCAGTCAGTACCGCCATCGAAAGTGGTTTTGCGATATAATCATCCGCGCCAAGCCGGTAACCGGCAAGCTTGCTTTCATCATCATCTCTCGCACTCATCATAATGATCGGGATATCCTTATGCTCCCGGATCGCACTGCACGCAGCAAAACCGTCTATCCCCGGCAGCATAAGATCCAGAAGAAGGATCCTTACGGAATGCTCCGCCAGGAAAGCCATTCCTTCTTCCGCGGTCGCTACCGCAGAACAGGTATACGCCTCTGCCTGCAGGAAATCCGAAAGCAGGCCACGCAGTTCATCATCATCTTCTATAATAAGAACATCTGTCATACTGTGACTTATCCTTCATCATCAATAATGTCTATAATCTCTATTAGCATATCACCACGATACGCTTTTTTCAACTCAGTACGAAACCTTTGTAAATGCCGGATGATCCACAACGCCTTCCGGTCCTGTAAATGCGATGTCCAGCTCCCCTGTAGCATAATCGAAAATGATAATATGGTAGGTGAGATATGAATAAATATCGTGATATCCGGAATACCTCTGCGTACTTTCTCTGGTAACAATACTCTTTACATCCGCAACTGACAGTCTTTCCTTTTCCCCTACCCATGTATTATATTTACAGAATCGTATATAGTTATCTCCATTCACCGTGAGATAATCGTCGGCGCCCTCTGCCTGAAAAGCATTTACCACACACAGACTATCCGGCTGATCCCAGCTGATCCCGTCCATAAGCTGTGTATCCTTATCCCGAAGCAGCGACTGGCCTGTACTGAATTCCGATTCATCCGCGCAATCCTCGGCGACAAAACAATCCTTTTCATCTGTAACGATAATATTGTGTGAAAATGTAAAATTCTTACTCTCCGCAACCATGTACTCTCCCAGACTGCGGGCATCATTCATATTCTCCAACGCATAACGCAGCGCAAAGCTGTAGCACTTCTTTCCTTCACACACATAATCATTACCGCTTCCGGCATCCAGCATAGCAGCAAATACACCCTTCTCATTAATTCCGGTAAGCACATCCAGCATACCCAGTACCGAAACTGATGTATAGCTGTTCTTCCCATCTCCCATTACGTAATGCGTAACCGCCTGTGCGGTGCACATCTGGTTTACGCTTCCCATCGGCCAGTCCATCGTCCTGCTGATGATACGCTCACCGCTCACACTCTTTTCCCCCCATACCGACAAAGCACTGCAGTTTGTCCCTCTTAAACAATCCGGCACCATACTGGCCAGTAGTACTTCCTCGTAGCTTAACCTTCCATCACATTCCATTCCCTTTATGCCGCCGGATAATCCCTCAGCAAAGCCTTCCAGTTCCTGCAGATAAGCTTCCGGGATCTGGCCTTTTAATAAATTGATACGATCTACGACCGGTGTGTATTCCCCATCGAGGTTCGGAAATGCACAGTCAATATTTTCATAAAGATATGGTTCCAATACCGTTGCATAATCCCTTCCCGCTTCCAGGATCGTTTCAGCATACGCTCTGCCCACCGCGTATGGTTCCCCCCGGTCATGATACAGCCACACCTCATAATACGACGGCTTTTTTTCGATCACACACAGCCCGTCTTTAGACGAATACGTTTCCAACGTCTCTTCCGTTTTAGCTTCTTCTCCAACGTAGCTTTCCATCACCCAAACTGTATCTACCGCCTTAAGCTCCGTTCCCGTATTCGCAGCAGGCGGAACATTGTAGTCCGGTTCATCCGCACTGCAAGCCGTCAGCAGCAGTGATACGCACAGTAATAAAATGCATTTTCTCATGCCATTTTTCTCCTTCCAAACGCGGATCACGAAATATAACTGTTCTACCACCCCTGGTCCATCAGCCATTTGTTGATCTGTCTCTCTCTCTGCAGAAGATCCGCTTCATCCTCAAGCTTTCCGAGTTCTATACTTCCTTCAATATGCCCGTCGATCAGATAGATTACCCGATCACTTGCTGCAGCGACTCTGGCACTGTGCGTGACCATCATGATCGCTGTCCCATCCCGGTTCACTTTGACAAGTTCATTCACCACTTCTCCTGCCGCTTTGGAGTTGAGCGCACCCGTAGGCTCGTCTGCAAACAGTACTTTAGGGTGATTGATCAGTGCCCTGCAAAGACAGGCTCTCTGCAACTGACCACCGGACACCTCGCTGATCTCATTTTCGGCGATATCCATGATCCCCAGCCTTCGCATCAGCATCTCCGCTTCTTCCCTTATCTGCTTTCGATCCTTAAGCCCCGCATGAAATCCCGGAAGCAGGATATTATCGAGTATGCAGAGTTTTCTCATCATATACATCTGCTGAAAGATAAATCCCATACTTACAAGTCTTACCCTAGCCAGTTCCTTATCATTCATATCCGAAAAGTTTTTTCCGAGGAAACAGATATCCCCCGCCGTAGCTCTGTCCATTCCGCTCACGGTATAGAGCATGGTCGATTTTCCGCTTCCGGACGGTCCCATGATGGTTATGAATTCACCTTCTCTGAGTATAAAATCAATATTTCGAAGCACATTATTACTGATCTTTTTAATGATATAGGTTTTACAGAGTCCTTTTACATCAATTACAGTTTCCACCGCTTAATCCTCCCGAATGTTCCACAGATTGATCTTTTTGATCCTGATCACACACATCCGCATCACCACCATTCCGATGATCACAATGATTCCCGGTATCACCAGAAGATTCTCCATCAGATCCGGCACCAGATGCTTTCCGGTATTTGCAAATGTTTCAAATACGGCCTCCGCGATCGGATTGACCGCAATGTACTCTACCAGATATCCCAGCAGTATCGCCACTGCCAAAAGGATCAGCATTCGTATCATCTGCCATCTTCTTATGTCTTTTTCACTGAATCCCACACACTTTAAAACCGCAATGCCCGGAGTTTCCCCTACAAGGTCAACCGTTGTATAAAGCAGCGTATTGAGCGCGAGCATTAGTGCAACCATTACTGTAAATACCGCTTTCAACGCATCGATCGGATCCACGATATATGAAAAATTCGATCTTATAAATTCATTAAACTCCCGGATGTTCGCAGTTCCGAATTTTTCCTGCAGACGCCGGATCAATTCCGGATGTTCCGACTCTGGTGCATCCAGATGTATATTGGTCAGGCAATACTTCGTTTCATAAGCGCCGGTATATTCCGCTCCCGCAATCATTTCCGGGCACCCTTCTTCCATCATATCCATAAATCCGGTTATGATAAAACTTCTCTCCGTTTCATGTGTTCCGATCCGGTCATCATCGTATTCGAGGAGTTCTATCTGCAAACTGTCCCCGATCCTCATTCCTTCTTTTTTTGCCGTATAATAACTGATCATAATTTCATTTTCATAAACCGGAAGTTTTCCTTCCCGCAGCGGAATGTCTTCATTGTAGGTATCGCCGAACCAGAGCGTCGCACCGATATTCTCTTTGCTATCACGGCGGATCGTCACCGACTGCCCTCTCATATAACGTATACTGACCGGCACGCCTTCTTTGTTCATATCTTCGACAAAGAGATTGCTTGCGCCTTCACGATCACCGCCCTTCTGGTAGTAATAATCCGCAAGATCATTATCATAGAAGAAGAAATAGAAATCCCTTTCCAGCTGCAGAAAACTCTTCTGATATTCCCGGCTAAGCAAGGTGCTTTTCAAATTAAATACCGTAAGCAGTATCACCGTTGCCAGCATATAACTGATGATCAGAAAACTGTATTTGGCCATATGATTAACGATATCCGATACCGCAAGAAACGCCGGAACCTTATAAGTCTTTGACCGATACAGTTCCATACGGTTAACACTCGCAAACCGCTCTCCGCCTTCATTTCCCCGCATAGCATCTATGATTGAAATCTTCTGCATGCGTCTCATCATTACAGCCGCAAACAGAATGATCAGTAAAACGATACTTATCGCTACAAGCAATCCAATCTTGGTAATGATAGCAGGATCTCTGAGAATGATATTTTTACAGAATCTCCGTACCACGTAACGAGCCACAGGCACACCGATCGTTATGCTGGCCAGTCCTCCGAGTCCTGCGAATGTGATATATGTTGCAGCAAACATCCAGCGATATCGAAACGAATCCACTCCGATCGCACGCATCATGCCGATCTCTTTTTCCTCCTGCTTGAGCGCTGCGATCATCATATATCGTATCATTATCATCATAATGATCAGGATCATCAGACTCATTGCCACCAGAAAATAGGATATCACCGCTATGATCGTATATTCTGAGTCAATCTCCGGCGTGTATTCATAGTACGTGCATGCCGAAACTACTTCTTTATCATCCAGGCGAAGTTCATACAGTTCATTGCTGATCGTATTGGTATAAGCCAGATTTCCGGCGCGCAGCAAAAGCTTACAGATCCAGAAAGGATTCTCTTCTTTTAAGCTTTCAAAATCCCCGGCGGATATGATCAGTTCCTCACAGTTCATATCAAACGGCGTTTTATAGATTTCCGACACACTAAACCGGTATACGGTTCCCAACTGTGTGGTAATACGTACTTCATCGCCCCTTTTGATCCCGGCCATATCCGCAATGTTATAACTTACGGCTATACAGCCGGAACCGATTGCGAAACGTTTATCCGCGTCGTTATATAAGAGATTTACTTCCGAGGATGCCGTCGTCAGATGAAAACTTTTATGTCCGGGAAATGTATCTTCCCAGGTATATGCTCCGTTTATGCATACACAGTCATCAGCCAAGCGGACATACTCCTTTAGTTCCCCCTCCTCCACCATAGGGCTCTCATCCATCCATCTCTTCAAAACTTCTTCTTTCTCATGGATCCTGCCTGCTCCCGTATTTACATTAAAAACGATATTCGCAATATTGCTTACTTTATCCGTTCTGACTCTTCCTGCCAGTTCCGTATACATTAGATTTGCTGCGACCACAGAAATGATCGACGCGCTTATGATAAATATAAAAAGAATGATATTCAGACCCTTATGTGCCTTCAGGTCATTTACTAACATTTTAAAAAACATGCCACAATCTCTCCTATCTGAATGATACGATTGTAGCATGTTCTCTTATCCGAATCTTTAAAAAAGTATTAAAATGTTATCTGCTTTCGATTTCCAGCTGCTCTGCCAGTTCGTACAATGTCCACCCGAGATTGGTTGGTGTTATGACCGCCTTTCTCCGGATCTTCGCAATCCCCGCAGCCTGATAGGCCTCCAGAAAACGATCCAGTTCCTGATCATCGATTCCGTAAAACAACAGCAGTTCCGGCAGCATATACATTGCCGGCGCCGTTTTATGAGATCCGTTTGTTTTCATCGGCATACCGCAGATCGCAGCCACGGTGCGGTTAACATCTTTTTGAGAGAGATCCTGCAGGTATATCCCCTGCTCCCTGCAGATCTTCGTGATCGCCGTTTTCTTTTCCTGATCCGATACATATAGATAGATCTTTTTCATCTGTCGTATACTCCTCTATGCGTATGTTTCATCCGACAAAAAATACTTTCGCCCCATGTGCCGGAATTTCCACACGATTGCTGTCTCCAAGCACAAGGCTCTCACCACTCCAAAGTTCTGTCGCTTTACTGCCTGCCGGAATACCTTCCAGTTCCTCCGTTGCAACATCAAATGCACCATCTTCTTCACCGGCATTGAAGACCGCTATATACTTTCCGCCATCGCAGTCATCCGCTGTCCACAGTATATATTCTTTTTCTTCTGTCTTTCTGCGGAAGATCTGTCTCGCATTTCTGGAAGACGCATGCATCTTAAGCACCGCCTCATTTGTGAGCAGCTTCCTTGTAAAATCGTCAAAACCGGTCATCTCCCCACCGATCATAAGAGGCGAGCGCATGATGCACCAGAGTGTCATCATCGTGATCTGCTCTTCTTCCGTAAAAGCAGTTTTATTATTTTTATCATAATCCTGCCTGATCGGTCCGACCGGCAGCATATCTGCATCCGGGAAATGTCCTGCACCTGCATGTATGCTCCATTTCTCCGCACGTTCAAACATCGCATAAAGCAGTTTCCAGTCATCCCAGAAATCATCGGTAATACGCCACATATTGGCAAGCTGCTTATACAGCTCAGCCTTTTCAAGAAGCGCCGGTCCGGGAGAGAGAGAAAGGACCATTTCTCTTCCGCAGCTGTTCAGTGCTTCCGACAGGATGATCATTTCTTTTTCTTCATGCGGAAGTTCCCTGCAGATATCATCGCATTTGATAAAATCCACGCCCCACTCAGCGTACAGCCGAAAGATCGAGTCGTAGTATGCCCTTCCGTTTTCATCCGGCGTTATGCCGTACATATCGGGATTCCACATGCATATGCTGTTGAATCTCGCTGCATCACGCGCTGTTATATCAGTCCCATAAACAGGAAGGTTTTTATGAACAGCCTGTCTGGGGATGCCGCGCATGATATGGATACCGAATTTTAATCCCAGGGAGTGTACATATTCTGCAAGCGGCGCAAATCCTTTTCCGCCTGCCGCAGAAGGAAACCGGTTCGGTGCCGGAAGCAGTCTGCCGTATTCATCCATGCACAGATCCGCAAACGGCCGATACTCGTGGCTGGTAGCTCCGGGCTCATACCATTGTATATCAACCACCACATACTCCCAGCCGTATTTCTTCAAATGCTTTGCCATAAACTCGGCATTCTGCCTTACTTCTTTCTCCGTTACCGCTGCTCCGTAGCAATCCCAGCTGTTCCAGCCTCTGGGCGCGATCTTAGGTCTGAACATATACTTTTCCTCCTATTCTCATTTTGAGAGGACACGGGGACGGTCCTCCTGTCCTCAGAGCGACTTTTTCATATATTTCCCGTAATTGAATTCACGAAAAGATACATAGCCGCATTTTTCATACAATGCGATAGCCGCTGCATTTTCATCAGCAACAAACAGTACACTTTCCCTACAGCCTGCTTGCTTTGCATCGTTCTCCATTTGTTTCAGGCTTTCCGATGCATATCCTTTTCTTCGGTCTTTCTCATATATTTCAAAATCGCAGAGAAAACTCTGTTTTATATCTTCGGAATACTCATGAAGCGTCCAGATAAATCCCACCGGCTCTTCCTTTTCATCAAGAATCGTCATCAAATAATTATTCTCTGTATTCAACCCCTCCGGAAGCATGGCTCTCAATTCTTCTGTTGTCTCTTTTTCCGCTGCTTTCTCGGACATCTTTTCTTCCAGGATCAATTCCCTGACATGATGTTCAAAACTTCTTTGATAAAAAACATCATACTCTTCCTGATCCATTTTTCTTAAACTTACTTTCATGATTCCCCCGTCATAGGTTATAGGCCCGTAAACAAAAATCCTGTCCGTTTATGAATATAACAGATATTCTTCCGCTTCATAGCATTTTCGGATGAATTCCCTGTCGTCATCCGACAATTCTTTTGCCGGAAAAACTGCAATAAGGGAACTCAGATAATAGTACTTCGGATGATTTCTGTAGGAAAATCCTTCCCTGCCGTACATTCCCTGGATCCGGTCATAGAACCGCTGTACTTCGGACGTATTTTCACACTCCGCTGCTTTCAACACAACCGGCTCCTGCCCTTTTGCACTGTTCGTAACAATCGCTTTCATGGTATTTACTGCGACAAATAGCCACTCTTCCAAAGAATCCAGCTTTGCTGCACGTGTCTGCACTTTGTTTAAAACGTCTTCATACATTCCGCATATTCCTCCAAAAGTTCATGCGAATACTTTTTCTCCCAGTCCGACTCTCGCACAATCTTCCAAAGAGCCGCTGCAGCTTTCCGTCTATCGCGATACTTCTTCGTCGCCTCATCCTCACAAAAGTCATGCATAAACTGATTCCACTGAAGTGCTGACTTATCATAGACCGCATAAGTCTTTTTCCCGTAATAGATATCAAGCATGTCACCAAGCGTAAAACTCTCATCACCGTTTTCCTTTACTGCCCTGGCGGTGGCTACCATGTCAACATTGAACTTGAATTTTTCCACGCCGGTCTGCTTGATAAAAAAATCCCGAAACTTAGGTCCAAAGGTAAATCCACATTCGATCAGTCCGGTTTCCGTCGTCAATTCTCCCTGAAACTTCTTTTTACTGCCTGCTTTCTTTTTCTCCGGTAAGATTTTTTCACCACGAAACCAAGCCTCGATCACTTTATTCAGTTCGATCTTTCCACTGGGTGTTTTGAGTCCGTGCGCCTTGCAGATTGCGATCAGTTCATCCCTGTACCAGTAGTATTTGCTGAATTCTTCATATGTTTTTATACTGTCAAAATCAGGTCTGTCCATCTCTTCCCCCTAATGAGGACGCGGGGACGGTTCTCCTGTCCTCATTTTCCGCCTGCTATCTGAGGACAACAGGACCGTCCCCCTGTCCTCTCTCTGCCGTTATCTGAGGACAGCAGGACCGTCCCCGCGTCCTCAACCTGCCCTTAGTCCAATGACTGGCACTCTATCGTCTTCATCATCTCACAGAAACCGTTTCGTTCATAGAACCGCATTCCGTCAATATTTCCCGGAAAGACCTGCGTGCGTATAAAATCAGCGCCGTTTTCTTTTCCGTAATCTTTCGCCGCGCGCATAAGCATGCTTCCTATTCCCTTATCGCGCAGATCTTCGCGCACACACAGATCCTGCAGATAAACAACCGTCTGCGGCTTCAAACAGGAAACCTTTTTCTGCGGAATGATCATGCAATGTACAAAGCCGATCGCCACGCCGTCGATATCCGCCACCAGGATATCCTGTGTATCACTGTCAAATATTCCCCGAAAGAATTCTTCCGTTCTCTCACCAATCACAAAATGTTCCGGCTGATAAAGCACTCCGTCCTCTTCCAGCGATCGGTACAGAATGCGGAGAGCCGGTATATCATTTGCACCTGCTTTTCTTATCAAAAAAGCGGTATTCATTTTTTCATAGATCTGCTGTATCAGCGGTGACTTATATTCTATATACTTATCCATATCATCAGGATAAAGTTTTGCTCCTTCTTCCTTGATCCTGCTGTACTCGCGTACAGCTTCAGGATGTGAGCGAAGATAGTCCCGGAATGCGATATGCCTCTTAAGCTCAGCGCAATCCCGCGTGCACACATACAGATGATGGTTTCTCAAATGTTCCTTTCCATCATATTTGAATGCTTCCCGTCCTGCAATACCCAGATCTCCTTCGTGACGGTAACCGATTTCAGCAAGCGCGCTTATCACTTCCTTCAAAGCCTGTCTGTCCCGGATAACAACATCTATGTCTATGATCGGTTTTGCGGACAGTCCCCGTACAGAAGTACTGCCCACATGCTCGATCCGCATTGCCAGCGTCCCAAGCACTTCTTTTATTTCATCCCGTATCTTTATAAAATCATCCGCCCATGCCTCATCATAAGGCATAACTACAACTTTCTTATTTCCCACTTATATCTCCTCCCCACATGTCTCGTCCTGTCCTCTTCAAAACAGGATTTCTCTTTTTTTCTTCAGCCGTTCCGCCCCTCTATAATAACCTGCAGAGATAACGCTCTGCGATGCCGTCCGGATACCGCTTCCGAATCTTTTCCACACTAAACCCGCAGCTGCGATAAAATCCCACGGCATCACCATCTGTTTCCGCCAGCAAAGGACGACCGGCTGACATTTGGCAAAGATCCTCTGTCATCTTCCTCCCGATCCCATATCCGCGATATTTTTCTGCAACGGCGATTCCCAGGATTTTTGTATCATCATCCGTAAACTCCGAAACCATTATCGCCGATACATCACTATCCGTCTGGTTCACAAGGATCATCACTGCCGGACTATCCATATATTGTTTCATCAGCTTCCGATATTTTCCAAGCTCCGGCTTATACATACAATCCGCATATATTGCAAATGCCTCCTCCGAATAAAGCCACTCCGGTTCCGCAGAGATCAGCCGCACTGATAATATATGCCTTGCCGGGAAAAACTCATACAGATGCAAGGTTGTTACCTTTCCCGAAAAAGGACAGAACTCCTCCATGACATGCTTCTGCGCCATCTGTATCACTTCCGGTTTGTCGATCAGCAGTGTTGTATGAGCTTCCCACGGAAAAACGTCAACATTATCCTGGAAATGCTCTCTCAGTGCATGCATTTCCCTGTTTTCTTCCGGCTTCACAAACAGAACATGCTCTGATGGATTCTGAAACAACTCGATTTTACTGAGATCAACTGCAAACTCCCTTACGGATTTGGCCAGACGAATCAGTCGTTCCTTCATTTCCTCTTCCCGCTCCGTTTCAAAAGAGCCCAGCGTAAAATGCATAGGAATATTTTTCGTCTGCACTCCGGAAAAACCAAGCTCATACAGTTTATTCTGCATCCCGGAAAGTCTCTCTTCTGTATCGTCATCATATCCCGCCAAAACATATAAAAGTTTATCCGCCATAAAACTCCCCCTCTATCTCAGTTCCTTTGACATAAACAAAAGCAGATCATCATCGTTCACGCATGGCGCATACTGATCCAGCTGTCTGTTCTGATACCATACGCCGCTGCCGTCCGGAATATAACCGCGCTTTACATAGATCCTCTGCGCCGGCCCATAGCCGGAATGGCATCCCACTGCCAGAAAGACCGTATCCGAACGCTTCGCTGCTTCCGCTTCTGCTACATCCAGCAATTTACTTCCTATACCGGACTTGTGAATATGGAAGAAGACACAAAGATCCACGATCTCCGGAATGTTCTGCCCGCCCCATGGTCCCTCCGTGGGATGCAGCACCAGGGTGCAGATCCCGACCACTTTCCCCTCATACTCGGGCACAAACACGAGTCTCTCGCCGTTTTGCTGCTCCCTGTAATAGTTCTCATAGGTTTCCATCTGCGGATGCCAGTTGTAGGACATATAAGTATCATAATACACTTTTGCATCTTCCGCTACCATACTGCGTATGGTAAGTTTATCATCCCTATAATAGACTGTTGTTTCCTGAACGGATATGTCATTGCGGAATTCCTTCCCGCTATCCTCCGGTCCGTTATCGGAGGAAACCTCAGCATATCCTTCACTACTGCTGTTGCCCGAAGCCATCTCAAGCTTCTCTGCACTGTCATCGTCTGCCGCCTCTATGCAGCACAGATAACTCTCCATATTCTCATAAAGCTCTGCGACCTCCTCCGAAACCGCTTTCCCTGTATTATCAAAGACATGTCCCCGATTCTCCGGAAGTTCTTCAAGCTCTTTCTTTAAGAACATGGCACGCTCCACCATTTCCACATCACCGCGCTCCTCTATACGCTGCCTGATCACATCCTCCGAAGCGGTAAGCACTACATAATACAGCTTGGCAGCATGCTCCTTCGCAAGTTTTAAAAGCAACGGCTTTTCCTCTTCCACCACATAATCGATCACCACATCCAGACCGCGTGCAAGAACCTTCCCTGCGGTTTCGATAATGCACTCCCAATTGAACTGAAGGATCTCTGTCCACACAATCTGATCCGCAGCCTGCCCTTCTTTCCAAAAGGAATCTTTGTAATCTGTCTCCACAAAACCCTGATGAAAATCATCACCATGGATCACATATACCTGTTTTCTTATCCCTGTATTCGTCAGATGCTTTGCGTATGCGTCTGCGAGCGTTGACTTTCCTACTCCGCAGGGTCCGGAGAAAAAATATATATCATTCATCTTTACACCTTTTTCTTTCTACGGTTTCTTCGCCAGATACAATACATAGGTATCCATAAACTCCACCTTATTACCCGCATCCAGCACCGCCTGTCTTAACCCCTCAAAGAACTTTGTCTTATACGGCTCCGGGATCACTATATGATCGCTGTGTGTTCCGCAATACTGCACATATTCATCTGCCGTAAAACTTCGCTTCCCGTAAAAATCCCGCCGTATCATATCCACATAACCATAGTCAGTCGCATGCAGATAGTCAAATGGCTCCTTCATATTCTTATACTCTGTGACCGGTTTGTAGTATTCGTCATATACCTTCTGGATTTTAGCGTACAGCTTCTCATTTGGAGTTTTATAATCTCCGATCAGAAACATCATAGCCAGTGTTCCACCCGGCTTTAACAATTCCAGTGTTTTAGGGAAAGCAATCCTCTCCGGGATCCACTGGATCGTCGCTGCGGAATAGATCACATCAAACTTCTGCTCTCCGAAATCATGCGTAATAAAGTCATCATTGACAATACTGAAGTTTGACCGGCCGTCATATTTCTCCTTCATCTTTGCATAAAGGTGTTCCCCCAGCTCGATTGCATTGTAATCGCAGCCGGTATCAAGGATCGGTTCTGTCGCCTGTCCGGTCCCCGGACCGATTTCCAGCACTTTCGTCTCAGTTCCGATGCCTGCTTTCTCTATAAAATATGCAAACAGGTCTGCACTGTAACGCGGCCTGAATCTGTCAAACTGTTCCGGAATAGTATCAAACACCTTGCGGTATTCGATCGTCTTTTCAGTTTCTATCATGTGGTATCTCCTCGTATAATAAGCCTATACCCAAGATTTACAGGGTCTTGGCTTACTCATTTTTGATAGTATAGAAGTCAGTTCCGGAGTGTCTCTCCATGATCTATCACCTATACTGTTAATAGTTACCTGTAGTCAAGAGCCCCCGGACACTTGTATAATAGAGTCCATTGGCTATGCCAAAGGGTACCGCTATGTCTCCTTGCAAGACCGTTATGATGTGTTGCTGCACTGATTCGTTGTCATTGCTTAAAAAGCTTGCGCCCTTGGCTCCACACTGTAGATGCTTACACAAATGTTGCACCTGATCCGTCAGCTTCCAGCAGGGTATTTTCGGAACAGTAAATGCTGATTACGCGAGGTTGCATGGTGTGGTGGTCCGGGATCCAGCCCTTGGCATTCCATCCATCTTTACAGAGAGGAGGTGATACCGTGAAAAGGCGTATAAAAATCGATCATCTTTCAACGCTGTGTGTAGGGCTTGATATCGGTTCACGTAACAACTACATTACTGCTCTGGATTTTGACTCCAATCGGCTTATCAACATGAAGCCTGTTCCCAATGCCGCAAGCGGTGTAGAACAAATGGAATCAATGATCCTTGCTGTACTTGAAGCTAATGCCCAGTTCAAATATCTTCTGATAGCTATGGAATCCACCAGTTTCTATGGTGTCCATGTGGCAAACTATCTTTCAACAAGTGACCGTCTTAAGCCTTATGACGTTAAAGTGTTCTGCCTTAACCCGAAAGAAGTTGCCAATTACAAAAAATCTTTTACCGGCCTCGGTAAGAATGACGGTCTGGACTCGTTTATCGTTGCCGATTACGTCCGTGTAGGCCGTGTTGATATCGACCCTTGGCGTGGTGCTCAATATCTGGCTTTACAACGCCTTACAAGGCAGCGTAGGCACGTTACAGAAGCTATTACCCGCGAGAAGAACTACGTACTGAATAACATTTTTCTGAAGTTCAGCGAGTTTGCCCTTCTCGGCGGAGAAGAAAGTCCTCTAACAAATAAATTCAGCGCTACAGCAGAAGCTATCCTGACCGAATACAAAACTACCGAAGACATTGCCAATGCATCTTTAGAAGATCTCGTTGCATTTGTTTCTTCATCTGGACGTGGCAGGTTTTCCGATCCCGAACAGGTTGCCAAACTGTTACAAAAGGCGGCCAGAGATTCCTACAGGCTTGATAAATCTCTTTATGAGCCAATCACAACTTCCATAGCCTGTTCGTTTAACTGCATACGCGCATTTGAGCACGAGCAGAAAGTCCTTAATAAAGCTATAGCCGAAACTGTCGCAGGCCTCAATCCGGTAGAGTACCAGATACTGAAATCCATTCCCGGCATCGGTCCTGTTTATGCAGCCGGTATACTGGCTGAAATGGGTTCCATCAGATGCTTTCCAAGCAACGATTCACTTGCCAAGTATAGTGGCATAGTCTGGCGTGATAATCAGTCAGGTGAATTTGATTCTGACGACACGCCAATGATTAAAGCAGGCAACCGCTACTTGAGGTACTACTTGATTGAAGCAGCAGGCAGTGTAGCAACATATTGTCCTGAATACACTGCTTTTTATGAAAAGAAATTTGCTGAGGTTTCAAAACATCAGCACAAGCGTGCACTCGCGTTGACCGCCCGTAAATTGATACGTTTGATTTTTGGTCTGCTGGACAAAAATCAGCTCTACTCTGCGGCAAAAGGGTAGATATTCGCATAAAGCATCTTTCTTTCTGCGAATTATCGCAGGCTTTTTTTGCGTACCCTTTTTACATCGAATTAACGATATTTATTTTTCAATCCACTCTTGACATATCACCAAATTGCTTTATTATCCTCCAGGCGTCTGTCAGTTTCTCCAATGACCATGCTGCATTAGCAGGGCTTGTAGACGGAAGGCATATTGCCGTCCGACCGGTCACATTTTTTGTATATCTGTTGTAATACTTTTCTGCAGTTTTACCATTAACAAATATTGCCCTGATCTGCGCAGCGTTCAAAATGCGTGAAAGATCATTTGGCACCACGTCTTTAATCGTAGAATCCGCAGATCCTTCAATCTCACAAGCACCTATCACATCCCACATAGCAATCTTATTACGTTTCAGAAAGTCTTTCTTCTCCACTATGCTTTGAGGCACATCCTGTTCAAACACAGCCGCGGCCACTCTCCAGAATCGGTTCTGTGGATGCCCATAGAAAAACATCTGCTCCCTGGACTTTACGGAAGGAAAGCTTCCAAGAATCAGTATCGTTGAATCCTTATCAAAAAATGGCGGAATCGGATGCTGTATCATATTCTTATCATCCCTTTCGGATAATCGTATTACAGTGGATCTCTTTAAAACCTACTCCCAGCGCTGTTTTCCCGGAAGCTGTATTTGCAGCCGCATGCGCCCACACCGGTGTTTTTCCGCGGCGCAGAATCTCTTTTATCATATGTCTTGTAAGTATCTTCGCCAGGCCACGGTTTCTGTATGCTTCACTTGTTTCTACGCCGATATCCACTTCTTCCGAACTCACCGCCGCAGAAAAAGCAATTGCAGAAAAATTTTTGCCGTCCATGGCGACATATCCGAAACCATTCTTAAGAAATGCATCATCTGATTCCCAGGAAAACGCCGGCACGATCCTTCCCTGTATAGCATTGATATTAGAAGCATCAATCTTTTCGATCTTTAAATCCGTATAGAATTCTTCTTCGGAAAAATTCATGCCGTCACTGTATCGGTATTCCTTTCGCTGATCCATGACCAAGCCCTCTTTTCCGGCAAAGTACTGCTCTACCTTTTCATCATCAGTGATCAGAACAAAACGCCGCTTCGTTTCCTTGCAGAAATAGTCTCTGTAAATCATATCAAGAAAGTCTTCTGTTACGTTTCCCGAAAGATAAGCAAAACCACAATAGTGCCAGAACATAACGCACTGCGATCCCTCTTCATCATCTGCAATGATATCACCGCTCTGATATCCTTCCGCTATAGATAAAGGATATACCCGGTTACTGTTTGTTCTTTTCGCATATTCAATATAGTCCATCTTTTCCCCTTACAAACTATTCAACTCTCACATTAAAATACTGTCCGCTGCCGCTTTAAGCGCTTCCTGATAATCATCTTCGATCAGATTTACTTTTTCTCCCGCTTCCATAAATCCTCTGATCATCTTTTGATTCTCTTCCTTCAACCATTCTGCCGTACAATCTGAATCATCAAGTCTTGTTTCCACATCCGAAGCATGTTTCAGAATATCCGTAAAATGTACATCAATATAAGTATCAGACAGGGCAAGGCACAGAAAACTGATCTGAGATTCATATTCCTGCGTAAAGTCTTTGCGCCAGTCATACGGAATGTAGCAGCCTTCCACGATCAGATCCTGTCGGTTCTCGATCGCGGTCTTAATCATCTCACACACGATCGGCCAGAGATAATCCGTCAGTTTATCATCATCCATCGGTGTTAATTCGGTGTTCCCGCTCCTTATCAGTCCCATTTTTAAATGATCGATGGACAGATAAGGAAAATGGATCTTTTCCAGCAATCGTTGTGCCAGGACTGTCTTTCCTGTATGTGATGCTCCTGTGATCAGTATAACCATTTTATTCTCCTCTGACATTCTTCCAGCTCCGGATACCAAAGAAACTGCACATCATTCCTGCAGGCTTCCTCCTGATAGTAACCTCACTTATTCTTTATCTCTATCCTGTCAAGGACCCCCTGAACGCCCACATTTGTATGTGTAAGATACATCCTCGTTACGTCTTCGACAAAACCCGGATCCGCTCCGGTCTTACGCGCGATACGCTCCAGCCTCCATCCCTTATCAATATACTTCATGATATCTGCGACCAGATCATACCATTTTGAGCGATCGTAGCTTTCCCCGGTACTGTCCGAAACATCAATATTCTTTGACTGCTTTTGTACCAGCGAAGCTTCATCACTTTCCGTCATATCCAATACAGCTGTCTTCGCATGCCCGTAATACACTGTTTTCGGATCTAAAGCCAACAGCTTCTCCCAGCTTCTTCCGATCTCCGTCCCCTTATGCAGTTCCAGTTCATACAGCGGATTCAAATCTCCGACAAACAGACTGCCTTCATCGAGCCATAAGGAAACACTGTCATCGGTATGTCCCGGCGTATGTAATAATTCTCCGTCAATACCAAGACCTGCAAGTACACTGCGGCTTTCCGAAAGAGATATCATCTTCACCATGTCATCACGGATCGGATAAAAATGCATCCGTTTATCTTTTTCAAAGATCGCGTCGGAAGCATGTATATACTCTTTCTGCACATCACAGACCAAGATCACAGGGCCCTTATCCGCGATCTCCTGCGCGATACCGTAATGATCGGGATGAAAATGGGATATCAAAAGATAATCGATATCTTTCAGTTTCTTCCCTTGCCTTCCAAGCTCCGCACAGAACAGGGGAAATGTTCCGGCCCAACCGGTATCAAAGAGGATTGCTCCCTTTTCTCCTTCAATCATATATGTATTGGTATTGGAATATTGTAATAATGTGATCCTTTCTTTCATTGCTCAACTCATCTTTCTTACACCACGCGAGGACGCGGGGACGGTCCTTCTGTCCTCATTTGAATACACGGGGACGGTCCTTCTATCCTCATTTCAAACGGCTCTTTATAAACTCTATACCATATTTTGCAACTTCAAGATCCTCTTCCGAGAGTGCTCCGCTAAAAGCAAATGCCAGCTTATACCCTTTGTATTCATCATATGCTCCGCCCACAAAGCCGCACTCACCAAGTATCTTTTCATGCCCGGGATCTCCGCTATCCGCCTGTGTTGCCATTGCTTCTCCGCATTTAGACCAGGCGATAGCGATCAGATTCCATCCTTCCGCAAAGTTGAATGGCGTCTCTACCACTTTCATCTCACCAATCCAATCAATGCTCTCATTCTTATTCAGTATGGCAGCTACACCTACTCCCTGAATTTTCATATCCAGAGCTTTTTTCTTCATTTCCTCTAATGTCTCAACAAGAAGCCTTCTTAATTCATCATTTGTCATAATACACCTCCGTTTTATAAAATCTGAGGACAACAGGACCGTCCCCCCGTCCTCAATTTTGGAATTCCTATTGACATTTTATGTATATACATTTATTCTCTATATATTGCGAGCTTCGAAATCCGAATGTCTTAAGAAGCGATCGCATCTTCGGGTATTCACATCCGGTATTTTCACTTTAGCACATTCAAAGAAAGGACTTATGCCAATGGGGCGAAAATCAAGGATCATCAGTAGCACTAACACTTATCACGTCATGATGCGAGGCGTCAACAAACAACAGATTTTTCACGAACCAAGAGATTATGAACGTCTGATCTCTACACTTGGACGTTATAAGGAAATTTCGCAATTCGAATTATATGCATATTGTCTGATGGGAAATCATATTCATTTGCTTATCCGGTCGGACCACGAACCAATAGGTCAGGCAATAAAACGAATCGGAGATTCCTACGTGTTTTGGTACAATAAAAAGTATAATCGCTGCGGTCATTTATTTCAAGACAGATTTCGAAGCATACCGGTAGAAGATGATGCATATTTTTTGACCGTACTTCGCTATATTATTCAGAATCCTGTAGTTGCCGGCATATGCAAACGCGTTGAAGATTATGCATATAGCAGCGCCTTGGATTACTGCACTTCAAAATCCGGCTTGTCGGATACGGCTATCGCAAAAGAACTGTTGCGCAGCCAAAATCTCAGGAAATATTTCAATCATATTGAAGCAGCGGATGTTGTGGATATGGATGAGCGCCATACAATCTCCGACAGCGAAGCAAAAACTATTATTTCCATTGGGAAAAAGCACTATCATCCCGGCAACAAAAAAGAGTTGTCTGTTTTTGTGCACAACATGCATGACTGCGGCATATCAATCCGCCAACTGGCCAGACTGGCAGATATACCGAAAATCACGATTGAACGTATACTGAAATGCGGATGAACAGGCATCATTGATCGTTGGGATATGTCCCCGCAATGAAGTTGAGGACAATAGGACCGTCCCCCTGTCCTCTGAGGACAATAGGACCGTCCCCGCGTCCTCAAAGAATTCTTTCCTGCTTCAGCAGCCACGCAAATGCTTTGGCTGTACGCACATCGGCATCTTTGAAATGATTTCCTTCATTCCATTCCAGAACCGTTTTTTTACCGCAATTTTGAAAATGTTCGTATGCAAAACGGATACCATCACCCACTTTTGACATTACGGCATTTTTTGTCTTCTCCTCCCGGTCTCCCAGACTCAGATAAACCAGTTCCGGACGAAAGTTTTCTTTTCGCATATAATCGATGAATCCTGGAAACCATATTGAAGGGGATGCTGCTGCGATCCCGGAAAAGACATCCGTCTGGTATCCGCTCCAAAGCGCGAATAATCCGGCCAAAGAATACCCGCCAAGATAATACTTTTTTCCGTTCTCTTTCAACTCTGTCAGTATCGAGGCAAGAGTATCCGCCGCACCGTCTCCAAACCCTTCTTTTCCGAATACCGGTGCTGCTGTCCACGGCGACAATTCTCTGTTCCAATCGTTCACCAAAAAAGCAACAAAAGAAAAATCATCTCCCGCTTCCTTCCGGATCAGGGCAATCTCATTTTCCAATCCGGACATTTCGTGTACTCCCACCATTTGCACCAGAACATGGGTTGCATCCTTATTTCCATACTCATATCGTACCACTGTTTTCCTCCGTTTCTCCAATCTCTGCTTATCGGTTGAATTGTCATCCCTCCCTCTTGGGAGGATATTTAAAAGTATACCATATTGTACACCCTATTACTTTCATACGGTGATCGATGTGAGATCGTAGTCTTTTGATCTCAGAATCAGCGCATGTTCCGGGAATATATCTCTTAGTATTCGCAATTCAACAGATTTCCGGTGTTCCAGATGTCCTACCAGATCATCAAAATCTTTCCATCCCTGACGCAATCCCCGCGGGCTCTGCTTCAGGTATTCCATCATAAGCGGAAACCACATCTCATTTCCGTTTCCATCCACGCGCTCTTTTCGGATGATATCGATCCCTTCCGCAACATCCTCCACATCAAGATATACAATCTTATATTCACGTCCGCTTAAAACCTGTTTCAAGCGCTTGTAAAACTCCAGAATCTCCTCCTCCGGCATCTCAGAATACAGGATAAAGTCTTCCACGATATTCTGAAAGAAGGAGCACTCAAAGATCTGCCTCTCCCCATGCCATCTTGCATATCTGGACAGAATGATCCTTTCAAAATCCTCTCCCGCTATCCTTCCGTTATAGATCTCATACTGTTCCAGATCCTTATGAAAACCCGGAATATCGGTGATGATACGTGTATATGTCACGATATACCGGATTCCTTCTTCTCCGCATTCTGCTTGATCTTTGCGTTGATACTCCGGCTCCGTGATCGTGTTTGCTTTGATCTCCTCTGCAATCTGTTCATATTTTACCAGCACTGCCTCATATTGTTCCTTCGTCATATAGGCACACCACGCCAGTTCCACGGGATTATGATCCCCTTCACGAAACACTTTATGATCAGGCAGCAGCTCTGCCAGGCGTCCTGTCAATGTGCTCTTGCCCGCTCCCTGTATTCCTTCTATAAAAAAGTTCATTCTGTCTCCTCCACTGTGTATTATCACCCAATTGTTTTCTATTTACGGGAGTACTCATAAAAGTGATACAGCCGTTCCTCCTCATCGAAGATATCCTTATACATCTTCGTCTCTAGAAGCCGGAAGCCTGTTTTTTCCGCAGTCCTGGCGGACGAAACGTTTGAGGCAAGTATCGTTGCTATAATATCATTCTCATTATAGTGTTTAAAGAAGAAATCAACATAAGCATTAACTGCTTCTGTCGTATATCCCTTTTTTCGGTAATCCGCGCCGACAAAGTAGCAGATCCCTATTTTTCCTGTATCCTCGTAATAGGTACAGCCGACGCTTCCGATAACCTCAGCAGTGAGGACGCGGGGTCTGTCCCCACGTCCTCACCCCACGTCTTCATGCAATCCCTCCGGTGTAAGACGATAGACCTTATCACACACTTCTTCCAGATATTTTCTGTCGTGCGATACGCTGATGACAGCTCCCGGAAAATCCTTAAGCATCTTTCGTATCACCGAACCGGACAAAGGTGAAAAGTTCCGTGTCGGCTCATCCAAGATCAGTACATTTGCTCCCGACATGCTGAGCTTAAGCAGCAATACTTTTGCCTTCTGACCGCCGGATAGTTCCCGGATCGGATGCTCCATTTCATCAGCGGTGTACTTCAATGCTCCAAGATAAGTTCGTATTCTGGTACGCTCTTCCTTGTCTCCGGAAGTATCCAGATAATCCACCGGTGTCTCATCCATATCAAGCAGTTTTTCATAATCCTGCGTCATATATTCCGCTCTGATATCTTCTCTCGCCAGCAGTTCTTTTGCCAATATGCTAAGAAGCGTAGTTTTTCCGCAGCCGTTCGTACCTACGATTGCGATCTTTTCCGCCCCGCGGATCTTCAGTTCTATGTTCTCTGCCAGCACACGACTGCCATCCACACTTTTCAACTGATCTGCCGCATACTGCAATACCCATTTGCCGGCCGGGATCGTGCTTTCTTTATCGCCCAGCTTAAAGAAGATGGCTTCCTCCTGCTCCGGCATTTCCGTCATCTGCTCATCCAGTCTTTCAAAGCGTTTGCCCATCGCTTTTACGGAGTGCATTTTGTCTTTCAAATTCTTTCCGACTGATGGTGCCTGTCTGGAAACTGCGCCTTGCGCATGTTCTACCTGCTGCAACAGACGACGGTACTTTGCCTCGCGTATCTCCTTTTCCTTGCGGTCCGTGATCGCCATCTGTTCCTGCTTCTCAAAATTATGCAACCGCTCTTCCACATACTGACGGTACGGCATATTCGCCACGGTATGACGACACTTTGTTTTACGGCGTATCTGCTCAAAATGCACCACACGGTTTGCAGTATGCTCGATCAGTGTCTCATCATGCGATATAAACAATACCGCTCCCTTCCAGCTGTTGATCAGGCGTTCCATCACTTCCAGCGTTTCGATATCGATATCATTGGACGGTTCATCCAAGAGCAATACCGTTGGCCTTCCCATCAGGATCCGCATCATCTGCGCTTTCACACGCTCTCCGCCGGACAGCGTCTGCATTTTCTGATCTCGATAACAGAATTCCTTCTCCACTCCGAATCTCTTTGCCAGCGATGCCATTTCCTTCGGTGTCTGTTCTGCAAAATGAGCACTTTCACAGAAAAACTCATAAACACTTTTTTTCTTATCCTCTTCCGACAGTTCCTGCGGCAGATAGCCCAAAACTTCACCACCATCCGCTTTTTCTCCTTCTGCTTCGATATAATCCTCTACCATCGCCGGATTTACGATCCACTTCATCAGACTGGATTTGCCGTTTCCTTCCTCCCCGATCATCACGACACGGTCACCGTCGTTAAGTACCAGAGAGAAATCCTCCAGGATCGTTCTTAAATCTTTCCTGTGTGTCAAAGTCACTTTTTTTATCTGAAACATTTGCATCACCTTCCTTCCGGGATGAGGACAGAAGGACCGTCCCCGCGTCCTCACGGGATGAGGACAGAAGGACCGTCCCCGCGTCCTCACGCGTCCTCGCCCGGTAAAACAAAAATGAGTCTGCTTTGCATACGCAAAACAGACTCACACAATAAAACACCCTATATACAAAAAAGGTGATAACCGCATGATAATCCGGATAAGCGTACACAAACAAGCTGCAGAAAACCGCAACCTTTAACAGAACGTGTAAACTCAAACCAAATTATCTAATACGCATTATCCCTATCACCTGTGCGCTATCGCGCCCTTTCTTTTACTTCCAAAAAGAATCGTAACACAGAAAAAATACAATTGCAAGTACAAAGTTCCGACCCGACATCCTCCTGCCGGTATCGGCAGTCACTCTGTGCGCTCCTTAAAAAACGCACGGATCGTATCTGCCAGTTCCTCCAGATGACCGTCATAGCAATGGTGCGCTCCCGGGATCACTACCAGTTTTGCGTTTTTATACAGCTTTGCAGCCTTCTCCACATAGGCCATCGGCACCACATCATCGATTCCTCCATGGATCAAAAGTACCGGCCCGTCATAACGATCGATCTCATCTTCTACATGGATGGTCTGTGCCACACGGATATAATCGGCATCCAGTGCGGTATCCCAGACAGGCAGCTTATCCGGAAGATGCAAAGGATCAAAATCCACACCAAGCAGATTTCCTTTCCGTGCATAATCCGGGATCATCCAGGCCGGCGACAAGGGAAGGATTCCCTTAAGCTCATCCCTGCACATCCCCCCGATCAGCATTGTCAGAAGTCCTCCCTGGGAATGACCGCACAGATACAGATCCGTCACAAAATCCAGTTTCCGGGCATACGCCACCACAGCCAGCGCATTAGTCACCCATTTATACAAAGTGTGTTTCCGAAACTCCCCATCACTGCCGCCGTGACCGTACATCTCCGCACGCAGCACTGCCACACCGGCTTCGTTCATTGCCTTCTGTGCCGTGATCAGATGTGCTTCTTCCATATGTCCGGTAAACCCGTGGATCAGGATGCACAACGGACATTTCTCTGCGCCTTCCGGCATATCCAGTTTCGCATGCAATTGGATCCCATCACAATCAATGTAGAATTCTTTCATATACCTTTTCCTCTCCTCCGGAACACTGCCCCGTTGGTGTCTTCGCCATTGTTACATACCATAGCAGCCATAGGGAGCATACAAAACTGCTTTCTTCATTTTGTCCCTTTAGTTAAAAACGGTACTGCATAAAATTACCGTTGTGTTCAAACCCGTATGCCGTGTATAGTTTCACTCCCATATCGGATGCTGTGATCCACACCGAACCGCAGCCATAGTCTCTGGCTTCTTCCACCACTCGGTTCAGCAGATCCTGTGCGATCCCCATCCGCCGGTGATCCGGATCGGTAAACATACTCGACAGCAGTCCCAGCCTTCCTGTAGGGCAAGTGAAATACGGCGGTTTCTCTACAAAGGACATCCCGCTTGTCCCGACGATCGTCTTTCCGTCCAGCGCGAGCCATGAAACAAACGTGCCATCTGCCAGATGCCGGTGATAATATTCCGTTAATGCTCCCGCAAGGTCCACATTCTTCGGTACCTCACGTCCTTCCGAAGTATACTCTTCCGTCAGCTGATTGATCCGCATACGGATAAACGTTTCTAGATCGGTTTCCGTAAGCTTACGATAAGTGATCTCCCTGTCTCCGATCTTCTTTACCTGTACACGTCTGGTGTACATCGTGCGCGTAAAGCGTATCTCATCTCCGCCGCTCACACCGGTCTTTTTCTCAAATGCATCTGCATCAAACTCCGGAAAAAATACATCACCATCTTCGACTACGGTATCCACTTCCGTGATATACATCTTATCCACAAACGGGATCGCCTCTTTGTACAGACCATATCCGCCCGAAATATAGACGTTCACTTCTCCCTTAGGAACAAACCCGGCACGCCGGTGTGCATCGGCATCCACCGCCATGGTAACCGCCTCCTGCACGGAAGATGCCGTCAGCAAATTCTCCCCTTCATACTTAGCTGTCCGCGAAACAATGATATTGAGACGGTTCGGCAGCGGATGTCCGATCTCCTCATAGGATTTTCTTCCCATCACCACTACATTCCCCGTGGTCAGTTCCTTAAACTGTTTCTGCTCGCCTTTGATCCTCCATGGGATCTGTCCGTTTTTTCCGATCACGTTATTTCGAGAACGCGCAACGATCAGACCTATCATATACGACTCTCCTTTTTTCATTATAGACTTTTACAATAGAACCTGGTCATGGTGCTGTGTACGATTTCTGCCGGCCTTTCTATTTGCGAATACCCGCACTTCTCATAGATATGGATCGCCGCCGGAAGATTATCATGCGTTTCAAGATAAGCATATCGGTAGCCATCCTCACGCATTCGTTCCTCAATAAAGCGGATCATTTCATATCCGCATCCCGATCCTCTCTGCCTCTCGTCCAGATAAAGTTTCTGAAGTTCGGCGGTATCCTTCCTAAAATCCAGTTTTGCATACCCGATACCGCCGACAACACTTCCTTCAGCATCTTCCAGCACGTAATACCCGGCCCCCGGGCAGTCATAGACTTCACTTAGTCGGTCCAGTCCTTCATCAAAATATGCCGTCCCCGGGATATCGAGCTTACATTTCTTAAGCGTACTTCGGATCAGTTCCGCCATTGCGGCATTATCTTTCGCCTCTATTTTCCGAAACACTCTCATTCTTCGTCTTGCCCCTGCTCTGTTTCCTTCTTCTCTTCCGGATGTAAACACCAATGCTCACATGCTTTCACAAAAATCCACTTCCCGTAGTTTTTCGAATCACCACACAAACAAGACCCCTGCCAGTAATAACAATCCTGGCATTTCTTCTTTTCATTGTCCGCCATTTTTTCCCCCTGCGTTGTCAGTTTCTCCTGTCCCGAATCCCCCGGAGAGCCCTACAACTTTTTTCTTAAGTGTTAATGCTTTCCCTGCTCTCTTTTTCTCACCCTTTTATTATCCACTCCTATTATATACTCCCAAATACAGGCAAAATGCAAGTAAAACCAAAAAAAATCCGATTCCTTTTCAAGTAACACCGCACCTTACAGTAGCATAGTTGCAACCTCCACTATGTTGTCTGTACGCATTCTCCCATGATATCATACAGTATTATACCGAAGGAGGATCAAAATGAATCTGCTGAACAAAAAAATACTCCCCGTTGCTTTTGCTTCTATACTGTGTCTGGGCACTGTGGCCTGCGGAAAAACCGATGCTCCGATCGTGTCCAATGCACCGGCAGAGCCTTTTGTCAAAACCTTTGCGATAAAAGATAACGGTGAGGTTTCGGAATCGGAAGAAACGCCCGTAGAAAGCAGGGAAACCTTAGAACCTGACCAGTCGGAAAACGATGCACAGGGAAATGCCGGCGAAGATACCGAAGAGGAAACAAAAGAGGAAAATCCCCTTCTTGGTCACTATGACGGCGATATCTATGAAAATGAGTTTTTCGGGATCGGTTACGAACTGAAAGATGCGACCTGGAATTATCTTTCCGAGGAAGAAATCATGCAGGACCAGGAAGGAGCCAAAGAATGGATGAACTCGGAGGATATCGCAGCCGCTCTGGATAGCGGTAAAGTGTTTACTGCTATGAACGCTACTCCTCTTGACGGCAGATCTTCTGTACGGATCACTGTTGAAAAAAACTCTCCTTACGTAAGAAAGCCCTCGGAAGAAGCCTATCTCAAACAGGTTATGGATACTTTGCCTCAATATCTGGAAGCTTGGAGCGCAGAGGATATCAGCATGGAGCTACATCCCATGAATGTATTCGGTGAAGAACACAATACACTCTGGATTTCCTGCACGGTCAACGGCGTTCCGTTTCAGGAAGCCCAAGCTATCATTTTCTGCGATAACTACATCGTCACCTGTGGCGTTGCAGGATCCCGCGGAATGGAAGATACGGCTTCTCTGTTAGAAGGATTCTATGCCCTCCCCGAAGAATAGTATCGCCAATCCAAGGGGACGGTTGCATTTCTACTTTTCCTCCGTCAATTCCTCCAGCCATAGTTTCACAGAAGCATCACTTGGCATTCTCCAGTCCCCTCTGGGCGACAGCGTCACGGATCCCACTTTCGGTCCGTCCGGCAGACAGCTGCGCTTAAATTGCTGCGAAAAAAAGCGGATAAAGAATTTTCTTGCCGCCTCTCGTACAGTATCCGCCTGCAGTTCCGGATATGCCCGCATCGCATAAGCTGCTGTCCTTGCGGGTGCGAACCCATAACGTAGTGTGTAGAACAAAAAGAAATCATTCAGATCGTACTTTCCGATCTTCTCTTCGGTCTTCTGCGCGATCTTTCCATCTACACTCGGTGTCAGCTCCGGGGAGATCGGCGTATCGCAGATCGAGAGAAGCACTTTTTTCAGTTCGATATTACCGCATATTTCCGCATACGACCGGCAGATATATTTCACCAGCGTTTTCGGTACAGATGCATTCACCGCGTACATCGACATATGATCACCATTATAGGTACACCACCCCAGCGCCAGTTCCGACAGATCCCCGGTTCCGACAACCAGAGCATTTTTCATATTCGCTGCATCCATCAGAAGATAGGTCCGCATCCTGGCCTGCGCATTTTCGTAGGCATTGTCTCCCTCACCCTGGTACGTCAGTTCATGTCCCAGCTGCTTCAAATGCAGATCCACGCCTTCCCGTATCGGTATCTCATGCACTTCATCCGAAAGCAGTTCCATCAGTTTCGACGCATTCTCATAAGTAAGTCCGGAAGTATTCCCTTCATTCGGCATGGTATAGCTGATGATATGGATCTCCGGCACCAGCTTTTTGGCTTCCGCGCATACCAGCAATGCCAGCGTGGAATCCAGCCCGCCCGAAATACCGATCACCAGATTGTGAATGCCGGTAGACCGTACTCTGGTCGCCAGTCCGTTCGCCTGAATCTGCAGGATCTTGCGGCAACGATCATCCAGGATCTCCCCATTTCCCGGCACAAAGGGATTCCTTGCAACCGGATAGTCATGCTCTTTTAAGATCCTCGCCAGTTCTTCGATTCCCACCGCGTCCATACCGACCGCAGGAATTTTTACCGACACTCTCCGATACTTTACCGTTGCGTCATTCCCAAAGGTATTCTGCCTTCTGCGATCATGCATCATACAGCCCGTATCGATCAAGGCTGTCTTTTTGCTCGGATACTCCGGAAAGATCTGCTCCGCCAATACGCTTCCGTTCTGCGCGATCACTGCCGCACCGGAAAAGACCAGATCCGTACTGCTCTCATTTGTCCCTGCAGAAGCATATACGTATGCACAGTAGCAGGAACCGCTCTGCTGCTTCACCAGTTCCCTGCGGTATTCCTGCTTACCGATCAGTTCATCCGATGCCGACGGATTTGCAATGATATTGGCTCCCGCCAGCGCTGCATGCGTGCTGGGCTTATCCGGCACCCACAGATCTTCACAGATTTCCACGCCAAGCACCGCACCGCTAACGGCATCCTCCGCCAGCAGATCCGTTCCGAACGGGATCTCTTCCCCGCCGATACGGACATTCTTGTCTGCTATACCTTTTCCGGAAGCAAACCAGCGGCATTCATAAAATTCCGAATAGTTCGGCAGATAGATTTTCGGGATCAGTGCCCTGATTTTCCCTTCTGATAAAATGGCACCACAGTTGTACAGTCCGTTCTCATATCGTATGGGCACGCCCACAACCACCGTCTGTCTTGACGCCTCGGTTTCCTTTGCGATCCTCACCAGTGCCTCTTCTGCCTTTTCCAGCAGCAGATCACTCAGAAACAGATCCGCCGAAGTATACCCGGTGATACACAGCTCCGGAAATACCAGAAGCCCGCAGTCTGCAGAGTCCCGGATCATCTTTACGATTTCCTGCTCATTATAAGTCACATCTCCGACCCGCAGTCCGGGTATGACCGCCGCTACCTTGATCAGACGATTTTTCATTTTGGTTAATCCCTCTCTTATTATGCTTATACACAGTCACTTTCCATATACATATTTCAGCCGATCGCATCATACTGAAACCGCGACAAATGCTCAAACGGCAAGATCTGCCGGCCGCGGAACAGACCACAGCCATCGTTGATCAGCTGATTGTTGAATGCCTTAAACATATTGACATCTACTTCAGCCAGTTCCAGTTCCTGCAACAGTTTCAGCCGCCTGTATGCTTCATCAAAAACCCGGCACTCCCCTTCCGGAATGATATCCCGCTTGCTTCTTGATTCCTCCTGCGTCTTTTCGTAGCCGAAATGATTTGCATCCCCGATCTCTGCAAAGTCATCCATATCCTTAGTACGAAGCTGTACTTCCGTATAGCAGCGGGCCAGATTATCATAAAAAGTAATATGCAGCGACTGATACCCGGAAGGCCGCGGCGAAAGAACATAATCCCTATAATAGAACCGGTTGTTCTCATCCAGCGCCTCCGAACAGTCTGCATCGGTATGCCCGGACATTTCCGAAGTAAATCCCCGTTCTTCCAGGAACGCCGGCAGCGCATTCGCGATCTCATACAGATAGGTTTTTTCCTGTTCTTCCCGGCTCTCTCCTTCCTGAATGTGGCATACCGGAAGGGAGATCACGATCCGGTACGCGATCAGGTCGCGGAAACAGTGGAGATTGTTCTTGATTTCCGCATCCGACGGATAGCGTTCGTTTGCTTTATAGTAATTGTAGATATACTCCAGTACATATGCGTTAAACTTCTCTTCCGCCCGGATCAGCGACTTGATCCGCCCCTTAAATGTAAATGCCAGGAACGGATACTTCTGCGTCATATACAGATAAAATTCCTTGATCCGCTGGGACTGTGAAGTCAGGAAATCCGTATGCTCCAGCAGTTCTATGATCTGTACCAGGAAATTACTGTGTGCCAGGTCGATCGTATTTCCCGTCTCGATCGCCTCTTTCTTCAAATCCGCCGAGTACTGCAGCAGGATTTTTAACACAGTATTGCCGGAATATAAGTAATCATTCAGACTGATCATATAAAATATCGCTCCTCGTAATGCAGTTCCTGTAACGCAAAAAGGCGTCCTTCACGGACGCCTTTGCCTCATTTGATTTTACTATACTATACTCCGTCATCTATTGCAATCATAGATTTATTCAAATTCCGGTTTGTCTCGGCAACAGAAAACGCCCCATCTGTGTAAGACGAGGCGCCTTCTTTAGAGATACTACAGGAGAGATTTATTTAGAACAGATAAGGCTGTTCCCAAAGGTTCAGTTTGGTACCGATGCCAAGCTTCAATGCTTTCTCGTAGCACTTCTTGCCCCATGCGACATCCTCCACCGGCATACCGCCTACGGAATATATGATAACTTCATCATCCGACTTTCTGCCTTCCTGTTTACCTGCCAGGATTGCTCCAAGGTTAATGATCTTGTCTTTACTCATTTTACCGTCATGTACCAGATCCAGCCACAGACATCCGGGAATATAAACCATGTTATAGGTCGGATAAGTATACTCTTCTGCCCACGCTTCGTATAGTTTGATATTATCGCAGACCAGCTTCGCCTTGCCACTGCAGATATACTCATCCGAAAAGTCACAGGAACCCGGTACACAGAACAGAGCCCCCGGCTTGATCCACTCTTCCTTGACCAGCGGATACTGACTGCGGTCCATCCCCATAGAAGTAGAGGTTGCAAAACTCAGGATATCGGAATCGCGAACACATTCTTCCAGAGTATCCACTACCGTAATGGTCTTAAACTGCGGCAGGTGTTCCTTTACAAAACTGATACAACGGTCTATGGATGCCTTGCCACGGCCCTTGATCTTTAGGGTATCCAGAGTCGGACGCAATGCTGCAAACGTTTCGATCGCGGTGATATTGATAACGCCCGGGCCTACGATACCGAGCACCTTTGCATCCTTTACTGCCAGATTTTTTACGCCGGCTCCCGGAATACCGGAGGTACGATATGCGGATAACAGGTTGGCTGACATCAGTGCCAGCGGTGCTCCGGTATCCTTATCATTCAGCATGACCATCAGGATAGATCTCGGAAGACCTTTCTCTCGGTTCTCTACGTTGGATCCATACCACTTCATACCGGCCATTGCCGTCTCGCCACCGACATAAGCAGGCATCGCCATAAAACGTCTGTCCGGTCCCGCCTTCGGCATGTTCGGGAACGGCGGGTTTTCCGGAAATGTGATCATGGTTCCGTGAGAGTTTCCGTTCTCGCCGCCCATCAGGTAATCGCCCTTATCCAGAGTGATCAGTAATTCTTCCATACATTCGGTACAAGCTACCACATCATTTACACCGGCCTTCAACATATCCGGCTCGCTTAAATAAAGAAGATCGATCCTTGTGTCTGCCATAATTTTTTTCCCTCCTGAATTGTGTTTTTTATTTCACACGCTTTTTTGCGCTGTGATAACTGAGATACAGTTCGTTTTCCATTGCCATGACTTCCTTGATGGCATAGGGTTTAAATAACGGTCGTTTCACTTTTGTCTTAACCCATACGAACGAGTAGATTCCGAGTACGACCAATGTAATCAGGACTACCTTGTAAAGCGACAGCTTTACTTCCCAGGACGGATCGATGCTGTAGATCATATACGCCGATCCGAGGATCCCGAGAATAGGTACCGTATAACCTAGCGGTGTCTTAAAGTTTCTCGGTGCATCCGGGAGCCTTCTTCGGAGAAGGATCACATTAATATTCGATACGATATAGCTGATAAGCCACAATACTGCCAGTACCGAGATCATATAGGAGATCGAATCTGCCGAGGAGAGTCCTGTTATATTCAATACTACAAAGATTGCCATCTCCAGAAAAATCCCGATATACGGTGCACCTTTCTTGTTCGTCTTCTGAAAAAATTCCGGAAGCAGCCCGATCTTGGACATTCCCATCAGGATGTATGCCAGGGATCCGAGGATCGTATTTACCGAACTGATCGCTGCCAGCAATGTAATGACCAGCATCCAATATCTTCCGAACGGTCCCAAAAGCGCCTGTCCGTACAGCATCTGGGGTGTGGTACTTCCCGCCAGGTCTTCCCAGTTGGTATAGTTCTTAAATCCAAGCGTAAGGAACGTCTGCATACCGAGAATGATCAACATACTGATCACCATTCCGAGAGGAATATCTCTCTTAGCATTTTTGCAGTTTTTGTTCAAAGGTACGACATATTCCCCACCGACAAAGAGGAAGAATGCTACACCACAAAGACTTGTAACGCTTCCGAAATCCGTTGCCAGAGCTTCCGGCTGTTCTACGATCTCGCCGGTTCCGATCCCGAGAGCTCCGAGTACCCCCATCGCTACAAGCGAAAGGATCAACGCATACGCCACAAAATCCTGCACCTTTACAAATACATCCACACCATTTAAGTTAGTGATCACCAGAAACGCGATCAGGATCACCGTAAATACCCAGGCCGGGATCCCGTATTCCGCAAACATCTCTGCAAAAGCATTTCCGAATACCGCACCTTCCACGGATCCTGCCAGCGAGTTACAAAGAATGTATCCGCCGACCATACATATGATGGTTACAAAAGGTCCGACGCAAGCCAGTGAAAACTGCGCGAGTCCGCCGGTCAGATTCGGCATCAGAGCATTTAATTCCGCAATGGACAACAGTGTGAAGATATTGACCAGACAAGCGATCACCATCGTGATAATAAATGTTGTCCCGATACTTCCTGCGCCGATTCCCAGAGTCAATAAACAGCTCGATGCCACGACCAGTCCGACGCCTGTTGCAACCACACTTGCCAACCCGATCTTCTTTTCTTCCATAAGCACCACACCTCCTTAATCGAGCGTTCCTTCTTTCAGGGCATCCATTCCTTCTTCACCGGTTCGTACTCGTACGGCATTTGTCACCGGAGAAACAAATATTTTACCGTCTCCGATATGCCCGGTGTACAATGCTTTTTCCACAAACTCCAGAAAACCGTCCACTTCTTTGGAAGGAAGCACCACCATCACGATCTGCTTCGGCAACAGTTGCGGCTGTGTATTCTTTTCCACTTCGTATTCCTGCGTTCCCAGCTGTACACCGCATCCCAAAGCATCGTATACGGTCATTCCGGTGATCCCGAACTTTCCAAATTCCCTTGTCAGTTCTGCCACCTTCGCTTCCTTGGTGATGATCTCCACTTTCGACAATTCTTCAATCGCTACCTTCATAATCTCTCCTCCCTTATCTCTCTTCTTTATTCAGAACAAGGCATCAGATCTTTGCCTTGAATCTGCCGTACTGTAATCCGGAAATATCCACGGAAGTCTTTCCTTCACAGATCAGCATCGCCATCTGCTCGCCTACTGCCGGTCCGATGCCGAAACCGTGTCCGGAAAAGGCACAGGCTACTACAAGTCCAGGTACTTCATCGACAAATCCCAAAACCGGAACACCATCCTGGCAGATGTCCAGGTATCCTGCCCAGGTTCTTACGATCTTTGCATCCTCCAGCGCCGGGAAGTATTTCATTATGCCGCGACAGATACAAGGGGCTGTGATCGCTGCGTTACTCGGCGAATTCTTCGGTCCGGTGTTTTTATTGTTCAGCTCCAGTCCGGACATTCCACCGAATACAAAGGAGCCGTGATCCGACTGGTGTCCGTAAAAGTCCGCCTCTGCAGTACCGAGCATCTGATTGAACATATGGGGTTCCGCTTCGGTCACCAGACACTCCACCAGTTCCTTATGCATCGGTACATCCACACCGACGGTTGCCAGGATATCTCTGGATTCGTATCCGGCTGCCACCACCACATACTCGCCCTTATACACATTATCCTTGGTATATACTTCCCTCAGTCTTCCTTTTACCTTACGTAATCTTTCCACCTTTTCTCCGGTAATAAAACGTACTCCCATCTCTCTGGCTTTTTTATAAAATGCCAATGTAGTCACCAGAGGGTTTGCATGACCGTCAGTCGGACACCAGCTGGCTCCGATCACTTCATCGGAAAGATGCGGATTGATCTTTTTTACTTCCGCCGCATCAATCATCTTTACATCCAGCCCGCATGCTACTGCTCTGTCCGTCAATCCCTGCAGGATCTTTAAATGTTCCGGCGTTTTTCCGAGTCTCAGGTTTCCTTCTTTGTGATACTCACAGTTCACACCCAGTTCCTCGGAAAGTCCCGGCCACAGATTCTTGATCCCGTACATTGCCAGCGGCAGTTCCCTGGGATCACGGCCGGACTGTCTTACACCACCGCCGTTTCTGGAAGATCCGCCGTTTCCGATGTTGTCACTCCCTTCCAGAACGATCACGCTTTTTCCTCTTTTTCTCAGGTAATAGCTGATGGCGCATCCGATGATCCCGGCCCCGATCACTATTACATCTGCACTGTTTTTCGCTTCCATATAATCCCTCCCTGTACCTATCAAGCCTCTCAAGCTTCGCTCTAAGGTATCGGCAGGACTTCCTCGGCGTCCTGCCATTTCGCTCAGCTTGATGCAGAATTATGACTTCGTCATAATCAAGCTTCGCTTCCAAACACTTTCATTTCTACCGGTCGCATCGGCGATCTGGAGGTCGCCGGTTCCAGTTCTGCCGGAGATACCCCAAGTTCCCTGGCTACAATCCCCTTGACCAGTCGTGAACAAGTCTGTCCCTGACAAAGCCCCATACCGGTTCTTAAGTATCTTCGGATCTCCGTTAATGTCCACATCCCGTCATGTACTGCCTTTCGGATCTCACCCTTTGTGATCTCTTCACATCTGCAGATCAGCATGTCATCATCCGGCTGCGGAACAAATTCTCCGATATCTTTCGATCGATCTACTACTGTATTCATCATCACACCTCCGCCTTTTTAAAGAATCTTGCCTTCATCGCGTACTCTTTCGGCACTCTCATCGTCAACAGATTGGTATGATCAAATGCCTTTACACTCTTTACGGAAACCACGGTTGCTTCACAGATCTTTTCACCTTTTCTGGAAAGTCCGTATCCCTTGTCTCCTTCCTGCGGAAGCGGAAGGAACTCGTACGGCAGTGTCACCGTTGCAGTACCGTCTCCGCAATCCTCATCCACCAGAAAGATTGCCTGACCGGAACAGCTTGCAACACACATACCGCAGTTGATACATTCCACATCGTCCTTAACAAACGGAAGGTATGTAATATTGTCACCGGTGGAGATACATTTCTTCGGACACGCATCCTGGCAGGGGTTACACGGAATGTTCTGTGTACATTCGATCACCGGATGAACACCCCTCTTATGTGTTACGCCCGGGAAGCGTTCGATCTCGTCATCCGCCACATATCCCTTTTCCAGCAGGTTGGTCGAGATATCAATTCCTTCATCCGTTTTCTCGATCTTCTTACCGCGGTTCTTTGGTGCAAACATGCCCTGACGCAGGCTGTCCAGATCTTTTTCAAAGGTCTTCAATTCCGCATCCCGCTCTGCTTCATCTATATAACCAAGATATTCTGCGACACAGACACCTGCCATCTTTCCTTCGATCATTGCGGAAGAAGCTTCCTCAATCCCGGAGACATCACCGGCTGCATAGATACCGGATACTGAGGTTTCTCCGTATTCATTTACCAAAGGTACCTGCCCGCCGCGCTTCGGATTATCTTCCATTGCACATCCGGCCATCTTCAAAAGCTGCGACATCGGTGAAAATCCGACTGCCATACAAACAGTATCTGCTTCAAAATGCTTTTCGGTTCCCGCGATCGGCATGAAACGTTCATCGATCTGGTGGATCGTAACACCTGTCACTTTATCCCTGCCCTGCACTTCCTTGATCGTATGCGAGAGATAAAACGGTACGCCGCATCTTGCCACCTTGGAAGCGTGTACGCCATAACCACCGACTCTGGGAAGCGCATCTACGATTGCTACCACTTCACATCCTGCCTGCAGCAGCTGGAAGGAAACCACCAGTCCTACATTTCCGGATCCCAGCATCAGGATCTTTTTACCGGGCTGTATCCCGTGCAGGTTCATCATAGTCTGTGCCGCCCCGGCCCCGATCACACCGGGTAATGTCCATCCGGGGAAAGTCACCATATTTTCAGAAGCACCGGTTGCAATGATCACGGTATCCCCTTTGTAATGCCGGATCTGATCTCCGATCCTTACATTGACTTCCTTATCCGGATAAAGCCCTATGACCGTTGCATTCAGGATAACCTCTACTCCCAATTCATCGGCTTCCTGCAGCAGTTCCTCGCCAATCTTGAATCCACGGATCTTTGCGTGATGCTCTTTCGATCCGAAAAACTTATGGATCTGCTTGAACAACTGCCCGCCCGGTTTTTCGTTTTCGTCAAATACGATGACCTTCAAGCCTTTCTTTGCTGCTTCGATCGCTGCGGACAATCCGGAAGGTCCTGCTCCGACGATGATCACTTCATATCTTTTCATGCTCCTTCACCTTCCTTTATCATTGCCGCTTCCACGCCATCCTGCGTTCGAATATCCATACCTTCTTTTAGCGGTGTCACACAGGTTCTTACATTCGGCTTACCGTCTACTACCATCACGCAATCCGTACAACGACCAATCGCACAAAAAATCCCTCTCGGCTTATGTTCCTTTTTTGTATATCTGTGGATCATCACTCCGTTTGCCTTTAAAGCAATGGCAATCGGTTCATCTTCAAATCCTTTCAGCTGCTTTCCGTCAAAAGTAAAGCTTACTTCTTTCCCTTTTTCCTTAGTGCCCAAAATCGGATGTTCTTCTATTCTTTCCATCTCTATACCTCCGGCTTTCTCAAATTTCCGAAAGCATCGCTTCCATCACGATCTCTACAAACTGTGTAGGCCTGTTCAGCCTTGCGATCTCTACCATCGTATTGAGCGGTTTCACATCAAGGAAAAATTCCGAATAGGCTTCACAGATCTTTGCTCCCTGGGAAATGTCCGTAGTATATATAAATACCGAAAAGACATCTTCCTGTTTGGCTCCTGCCTGTTCCAACAGTTTAATCTGTTTTGCTAAAACGTATTTGGTTTGTTCATATGCATCCTTTCCATATACGCTTCCGTCCGGCTGTACGGAAGTGGTTCCTCCGATCTTGATATATGGTCCGATCTTAACCATCCTCGAATAACCGACCTTTTCCTCTAACGGTGCTCCTGAACTGTAATTGGTTCTCTCCAGTTTCATAATGTATCCCTCCTTTTTTCTCGTTTTTCATAAAAGAAAAGGCGCTCACATATCTCATGTGAACGCCCTTGTTCTCCGGCTTTCTGCTCTGTTTTTTTTGATTACTTTTGATGTTCCCGTTATATCACTCTCCATTTCTTTTGAACAGCACAAAAAGGATTTATCACCTCAACCAATTAGTTGATGATTTCACGGATACCTTTCTTTTTCTTATTTGACAATTCTGTTTTTACATTGTATGATTGATCCGAACAGACAAAGGTGTACGATTCATTCGTGCACCTTTTTTTCTGCTGAGACGGACTCAGATAATTAATGAAAAGGGGGACTTCTCATGAACCAAAGACAACTGAAATATTTTCTGGAAGTGTATGCACAGCGCAGCATTACGCTTGCAGCAAAAAATCTGTATATTTCCCCGCAGGGGATCAGCAAAACGATCTCCTCTCTGGAAGATGAACTGGGAGTCTCACTTTTTGTCCATAAGAAAAACCGCATACAGCCCACGGAAGATGCGGCACGTCTTGCAATCCATGCCCAGCATATCATCGATGAATATGATGTTATCACGGAAAAACTCTTTCTGGAAAACATGACGATCAAAACACTCCCGGTCTATTGTTCCTATGATGTACCGCAGCTGATCCCGGCATCATTCTTTCAGGATTTTCATACACAATATCCGGAGATCCGCATAAACATAAAAGAATACCCGGACGAATATATCATTCAGCAGGTCGAGAGTAATGAAGTGGAGCTTGCCATCGTCCCCGGTCCCTTCAAGCCGCATACGATCAATTACACACACCTGTGTACAGAGCCTTTTTGTCTTGTTGTAAATAAACAACATCCCCTTGCGCAATACGACACCGTCCCGTTTTCAAAGATCGCAGGCGAATCCATAGTGATCAAGGATTCCATGTCCTATACCAGTCTTCATCAGATCTACAATTTCAAAGATCCCAGGCAATCCCCAAATGTCATCCTGGAAACTTCCGACGTTCATCTCATCCATCAGATGGCCGAAGACAATTATGCCTTGGGTATCAGCCTGATGTACCTTGCCAAAAAGATCCGATCTGAAAAAATAAAGATCCTCCCTTTTCAGGAAGACCTTTTGGTTAAAAATCTTTACCTTATTTCCAACAAAAAGAACATTCTAAGCAGTGAAGCCAAACTATTTATGAAAGCTCTCTCTTCTTTCTTCACCAAATGAGCCAAAGTGACGGTTCTCCTGCTCAAAATGAGTCAGAGAACCGTCACTGTGATTTGTCACACGATATTCTTAATGCCTTCACAGATGCGTCTTGCTATGCACGGATTGTTCATCGTGTACAGATGGATCCCGTCCGTATCACTCACCAGCTGATCGATGATCTGGCTCAATGCGTATGCCATTCCCGCATCGAAGAGTGCTTCTTTGTTATCCTCGTAACGGTCTACGATCTTTTGAAAACGCAACGGAAATGAGGCATTACACATAGATACCATCCGCTTGATCTGCGCTGCCTTGACCACCGGCATGATCCCCGGGATCACCGGCACATTGATATCCGCGATCCTGCAGCGTTCCTTAAAATCATAGAAGACATTGTTATCAAAAAACAATTGTGACAGCAATACGTCCGTTCCTGCATTCACCTTTGTTTTCAGATGTTTGATCTCATCCACCATATTGCATGACTCCGGATGCCGTTCCGGATAACACGCCCCCAGAACGCAGAAATCATATTTACTCTTCAGATACGATACCAGATCGGATGCATAGGCAAAATCCTCTTTCTTTGGTACATCCTCCCGCACGTCTCCGCGGAGCGCCAGGATATTCTCAATCCCCGCTTCCTGCAGCACTTTGGCAAATGCATCGATCTCTCCTTTGCTGTAATGCAGGCAGGTAAGATGCACTACCGGTTCCACATGATATTTTTCTTTGATCTTATGCGCCAGTTCGATCGTTTTGTTGCAGTTGCAGCTTCCGCCTGCACCAAAGGTTACACTGATAAAATCCGGCTTCAGTTCGCACAGCACATCCAGTGTATCATCGATATTGTGCAGATCCGCATCTTTTTTCGGCGGGAAGATCTCAAACGACAGAGATCTCCCGCCATTCCTGTAGATATCCGATACCTTCATCTTCTTACGCCTCTTTCCGGATCTGTTCCGCTGCATGGACCAGATTGATCAGACTTGCCCGGGTCTCTTCCTCACCTCTGGTCTTCAGTCCACAGTCCGGATTGACCCACAGTTTCTCATCCGCCACTTTATCTCTCATCTTTCGCAGAGCCGTAACGATCTCTTCTACCGACGGTACACGCGGAGAATGGATGTCATAGACTCCCGGTCCGGCCTCTGTCTCAAAGTTGCATTTTTTGAGTGCATCCAGAATGAGCAGATCCGATCTGGAGGCTTCAAACGTGATCACGTCTGCGTCCATGTTATCGATCGCAGGAATGATATCCGTAAACTCACTGTAACACATATGGGTATGGATCTGTGTTTCTGCCTTTACACCGCTGTGTACCAGTCGGAATGCCGGGATCGCAAAATCCAGATACTCACTGTACCAGTCCGATCTGCGCAGCGGCAGTTTCTCACGAAGCGCCGCTTCATCGATCTGAATGATACGGATGCCGTTTTTCTCCAGATCCAGCACTTCATCACGGATGGCCAGTGCAATCTGTGTCATGGATTCCCGGATGCTGATATCCTCTCTGGGGAAAGACCAGTTGAGGATCGTTACCGGTCCGGTCAGCATGCCTTTGACCGGCTTATCGGAAAGAGACTGTGCATATGCAGACCACTCCACGGTGATCGGTTTCTTCCGGCTCACATCCCCCCAGATGACAGGCGGCTTCACACAGCGCGTTCCGTAGGACTGTACCCATGCCTTTTCGGTAAAAAGATACCCGGAAAGCGATTCCCCGAAATATTCCACCATATCATTACGCTCATATTCGCCGTGCACCAGCACGTCGATCCCAATGCTTTCCTGCCACTCGATCGCTCTTTTGATCTTTTCGCGGTTAAACGCTTTGTACTCCGTCTCACTGATCTCACCCTTACGGAATGAGGATCGATTCTTCTTTACATCCTTTGTCTGCGGAAAAGATCCGATGGTTGTGGTCGGGAACTTCGGTAACTTCAGCGCTTCCTTCTGGATCTGCTCCCGTTCTGTTCTTTCCGGCAGTCTGGTATAATCTTCCTCTCGGATCGCTTTAAGACGTTTCTGTACGTCCTTATCTTCACAGTCTCTTCCCTTTTCGAATAATTCCTTATTCTCGCGATAGGCCTCGAATGCATCCCGATCCCCGCTTGCTGCGATGTTTGCAATCGTCCGAAGCTCCGTCAGTTTTTCCTTTGCATAGGCAAAGTGTTTCTTATATTCCTCTGCCAGTTTTGTTTCCGCCTCCAGTGTATAAGGAACATGCAGAAGAGAGCATGATGTAGAGAGCACCGTATCGATTCCCTGTGCTTTCAGTTTTTCCAGCACATCCAGCGTTTTCTCATAATGATTTTTCCAGATATTCTTTCCGTTGACCAGTCCGGCAAACAGCAGCTTATCCTTCGGAAAACCGTTTTTTTCAATCAGAACCTCCGTCTGTTTTCCTTCAATGAAATCCAGGCCGATCCCGTCCACATCCAGTTTTGTGATCGTATCATAAACATCGCGTACATCACCGAAATAGGTCTGCAGCAGCACTCTAACATTTCCCTTGCCTGTCAGGATCCCCTGATAGAGTTTTTGCAAAAACACCTGATCCGTATCATCCAGATCCCGCACCAGCGCCGGCTCGTCAAACTGGATCCACTTTGCGCCAAGCGTTTCCAGTCCGGCCAGAATTGCCTTATATGCTTCGATCGCGGCATCCAGATAATCTTCACGTCTCTTTGATCCGGTATAGCGGCAAAGTGACAGTAATGTGTAAGCTCCGACGATCACCGGCTTTGTCTCAATATTGTTTTCCTTTGCTTCCTGATACTCATCAAAGATCTTTGTTCCGGCAAGTCGAAGCACTGTATCATCTTCTACTTCCGGAACGATATAATGATAGTTGGTATTAAACCACTTTTTCATCGCCAGAGCCTTTACATCACCTTTTTCTCCCTGATACCCTCTGGCCATCGCAAAATAGGTGTCCTGCTCCGACAATCCCAGTTCCTTATATCTTCCCGGCACGATCCCGCACAGCACTGCCGTATCCAAAAGACCGTCATAGAACGAAAAATCATTTGATGTGATAAAATCGATACCTGCATTTTTCTGGCTGCAGATGTGTTCCGCGCGTAGATCCTTTGCAACAGATAGCAGCTCCTTCTCGCCGATCTCACCCTTAAAATATTTCTCCGAGGCAAATTTCAATTCTCTCTCGGCTCCGATCCTCGGATATCCGACTACTGATGTCAACATGGTTCCTTCCTCCCTGCTTTTTGGTTTACTTCGGAGTCGAGTATAAGCCTATTGTCATAATAGGTAAAATATATAAAAGCGTTTATTGTCCATAGATTTTATCTATGGATTATGGTATACTACTATAAATTTCTATTACATGGAGATTACTTATGACTCTGAAACAACTGCAGTATATCGTCACCGTAGCCGACACCGGAAACATCACGGAAGCTGCCAAAAAACTGTTTATCGCGCAGCCTTCCCTGACCGCTTCCATACACGATCTCGAAAAAGAATACGGGATCGCCATCTTTCTTCGCGGAAACAAAGGTGTACAGCTCACGCCGGAGGGGGATGAATTTCTCGGCTATGCCAGACAGGTTCTGGAACAGGCCGGCATGATCGAGGAACGCTATACCGGAAAAGGAAAAGGCAAACAGCGCTTCTGTGTTTCTGCCCAGCATTACTCCTTTGCCGTAGAAGCATTTGTGGAATTGCTCAAAGAATATGGTGGTGATAAATATGAATTCCATATGCGTGAAACGCAGACCTATGACATCATAGACGATGTTGCTCATCTGCGCAGCGAGATCGGGATCCTGTATCTGAACGATTTTAACGAAACCATTATTAAAAAAACGCTCCGCGATAACAATCTCACTTTTACGAAACTGTTTACCGCGAAGCCGCATGTTTTTATCGGGAAAAATTCCCCTTTGGCAAAGAAAAGGTCTCTGACACTCAACGATCTGAAACCCTATCCCAGACTGTCCTATGAACAGGGAAGCCACAACTCCTTTTACTATTCCGAAGAGATCCTCAGCACCGTAGACTGCGACAAGGAAATCATCGTCTGTGACCGGGCCAGCCTGTTCAATATGCTGATCGGGTTAAACGGCTATACCATCTGCAGCGGTGTGATCAGTGAAGAACTCAATGGTCCGAGCATTGTTGCCAAGCCTTTAAAAGTGGATGATCGGATGGAGATCGGATATATCCTCCCAGGAAATATCCCGCCCTCACCGCTCACCGAAAAGTATATTGATATTCTCCGTAAACTGGTATGAAGAAAATCCTGTCCCGGCCATTCCTGCTCACCCAAGAGCTACATCCAGTGCCATCATCAGAGTGAATCCGACCGAAAACATCAGCACACCGATGTTGGAATGCTCGCCTTCCGCCATTTCGGGAACCAGTTCCTCCACAACCACGTACATCATCGCCCCTGCCGCAAAACTTAACAGGTATGGCATCGCCGGTACGATAAAGCCCGCGGCTACAATGGTAAGCAGCGCTCCGATTGGCTCTACCGCGCCGGACAATACACCGTTTAAGAAGGCTTTGCCTTTGCTCGAGCCTTCGGCCCGCAGCGGCATCGATACGATCGCACCTTCCGGAAAGTTCTGGATCGCGATACCAAGAGCCAGTGCCATAGCCCCACCTGCGGTAATATTGACATTTCCCGCAAGCATGCCGGCATAAACCACACCTACCGCCATTCCCTCCGGGATATTATGCAGTGTTACCGCCAGTACCATCATGGTCGTTCTGCGCAGCTTCGATCCCGGACCTTCGGCTTTCTCAGCATGAATATGAAGATGGGGGATCACGTTATCCAGCAAAAGCAGGAACAATATTCCCAGCCAGAAACCGATCACCGCCGGAACAAAGGACAGCTTTCCCATAGGTTCCGACTGTTCCATCGCCGGTACGATCAGACTCCAGATCGAGGCTGCTACCATCACTCCTGCAGCAAATCCGCTGAGTGCCTTCTGTACATTTGCCTTCAGTTCTTTTTTCAGAAAGAATACACAGGCGGCTCCCCCTGCGGTTCCCAAAAACGGTATCAATAATCCCAGGACAACACTTTTCATTTCGATCCCTCCAGGAACTTATACAACAGTCGATAGAGTTCTTTAGCATCTTTCTCCGAAAGTACCGATCCATTCTCTGCCATTTTTGCCGGGATATCTTTGCATTTTTCTTTTAACGCCTCTCCTTTTTTGGTTATACTTATGATCGTCACACGCTCATCTTCCTTGGAACGTGCTCTGGTGATATAACCGTCTTTTTCGAGATGCTTCAGCAGCGGTGTCAGTGTCCCGGCATCCAGATGCAGGATACTTCCGAGCTGTCCCACATTCATGCTCTCGTTTTCCCAGAGAACCATAAAAACCACATACTGTGTGTATGTAAGCCCCAGTGGTTTTAAATACGGTGTATAAGCGGCTACGATCTTTCTTCCGCACGCATACATCGGAAAACACAATTGGTTTTTCAGTAAAAGCTGTTCATATTTCTGTGCCATTGTTCTTTCCCCTCAAATATTCTCGTCATGTCCGTGTCTGCACTAAATAAGTTTCTCCACGAAGCCGGCTACTTCTTCCATTTTTACGGTCGGTTCAAATCTGGCAACCACCTCTCCGTTCCGGTCTACAACAAACTTGGTAAAGTTCCATTTGATATCCGGATTATTCTTATAATCTTTATCATTCTTGGAAGCCACGACACTCATCGTCAGCGCTGCTGCGCCTTTTCCGAATCCCTCAAACCCTTTCTGCGATTTCAGATATTGAAACAGCGGGATCGCATTTTCTCCGTTCACATCCGATTTCTTCATCTGCGGAAACTGCGTATGATACTTTAATGTGCAAAACTCATGGATCTCCTCATCGGTTCCCGGTGTCTGTCCTGCAAACTGATTACACGGTACATCGATCACTTCCAGACCTTTCTCATGGAACTTCTCATACATTTCCTCAATATCCTTGTAATGCTTGGTAAAACCACACCCCGTAGCAGTATTGACGATCAATACCACCTTGCCTTCATAATCCTTCATCGATATCTCTTCACCTGTCGCTGCTGTCACACTCAGATCATAAAAGTTCATTGCTTTGTCCTCCTTCTGTATGATTGCCGGCTTTATATGTTTGAATTAATTATATTTTATCAAACATATTTTGTCAATAAGGATCCCAAAGAATTCACAATTACAATCCGACTACTTTTCCGCTATTCCCGTCCACCATTACCCGGTCGCCATCCTTCAGTTTTTTCGTTGCGTCTCCGGTGGCCAGCACCGCCGGGATATGATATTCTCTCGCTACGATCGCTGCATGGGAAAGCGTCCCTCCGGTATCCACTACCACGCCTGCGGCCAGGCAGAACAACGGTGTCCATTCCGGATCCGTATAGGTGCAGACCAGGATATCGCCTTCCGAGAGTTTATCAAACTCCTGTGGTGAATGTACGATACACACTTTCCCGGAAGCCTGTCCGCCCGATCCGCCGATCCCCACAATGCCTTCCTCGTCGCTTTCCAGTGCATCCTTCATTACTTTATTCCAATAGGCTTCCGCTAATGGGCGTTTTTCTTTCCTTCGCTTCACCAGTTCATCTGTCTGATCCGTCCAGCCTCTCTCACATGTATCAAAAAGCTCATCTTTGAACAGGTACAGATTGTCTTCATAAGCCTTTCCGCTCGCCTTCTCCAACCGGCGCAGCAGCTCCCGGCAATATTCAAACTCCGACTCCCACAGATACTGCGTTGCCTCACGGATATAATGATACTGCCTGAGTGCTTCCGTTCTCTTTTCAAATGCCCGATACTTTTTGATGCTCATATTTGCCTTAGCCTGCCGAAGGATCTCACGATATTTTTCCATTCCTTCTTCTTTTCCAGGTACACAATCCTCTTCTTTTTTCACCATGGGACGCAGCACTTTTAAAAACCTTCCCGGCTCTTCCCGCCAGGATCTTGCAACAAAGCAATAACAGTTAAAATCCGATTTGCTTCCGTATTTTTCCAAAAAAGCAGCAAATTCCTTCCCCAGTTCCGGATACGCTGCAAGTATTTCTTCATAGTTCTTATGCAGGACCGTCTCTTTCATTTCTCCATCTGTCCGGATCCAAGCCGCCAGTTCAGCCATTTCGCGGTTCAGATCCGCCGTCACATAAGACAGCCCCTCCAGCAGATCGTAGGAATTCAGATCTTTTCCCCACTTCCGCATTTCCTTATTTGCCTTCATACTCTCGATCGCATTTGGGAATAGTGCATACAAAAACCGGTCGTACGCAGTCTTCCCGATCAGATCATGCATCCGCTTAAGCGCACTGCCGATCTCCTGCATGGTCTCTGCTTTACCTGCTTTTTCCTTCGCAAGCATACGAGTACAGTCCTCCAGCGACGCATATGCTGCCGCAGCATTTCCGTCCGCATCTTTGATCCGGCGAAGATACTTCGGGATCTGTAATACATTTTTTGTAAATCTCAGCTTTCTCCCACCCAAAAAATTCACCCCATCGTCATCGATCGGATACATACTGTCCCCGAAACGTATACCGATCTCCTCAAAAAGAATTCCTTTCTGTTCTCCCACATAACCGCCAAAGTCATGGTCTAACGGATAATATGGGGTCGGTGTTTTCTCGAGATTGAAAAGAACACTTTCACGTTCTGCCCCTTTTGCCGCTTTCACCTTCGGATAGTGCGAAAAATCCGACTCCGAAAAGATCTGTTCTGTCCGGTTTCCGAGTGTCGTGATTGCTCTGGCCTGTAAAATGTATATCCTGTCCTCTTTGACCGCCCACTCAATATCCATCGGATGTCCGTAGTGCTTCTCGATCCGCAGTCCTTCCCGCACCAGCTTTCCGATCTCTTCTTTTGAAAGCACCTTTGTATTTCGCCGGTTAGCATCCACATTCTTTTTCTCTGTGCCATTTGTGCCATTTGTACCATATACGATCATACATTCCTTACTTCCGATGACTTCCTTGATCGTCGTTCCGGTTCTGTCACAGATATATTCATCCGGACTTACGATACCGGATACCACTGCTTCTCCCAATCCATAGGAAGCATTGATATGTATATTTTCCGGATTTCCCGCAGGATCCGCGGTAAACATGACTCCGGCCGCATCACTCTCTACCATCTCCTGTATCACCACAGCCAGTGCAACGTGTTCTCGATCATGCCCAGAATTTTTCCGATAACTGACCGCACGGTCTCCCCACAGAGAAGCATAGCAGGCTTTTACTTTTGCCAGCAGTTCTTCTTCCCCCTGCACATTCAGATAGGTTTCCTGCTGTCCGGCAAAACTGGCATCTTCCAGGTCTTCCGCTGTCGCAGAGGACCGGACTGCCACACGGGTATTCCTGCCCATCGATGCATAAAAGGTGCGCAGCTCTTCTGCGATATCTCCCGGCATCGTCCCCTGCATGATCGCATCCCGTAACGCCTGTGCATTCTCCGCTTTTTCCGGAACGATGCTGTTTTTCTCCATATACCGATCATAAGCTGCCGCCATGAGTACCGCTCCGGGCGGTACCGGGATCCCGGCTGCTGTCATCTCCCCCAGATTGGCTCCCTTTCCACCGGCACTCGCCACATCCTCTTTTCGGATCTCTTCAAAGCGATTCAGATATTTCATTTCCAAGCACTCCTTTTTCTGTCGTTTTGCAAATCTTCCCCTTTGAAACTTCTTCTCCCAGATATTTTCTCCACGCATACGTCCCGATGAACAAGGAGATCAGTAATGCCGCTCCGCCGGCCACCGGTTTATACCAGACCAGCCCGTTCTCCCCGAACAAATAGCAGTTCATATACAGCGAAGGGATCAGACAGAAGCCGTTTTCCAGTGTTGTTACCGAAGTGGCCAGCGCAAATCTGCCTATGTTCTGCAGCAGCATTCCGATCAGAATGTAATACCCCATAAAAGGCAGCACCACACACTGTGCCTGCAGGATCCGCTTTGAGAGTATCAACACCGTCTCTTCCTCCGTAAATGCTCCGAGGATCGCTTCTCCTTTCAGGACAAGCACTGCCGTGGCAAGGAGCAGAAACACCGTCACGGTTATCAGCGTCATAAAGAAAGCCTTACGGATCCGGCCGAATTTTTTTGCTCCGTAGTTCATCGCACAGATTGGCTGGAAGCCCTGTCCAAAACCAATCACCAGTGCATAGGCAATATACGCCACTTTCCCCGTGATCGTGACCGCCGCCAGCGCCTCCACAGAAAAGCCTGCAGCCACACGATTTACCAGTACCGAAGATATACTGCTGATCCCCTGTCTGCAAAAATTCGGGGCTCCGCCTGCAAATATGATCTTCAGATATCCGATATCGTGTCTCGCTTTCCGCAGCCGGATCGGAACGTTACCGTTCTTACAGGTCTGTACATACAAAAGGATCGTTCCCGTGACCTGTCCCAAAAAGCTTGCATACGCTGCACCTTCCACACCAAGGTCCAATTTCAGGATAAAAAGCGGATCCAGAATCATATTGATGCCCATACCGGCCAGAAGTCCTATGACACTGTTCTTTGAACTGCCTGCCAGACGCAGCTCGTTATAGAGCACGTTGGACAGTAACATCACCGGTACGCTGCAGACCGTGATACGCAGGTAACGCATCGTGGCGTTTAAGAGTGCCGCTTCTTCTCCGGCGCCCATCAGGATCGCCACCGGCTTCAGAAAGACCAGCCCGGCCCCCATCAGGATCATCCCTGCAAAAACAGCCAGGAGTACACCGGTCGCTGCCATTTCTTCCGCTTTTTCATTTTCCTTTTTTCCCAACATACGGGAGATATAATTTCCCGATCCATAGCCGATCCAGAATCCGATGGCCTGGATCACGGAAACAAAACTGAAGACTACACCCACCGAAGCCGTAAGTACCGCATCATTCAGCTTTCCGACAAAGTAGGTATCCGTCAGATTGTAGGCCGTACTTACGATCATTCCGATCATGGAAGGGATCGCCATCTTTACCAGCAGCGGATATAAACTCCCGGTCGTGATCCTAAGTACCCTTTCTTCCCGCCTTTGTTCATCACTCACTTTCTCACCACCTTAAAAAAGCGTGCGACCTCTGCTTCGCAGAAAGTCCGATAAATCTGTGCGAAGTATCCTTCCTCCATAAAACCTGCATTCGTGAATAACACACCTGCCGCCATTCCCACATTCATGATCCCATCCGTATCGCATTCGATCTGCAGCCCATTGCTCCGCCAATACGCTAACAGCTGCTCTAAAAAATCCCGATAGGTTTCACGGATTTCGTTCTCACCCTCTTTGGATGCCCTTGTCCAAAACTCGATCGATCCGCTCTCTCTGTTTTGAAACGCCTTATTCTCTTTCAGATGCATACCTTCCCGGTAAAACAATTCCACCAGGAAGGTTCCCGGATCAGCCAGCGTATCTTCTTTCCGATCCAGCATCCCCTGCGTCTTTTCCCGCACACGCAGACACATCAGATCTATGACAAAATCTTCCTTATCACGGTAAAACGTATAGAAGCCTCCCTGTGCGATCCCCACCTCCTGCGTCAGCCTGCGGATAGAGACATTCCTGATTCCGCTCTCTGCCAGCAGCTTCAGTCCCACGCGGCGGAGCTTCTCCTGTACCTGTGCACGTTCTTCCTCCGAAAATGCTTTTCCCATCCCGCCCTCCATGCGATATATACCATCTATATGTTAGTTGTAACTAATATTCTATGAACATTTTACATCATTGTTCATAGAATGTCAACACCGATTTTCGTATGAACTCATGCGCTTCTCCCGATACAGTTTGCATAATAGGAATTCCAAAACATTTTCTATAAAGTAAATAAGGGTTCCGCAAGCGGAACCCCTGTGTCAATGCATATCATACCCGGATGGTTTTCAATTACGGAACCATTCTTAATCATATACCGGGGCTGCAAGATTGATTCTCATCTTTCCTTCCAACCGATCCATCGGATATCCATTGGGAACGATAAAGTGCATTCCCTTTTCCAATTCTATACCATTCAGCCGTCCGCTTCCTTTGATCACGCTGCAGATCAGGAAACTGTCTGTAAGCCGTCCGATCGAAGCAACTCCGTTGATGCCGATCGTCCAGATAGTATAATCCGGCGTGGAAACGAGTTTTTGCAGCAGATTATCCCGACCGGCCGTATGAATAACGCTCTTTTCCGAAAACATATCCGGAACAATCGCTACATCCATACCCTGCCGGAGATGCAGCTCGCGTGGCTTGCCATTTTCCTGCCGGTCATAATCATAGATCCGATAAGTCACATCACTGTTCTGCTGCACTTCCAACAATTCAACACCGGATGTGATCGCATGAAGCGTCCCGGGCTCGATCTGCAGGAAATCCCCCGGTTTCACCGGGATTCTTTTCAATAACTGTCCCCACCTTTTATCTTTGATCATACGGTTGAATTCTTCACGATCCTTCGCATTATTTCCAACGATCAGTTCTGCATTCTCCGGACAATCCAGAATATACCAGCATTCTCTTTTCCCTTTACTGTGTTCATGTTTCCCTGCATAAGCATCATCCGGATGTACCTGAATGGACAGATCTCCCTTTGCATCGATCATCTTCACCAGAAGCGGGAATTCGGCATCCTTTTCTTTTTTTCCGAAGAGCTGTGGCTCCTCCTTCCACAGTTGTGAGAGATACTTTCCGGAATAAAAACCATCCGTTACAAGACTATCTACCTGCTGATTGCAGGACACTGCCCAGCACTCCCCCAGTCCCTCGTCTTTTTCACTCTCATATCCCCATTCGGTTTTCAGTCTTTTTCCTCCCCATACACGGCTGACAAGCACCGGTTTTAACGGAATCAGACTGTTTCTGACCTGTTTCATCTCTTTTCGTTCTCCTCTCCAAAATAGCTTTTCAATAGTTCCGCAACTTCCCGGTTTTTTCCGCCGCAAGGCTGGATCAGATAACACCGTTCCCCGGCATTATCCCCGACAAAATCAATACCGGCTTCCTGTACAAAACCACCATCACTGATATCCACAGGAATTCCATCATAAACTTCCCCCAGAAAATCACAGTATTTCACAAAACTCTCCGGTACGATCGCCACATCGATCCACCCATTGCGTATATTCAGGAAAAATTTATCGTAATCACTGTCATTCGCCGCACTGCTTCCGTAATAACGGCCTCCGAATGAATACGCGATCTGATAACTGCTGTCATATCTTATGATTCCATCCGCAAAGGTTTCCTGCGAATACACTGCCAGTTCCCGAAGCAGTTTTTCGGATATTTCCTGATCGGACTGTCCGTCGCTGTGGCAGCTGTTGATCACAGCGATACGTAATATCTCATTTTCAGATGCAGCGGTGGGTCTGCCTGTCAGCATCAGAACGACGGCGATCAACAACATTCCCATATACAGGATCCCGCGATAGTAGGTCAGAATATATCCGATTTTTTCTTTTTTCTTCATTTCCCGAAGCTTTCTGCCTTCCTTTACTAAACTGATTTTTAAATAATGAAAGAATCCGTCTATCTTTGAAACATCGGTTCTTCCGGCGGTTAACGATACCAGTGCTTCTACATCTCCCTGTATACAACTCCCGCTTTCCGTTTCTTCGGTTTCATTCTCCCGTACCAGATTTTTTTCTTTCATATACGCATCGATCTTCTTTCCGATCAGGCAGGATGGCAGATAAAATAAACACGCGATCCCTGCTATCGGGAGAAAGGAAATCAGGATCGGGCACCGAAACAGAATAATGATACAAAAGATCATAGATCCTCCGCTGAAAAGACTGACAGGAAGATTTGCCATCGTAAATTTCAGTGCGTTTACAATCGCGGATACCGTATTTTCCCGAAAACGCGCCCGCAGGCACAGATACCAGCACAAATACGCCAGACATAAGATCACCGGTCCGATCATGATACCGTACTGCAGCGCATCATCTCTTGTAAGAAATAATTCCAGTGTCAGAATCCCCATCAACATCAGATTGATCACCCATCCCCCGACAGACTCCTTCAGATTGCCGCAAAACTCTTTGTAATAGGATTTTACGATGGCTCCTTCCTGCCCCTTTGACATCTTCATAAACAATGCACAAGCTGCTGTCCAGGCCGCTCCTGCCGTTATGACCGGAGCACTGAAGAGAAGGGCAAGAGCTGATATGAGTATCAGATCAAATACTCTTGTCATTACTCTGTTATACGCATTGTCACCAGCCGGATTTTTCATCATATATCATCCTTTCACAGCTCCCGAAGTCAGTCCGGAATAAATCTGATTCTGACAAGTGATAAAAACAATTAACGCCGGCAAAAGCGAAATGATCACGCCTGCGCAGATCATATTGTACTGACTCCCCAGTGGCCCGACAAAAGTATAAAGAGAAGTTGCTACCGTTGCATATCTCGTTTTATCCTGCAGATACAGATTCGCACAATAATATTCATTGTATGTGCTGACCCCCTTCAGCACACAGCTGGTAACAATTGCCGGTTTTAAAAGCGGTAAAAGGATAGACCAGTAGATCCGAAAATAACCTGCTCCATCCATAATTCCGGATTCATCCAGTGACTGCGGGATATTTTCAAAATACTGTATATATACATAGATTGAAATTACATCCGTTCCACACATCATGATGATATAGCCATACAGATGATTGATCAGCTGCAGTTTGGTCATAATCTCATAAACCGATACCTGCATTGCTATTCCCGGCAGGAGTGTTGCAAACAGAAAAAGATTGCGGATCAGACTGTTTCCCCGAAATTTAAAACGATTTAAAACATAAGCCAGCTGCGTTCCGATAATGGTAGATACCAGCAACACCACGATCAGTATCACTGTGGAATTCAAAAAAGCAGTACCCATATTTGCCGTTTTAAACGCTTCCGCAAAATTTTGGATATTGATCTTTTCGGGAAAAGACATCACACTGGTCCTTGCATATTCTTCATTGCTCTTCAGCGCCGTGATCAGTACCGAAACCAGCGGAAGCACTGCAATAAACGCAAAGATTGCCAACGATGCATATTTCAAAATACCGAGAATCCTTTTTTTGATGATACTCATGTTGTTGTCTTTTTCCATAATCATCTGCCTCCTTTCCGTCTATTCAGAACACGATTTTTACCTGAACCATTCAACATCGGGCCTTCATCTTCCGCATTATGGAACACATATTTGAAGAACAGATTCTGTGCCAGTGTCGCGATCAGAATAATGATCAGCAAAACAACCGCCATCGCCGAAGCCTGTCCGACCTTTTGTGATGTATGTGCCACTTCGTGCATTTTTACAAAATAAGTAGCCGTTCCGTTTGCACCACCCGTAATAACATATGGCGGTTCAAAAGCACTCAGCGAACCTGTGATCGAAAGGATCACATTTAGTACCAGTACTGTACGAATATTCGGAAGGATGATATAGAAAAACTGCTGAAACTTATTACAGCCATCCAGCATAGCTGCTTCGTAAAGATCCCCGGAAACAGACATGATCGCTCCGATAAAAAGTACCATATTCTGTCCAAAATATCTCCATACGGATGTCCCTACAAGTGACCAGTTATTGATTCCCTGATCACGGAGCCAGTACGGCAGCTGATCTGCTTTGAACCCAAACCACCCGAGAACCGTATCCAGCACAAAACCATGTGTGAAGAAGAATTTAAAGATAAAACCAACCGCTATACCATTGATCAGATAAGGAAAGAACATAAATCCTTTAAATATATTCCCGCCTTTTATCTTAAAACTCAATATTGTTGCCAGATACAGAGAGATCACCAATTGCACCATAGAGCCGGCCATATAATAAAAACTCAACTTGAGCGATCTGAAATAGTCCGGATCCGTAAATACTCTGGCATAGTTTTTCAGACCTACAAACTTTCTTTCTCCGATGTACTTCATCTTGTAAAAACTAAAACCCACCATCTTGCCAAACGGCAGATATGTAAATGTAAAAAGCAGAAGCAGCGGAATGATCATAAAACAGAATATGATAATGATCCTCTGACCTTTTCGCGATGTAAACCAATTCGAAGTATTCTTCTTATCACTTACATTTACTCTGATACTTGCTGACATAAAACCTCTTTTCTACGCCGCCTTTACCGGCGTCATTGTCACAACTGCCCTGTCTATTTAACAGGTCGGGGTTATCTTCCGATTTCCCCGACCCGTCAAAACATAAGGAAGCAACTGCTTAATACAATACTTCGATTTCCAGTTCTTCCTGTGCATCGTTCCACTTCTTTGTCCAATCAGCCATGATCTCGTCATAAGTTTTGGTCCCATTGAACGCATTTACAACGATATCCTGCACTTTAGAATCACCACCGTTGTTAAAGTTCAGATCCGATTCTGCATTCATTTCCCCCATAAAATCCTCTTCTCCTTCGAGTGCCGCTGCATTTTCCACAACTTCCACGCCATCGAATGCAAAGGATGTCGGAGCATTCTTGGAAATCGGATACCCGCCTTCAAAATCGCACCAGCCGGACTCTTCAACCATCCACTTAACAAAAATCTGTGCTGCCAGCTTGTTCGTATCATCTGCATTCTTATTGATACCGTAACAGTAATCCGCACCTGCGGTCGCATATTGTTTTCCGTTTACCGTGATCGGGAACGGCATGTATCCGATGTCATCCGGATTCGGACCTGCATCCTTCATCTGTACGATGGCCCAGGAACCAAGTACCATGCATCCGATCTCACCGTTATTGATCCTGCCTTTACAGCTTTCCCAATCGGTTGTCGTATAATCATCCTCGATCAACCCCTTTGCGGTCGCATCATATAGAATCTTATACAGCGCATAGGCTCCGGTACCATCGCCGTTATCTTTAAACGGTTCTGCACTATGCACGAATTTCTGATTCAACCAGGTTTCATCCCCCGTCGTGATCGCACCCAGAAATGCATCCCACTGACCGCCCATAGTCCAGCCTGCAGCAAAGTTTGTATAGAGCGGGATCGCATTTGTATTGTCCTTGATCTTCTGTAATGCTTCGATAAACTCATCCGGGGTCTTGGGAAGCTCTGTCACGCCTGCATCCGCAAATACCTTTTTGTTGTACAGCAGCCCCTGCGCATTTCCCATATAGCTGATACCATAATTCTGTCCGCCGGTAGCCCATTCTCCGGCAAAATTGATATAGTTACTCATCTCTTCCACCGTTCCCCACGGCTCAAAGTAATTGGGAAGCTCCGCCTTATCGATCGCAGGTATGAACATAATATCCCCCCAATTGCCCCCCTGCAGCCGCAAAAGAGAATCTTCCGCATAATCCGTGATCCCTTCGGTTTCCACGGTAATATTCGGATAGGTCTTATTAAACTCGGCAATATACCCTGCTATCGTACCGTCCTGCTCACGGTCTGTCTTGTGGTGGATGAATTTGATCGTAGTGGTAATGTCCGATCCGGTTTCTCCCAGAATGATCGAACCATACGCACCTGATCCCGAGCTGTTCTCCGTGTTATCGCCGGCCTTTGAACCGTCCTCCGTCGCAGACGGAGCATTTCCGTTTCCGGCAGCCGTTTCCCCCGCAGATCCACAGCCGATCGCAGAAACTGCCATCACCATGGACATTACCATTGCTGCTACTTTCCTCTTCATTTTGAGTCCTCCTCTTTGTGTTTTTGTTTATTGTTTTCCTTCTTCGCTGTCCGACTCCCGGACAACGGAGTGTTCCTTTATATAATCCACGATCTGGTCCAGTGTTGTGAATGCCAATGATACATAACTGTCTGCGCAGCCGTAATACACGGCGATCCTGCCGGTTTCACTGTCGTGGATGGCAGCACAAGGAAAGCATACATTTGGCACAAATCCTCTTTCCTCATACCATTCTTCGGGCGTCAGCAAAAATGTACTGCACCGGTATTTCACAATGGATGGATGATCGATATCAAGAATGGCGGCTCCGATGGAATATACAAATCCGTTACAGGTTCCGGTTACGCCATGGTAGAACAAAAGCCATCCTTCTGTTGTCTCAATCGGCGCCGCACCTGCCCCGATCTTTACCGACTCCCACCATTTCTCGCTTCTTCCCATCACATGCCGATGATGCCCCCAGTATTCCAGATCCGGGCTTTCCGAAAGATAGATATCTCCAAACGGTGTATGGCCACTATCCGAAGGTCTCGAAAGCAGCATGTATTTTCCGCCTACTTTACGTGGAAACAGTACGGCATTTCGATTAAAAGGAAGAAACGGATTTTCCATTTTGGTCCAGATTTTAAAATCCTTTGTCTTTGCCATACCGATCGCAGCACCATAGGCATCCTGACACCAGATCGCATAAAAGGTTCCGTCAATCTCCACCAGGCGCGGATCATAGGCATACTTAGGCATAAATTCGTTTCCTTCATCATCGATAAAGGAAATCCTTTCCTCATCAAAATCCCAATGAATCCCGTCATTACTTCTCCCAAAATAGATAAAGGGGATTCCATCCTTTTGTTCACCTCGAAATACTCCAACAAAAGCTCCGTGATAGGGAACCACTGCACTGTTAAAGATTCTGGCTACATTTTTTAGCGGATTACGGTTGATGATGGGATTCTCACTGTATCTCCACATAGGGATATCCGACTTTTTCTGTGGTGCATCCTGCCATGGCATATTGGGAACTGCCGGACTGTTTACGATCTGATACCTCATTTCAATCCCTCCTTTTCCAAGATCTCCAGATTACGATCGATCATTGCACATCTTTGTCTTACGCAAAGAACACTTCTGCCTGCATCTTCCGGTGTATGGAAGATATAATCCGTCAGCTTTTCCACCGTCGTTGTAGCTACATAGACCCTGGTATCACTTCCTGCATAGTATAGGTAAATCTCTCCGTTTTCCTTCACGATCGCCCCATTGGAAAACACTACATTGGAAACATCCCCTGTTCTTTCCCATCCAAGAGGCCCCAGCAGCAATCCCCCCGGCTCTGCGATCACCTTCTCCGGATGATCTGTTGCGGTAGCATAGGCATAAAGTACATAACGAAGCCCTGCTGCTGTATTACGCACACCATGTGCAATATGAAGCCACCCTTTTTCCGTTTTGATCGGAACGATGCATTCCCCGTTTTTTGCCTCCGTGATCTGATGATACTTTCTCCTGCTCAGTATTTTTTCCTCATCGATCACCGCATTCGTGATATCATCGCACAGCCCGAAACCGATACCTCCGCCACTGCCTGTATCAATAAAACTGTCCATCGGTCGTGTGTAAAATGCGTATTTTCCGTCTACGAACTCCGGATGTAAAACCACATTTCGCTGCTGCGGAGAACGTCTGGTGATCAGATTCGGAAGACGCTCCCAGGTTTTCAGATCTTTGGTCCGCACAATCCCGGCGGCTGCAACCGCCGCAGAAAGATCATTAACAGAATCATCATGACTCTCGGAACAGAACACGCCATAGATCCAGCCATCCTCATGCTGCGTCAGACGCATATCATATACATTAGTCTCTTCCGGACAGGTATCTTCAAACAGGATCGGTTTCTCCCAAAACCGAAATCCGTCAATACCACTTTCACTTTCCGCCACTCCAAAGAAGGATTTACGATCATTCCCTTCAATGCGAACTACCAGGTAATTCTTTCCGTTCAACCGTATGGCCCCTGAATTCAGTGTTGCATTTACCCCCAGTCTTTCCTGGAAATTCGGATTGGTTTCAATATCCAGATCATATCTCCAGCTCAACGGAATATGCTGTCTTGTGATCACCGGCCAGGTATAACGATCAAATATACCATTATAGAACGTTGTTTTTTCATTTTTCCTTTCCAGCAAACGCTCCTGTTTTTCCTTTTCCGTATAGTACCTGCTATGTATCATCTCCATACCACCTTTCATTAACCCTATTATCATAAGTTAATTTAATCTATATTGTCAGGTTTATTAACTATCTTCAATATATTTCTTTTTAAATTAATTTTCAATATGCTATTATTGACATTTATCATATATTCTTGTACGATAATAGAAATATCATATAACTGTCATTTACTGCTTATTCAAAAAGAGGGACATACATGAATTCAGATGATTCTGCACTTCTGACCAGAAGTATTCAGATGATTGGAGATAATACTACGGATGATCCTTTGGGGTTAAAGCTTTATACATATGACCCGAATGTTTCCGAGCATTTACTCCATCCTGTTGCCTCTTGTGAAAAGAATCTTACCATTCTGCAGGAATATACGTTTTCTCCCATACCTTTTCTGTTTCTCATCTACTGTGTGGAAGGAGCTGTATTGATTCAGGCCGGTAACGATTGTGAACCTGTTGAATACAATGTGGCTACCGGTCACTTCTTTGCCTCACCGGTATCACAGACTTTTCGTATCAGGATTGTTATGCTTCCATGCAGCCTTCGATTCTGCTTCATCGGCGGCGATTATTCCGTATTTTCAGATTATCTGTCCGTCGGAAAGCCGATCCATCCGGCACTGCGTTCCTGTTCCCCCCTTACACTGACCGAACTGTCCGCTATTCCGCAGTATTTCTCCGCCGAGCAGGCTCTAGATACGCATCTTTTGCTTACTCGGATCCTCAGTACTTACTGTAAAACCCTTTGTAACGAACATGGCACCTTTTCACAGGCATCCGGAGCCACTCCCGGATACCTGGACACAATGCATCACGCTATCCTGTATCACTCCGATGAACCTCATACGCTACAGCATTTTTCTGACCGCCTGGGTATCAGCCGTTTCCAGCTCTGCAGGGAATACCGTTCCATTTTCGGTATTTCCCCGATGCAGGATCTGAATCGTATTCGGATTAACAACGCAAAAAAACTGCTGATCAATACTTCCCTGACAGTCCAGGAGATCAGCAGTCGCACAGGTTTTTATGATACAAATAATTTTATCCGGATTTTTAAAAAGCATACCGGGATGACCCCCGGTAAATTTCGAAAAACTTAGATTTTTAATCGTTACGGATTTTCACCGTTTTTCCACTCACCGTTTTTCCCCGGACCGTCAGCAACCTGTATGGACGATCCCGTTTTTCCATACGATCCTTGATCAGTTCCATTACCTCATATGCCATACCGCGGATATCCACTTCATAAGTTGTCAGCTGCAGATCTTCCGACGGCTCCGGCAGGAAATGGTCAAATCCGACTACCGATACATCTTCCGGTACTTTCAATCCCTTATCCCGTAATTTACCGATAAGTATCATAGCACTTAAGTCACTGTTACAAAAAAAGGCTTCCGGCATATCATGTTTTTCCGGCAGCCGGAAACACTCTTCGGTATCCATTCTCCCGCTTTCAATATCACGATCTTTGATCAGCCAGGCTTCCTGCACGGAAAGTCCGTAAAAAAACATTGCTTTGCAATATCCCATATACCGGTCATCTATGCTTGGCGTAGCCTTCAGGGTACCTACATAGCCAATCCTGTGATACCCGGACTGTATCAGGTATTCCGTCATACGGTAGCCCCCGATCGTATTATCTGCTATCACCGCATCACCATTGATCTGTTCGTAAATGGTGTCCAGCCCTACCAGTGGAACCACTGCTTTTCTGTTAAGCATATCCAGATATTTTCCGGAAAAAGCCCCCAATACGATCAGGCAGTCAATACTTCCCTGCAGTAGTTTCGGTAATTCCCCCGCCTTTTCCGCTTTCTGATCGATGACTTCCAAAAGCGTAAAATACTGCTTCTGCTTTGCCGCAAATGTGAGTTCCTGATAGATCCGCCAATAATAGGATCTGTTCTCCGCCATGAACCGATCCGCTACGACCACGCCGACCGTAACACTTGTTTTCCCTTTTTTCTTTTTTTCTTTTCGTTCATATCCAAGTTCTTCCGCTGTCTCAAAAACTTCTTTTCTCAGATTTTCACTTACTCCGTTTTTTCCGGAAAGAGCCTTTGATACCGCTACTGTACTGATCCCCAATGCCTTGGCAATATCGCTCATTGTCACATTCTGTTCCATATTTTCACCCATATTATATGCAGTCACACGATCCTGCGAACGGATTCCCGTTTTATCACATACGAATCCACCTCATAGATCACTCCGGAGGTCATAGGATCCTGTATCTCGCGAAGAACCAGTTTCACCGCACATTTCGCCATACGTTCCAAATCCACCCGATAAGTGGTTAATTTACCTGACAACTCATGTCCGATCAAATAATCATCATATCCCACAATCGATATATCCTCCGGAACTCGTACCGCCCGCTCCTTTAACGCATCATACAAAATAGCTGCCGCATAGTCACTGCTGCAGGCAAAAGCCGAAGGAAGGTGCTCCGGCAACTTTATCCCGGGTATTTCATTTTTCCCTTTCCGGTCCGACAAAACCCATTGTTTTAAAACTTTCAGACCATTCTCACGCATACATTTTTTATAACCATAATAACGATCAATGATATTTCCTGATCCGGCAAGTGTTCCGACAAAACCGATTTCCTTATGTCCCGCCAGAACAAGTTCGTATGTAGAGCGGTACATACCGTAATAATTCCCGGATAATACGGCAGAATATTTTCCGTATCCGATCTGCTGATCCATAAAAACAACGGGACAAGCAGCCGCATTTAACAGGCTTTTCAGAAACGGCTCCCGCATCGGTCCGATAACGATCACACCATCCACTTCCTGCTGACGTATAATCAAAGGCGCCACTGCTTCATGTTCATCATCTGCGATTTCCAAAGTAGTGATGCATCCTCTCCCGGCTGCAATATACGCAGTTTTCTGATACATCTGCCAATAAAACGAGGTGCCGATCGAAATATATCTTTGCGAAACGATCACGGCAATGGAAATGGTATATTTATGTTCGACGATCTCCGATTTTTTTTCGATTTGCCGCTCATATACGGTCAGATCCAATCCTAGCCGCTTAGCCTCTTCACAGACTTTTTTTCTCAGTTCATCGCTGACCCCTCTTTTTCCCCGTAATGCATTCGATACACTGACCACCGAAATCCCCAGCGCATTCGCAATATCTTTCAGTTTTACGTCCTTATATGGTCTCATCCCCTTTACTGTCCTATCTCCGGATCGGATACACATTTTAATCTGTGCTTTTCAGCATACATTTCCTGATCTGCTCTTTTGAACACATCGAGCAGGCAGGTATCCTGCCCTTTCACATAATCCGCGTTTCCGGCGGCAACAACCACTCTGCCGTTTCTTATATTATCTGCAACTTTTTCTTTCATATCCATCTTCAGACATTCGCGGATTTCATAATCATTTCCTGTCAGAATTGCAGCAAATTCGTCCCCGCCGATCCGGAAAACAGGCGAATGCTTAAACGTTTCGCAAATTAATCTTGCACCTGACCGGATATACTTGTCTCCCTCATCATGTCCCAAATTGTCATTGATCTTTTTCAGATCATTGAGATCAAATACAAAAACAGAAAATTCCCCGCACAGATTTTCCCTGATCAGCATGTCCATCTTTGTTTCGTTCTTGGTATAAGCCGCTTTGTTTTTCACCTTGGTAAGCGGATCTGTAAACAGCTCTGCCTGTATTTCCAATTCTCTTAGTTTCGCAGCGGTCACATTGTTTACCGCGATAATCACATAATCATCATCATCCGCCATGCGAACCGCATTCATATTCATATATTGAATATTCCCATCAATGATCTGTCTGTAGGACAAAGAAAACGATTCGTCCTCCTGAAGCATCAGCAACAGATTATCTTTGCGAACATGTTTTTTTACCATTTCAAGGTCGTCCGGATGAACAAACTTCTCTGCATTTTTCACCGCTTGGGAAAAATAATCCTCCCCCTGTTCGATTACCGAAAGTTCTGTGTCCTTATTCCCGGAAGCATAAACAATATATTCCCCCGTTACAATATTTATATAGTAGATCATCTCAAATCGTGCAGCCAGAGCATTGGATATTCTTGCGAATCTCAGCCTTTCTTCATCCGCCTTCAATTGCTGTCTCTTCTGCTGATCAATATCTGAAACCCCGATGAATACGGTTCCCTGATTCTCAGCTGTACCTGTTATGGTTTTTAAACGATGATACTTAAACTGTCCGTTCTTCTTATAACGATAATCAAAGCCAAAGAACTCCCCCTTTTCTAAGCCGTTAAGAAATGTCTCTTTGTTGAACATATTCTGAAAAAATACTTTGTCCTCATCATATACCTTTTCGTCGCATTCTTTTCTTAAGTCCGTAAAGAAATCCTCTCCCCTGACTTTCAAGCCAAAATCCTTATCTGTTCTTTCCCGTTCATATTGTGTATAACTTCCGTTCTCGATATCTACACAATAGATATACTGATAATCATTTGCCATAGCAAGCGCAAGCCTTGTATCTGTAAGGAGATTGTTGAGATTTTTCAAAATATCCAAAGAACGAACTGCGGAACTCAATTGGTATGTGATCAGCTCTATTTCTTCGAAGAAATCAAAATTTTCCGGTTCAAGAAGCACTAAACCATACTGCATCTCCGCCGAAAACAGATTTGCAGCGATCAGAATTCTTGTACGATCAGATACCAACAATGAATGTTCAAAGACTGTTCCGGTATCCATTCTCTGCTCATTCTCCGGAATATTAAAACAATTGGCACCATAGGCATACGATTTAAACAACCATTGTCTGCTACCTGCATACTCTGAGTCATTAAAATGCTCCACCGGATCCTCCAGTATATAAAGATAGCTGGTTACAGAGCCAATATTACAAAGTCTCTTGAGTATGCCGGCATAGCTGTCTTTCAGATTGCCTCCAAACATCAGCGAATCCCGTATAAACAGATTCTCAAGGTGAGTTCTTTTTATATACCTTTCTGGTTTTGCAGCAGATATAATCTCTGCACCATCCGTATCCTCCTGAAATAATGTTTTTTCCTCATCCGATAATCTGCTTTCATCAATGCAGGATTTTCTCGGAATAAATCTCGTACCAACAAGATGCCTATCGTCCTGTATCCCTTTCAGATAATTATATGCTTTCTCAACAGATTCCATTCCCAACTGAAACGCATCTGCTTTAACCGTAGCAAGCGGAGGAGTCATTTCCCTGGCAAAGAACTGGTCATCAAATCCGGTTACCGCAATATCCTTGCCAATGATTTTTCCACGTTCCCGAATAACATCATAAACTACAGACGCAATGATATCATTGATGCATATCACCGCATCCAGCTCCGGATTACGATCCAATAAACTCTCCGCTTCCTTTTGACAATCATAAGACATATCACAGTACATCAGGTAACTGTCTTTAAAAACCAACCCGTTGTCCTTAAGACTCTTCCGATAGGCCTCACATCTCTCGATACATTCACAATTTTCCGGTCTTCCCGCCATTATGCCGATATGTTTTCTTCCATGTTCTGCCAAATAGTTTACGGCAGCGGTTATTCCTGCAGAATTATCAAATTCCAGACAATCATAACCTTCTATTGCAGATGCCACACATAATACCGGGGTTCCGGCAAATCGATCCAAAAATTCTTTTTGTAATTCATTATTGTACGCATAAGCAATCGTTCCGACAGGTGCAATAATATAATCAAAATGCGCTTTTGCTGCATAACAGAATAATACATTGTACTGATACTCATAATATGCCTCAAAACTATCATTAATGCCCTGAATCCCCAAATACTTTCCCGGGATCACGGTGAGATTCACATCCAGTTGTTTTGCAGCTGTAATTGCTCCTCTGATCAATTCTTTCGAAAACTGATCTGTCAGAGTCGCTGAAAGAATACAAACATGAAATCTCTTTTCGTTCATAACTTATCCTCATGTATATGTTTTTTAGGAAACATTCCGCATCCGTTTAATACGATACCATATCACTCCGGGTTTGTCACCCGCCGGCAGGATCCGGTCTATGCTTCCCAAGAAGCTTCTTTCACTCCGTTTCAACACATTCTGTCGTGATATTATACCACACAATAACAAAAAAGCACCAGTGCAAAACAACACACCGGTGCCCATTCCTTCTGTCAGAGAAACTTATTTCACCACTTCCCACATCTGCCCCATATTCTGAAAACCGCCTTCGGGTAAGCAGCTTTTGCAGGCTTTCCCGCCGCCTGTTGCACAACCGCTGCAACCGTTACATTTCGTATGTTCCCCGAATACTTTTCGGATCTTTCCCATATGCTCCAAAACCATGGGGACGGACCTCATGGTTTTTTACTTTGTCTCTATCGAAGCGACCGCATATCCAAGCTCCGCGATCACCTCTTCGATCCGCTCATCGCTGATCTCCCGGTCTGCTTTGATCACGGCCACATCCCTGCTGCCGTTTACTTTTGCATTCACCCCTTCCAGTGAATTCAGCGCATTCTGTACTCTGGCATAACAATGCTCGCAGCTCATCCCGTTGATCTTCACAATCTTAACGGCTACGACCGGTCCGATCTTAGCAGGTCTGTTCCGCTTCGGCTTACCGCCTCCGCCGCAACAGGAGCTCTCCCCTTTAAAATGCGGAATGGTATTCTTTACGGCAAAAAACAGAATCACCACCAGGATGCCGATTACTATGATGTTTGTGATCGTTGCCTGCATAATACATTTCTCCGTTTAATTCAAAGAGGCTGCTTTCTTTGCTTCTGCCTGCTTGTGACACTTTGCACAGTTCCCTGCCATCGGACAGCCGATACAGTGTCTGCCTTTCTTCTTTTCCCGGTAAATATAAACACACGCTCCGGTAAAGAGCAATGCGATCACAACAAATGCAATAAGATCAACCATATCCGATCTCCTTCACCTTATGAAGACGCGGAGGACAGCAGGACCGTCCCCGTGTCCTCGGATCGCCCCCGCGTCTCTCAGTAACTCAATAACTCAGTTTGCCTTCAGACGATACTCCAGAACCATCTTTCTACGGTTCGACATGATGATACCTGCGATGATTGCCGCAAATGCGATCACTGCGATCAGGCCGCCTGCAAAACCTGCCCCAACGGAGCCCGTCGTAACCAGCGTACCGATCTGATATACCAGGAATCCTACGGTATATCCGGTTGCCAGCTGCAGACCGATCGCGCCCCACAGCCACTTTGCGGATTTCATTTCGGAATTCATCGCACCGAGTGCCGCGAAGCAGGGCGGTGTATACAGGTTAAACATCAGGTAAGCAAGCGCTGCCACCTTGGTGATACCGATGACTGCTGCCACGGCATTGCCTTCTCCGACCAGCTCCAGTTCATCCGGATCAACCAGATTGGTAATGGCATAAACCGTTGCGATGGTACCAACCACATTTTCCTTTGCGATAAAACCGGTGATCGCTGCCGCAGCCAGCTGCCATGCAGCCACACCAACGATCGGTACCAACAGTACGGAAAACGGCCCTGCGATGGAGGCCAGGATCGAAGTATCTTCCATACCTTCCTCAACCACCTCGAACTGCCAGTTAAAGGTCTGCATGATCTGTACTACCGTATTGCATACCAGGATCACGGTACCGGCCTTTACGATGTAGGCCTTACCACGCTCCAGCATAGACTTCAGTGCAAATACAAGACTCGGTCTCTTATACTCCGGCAGCTCGATGATGAAGAAACTCTTGCGGTACTTCATACCGGTGATCGCCTTGATGAGCAGCGCGCCCAGAAGGATCAGTACGATACCGAGCATATAACATACAAAGCTTACCCATGTTGCTTCCGGGAAGAAAGCACCGGCAAACAGTGCGATGACCGGAAGCTTCGCACCGCACGGCATAAAGGTTGCCAGCATTGCGGTGGATCTTCTTTCTCTTTCGTTACGGATGGTACGGCAGGCCATGATCGCCGGGATACCGCAGCCGGTACCGATGATCATCGGGATCACGGATTTACCGGAAAGACCGACACGTTTAAAGATCGGATCCAGCACAACCGTTGCTCTTGCCATATATCCGCAGTCTTCCAGAAGCGCGATCAGGAAGTACATTACCATTACCAGCGGCAGGAAGCCGACAACCGCACCGACACCGCCGATGATACCGTCTACCAGCAGCGCATACAGCAGAGGATTTGCATCCGCCATCTGCTCGCCGACCCAGCCCTGGAACGATTCGATCGCTCCGGCCAGAAGATCTGCTAGCCAGGTACCTACCGTTGTCTGTGAAATGTAGAATACCAGGAACATGATCCCGGCAAAGATAAGCAGACCAAATACCGGATGGGTCAGTACCTTATCCAGGGCATCTCCCTTGGTCTTGTCTTTTGTGAGCACCTTACGTACTTCTACCTGCTTTACGATACCGTTTACAAATTCGAAACGCTTACGGTCGGATGCTTCCACCGCCGCCTTATCCAGCAGATCCACCTCTCCTTCGTCATAGGGTGCACTCTGTTTGCTCCCCAACAGCGAAGCAGCCGTCTTAACCACTTCATTTAAACCCTTGTTCTCGGTGGATACCGTCTCGATCACCGGGCAGCCCAGCTTTTCGGACAGCATCTTAACATCAATGGTGTTTCCCTTTTTCCCGTTCACATCACTCTTGTTCAGCGCGACCACTACGGGGATCCCCAGTTCCAGAAGCTGTGTGGTAAAGAACAGGCTGCGGCTCAGATTGCTGGCATCCACGATATTGATGATCGCATCCGGATGCTCATTCTTCACGTAACTGCTGGTGATGCTCTCTTCCGAAGTGAACGGCGACATCGAATATGCGCCCGGAAGATCCACCGCGATCAGTTCCTTTCCCGTATCATTGTAGTTCTTTTTGATCGGACTCTCCTTCCGGTCTACCGTTACACCGGCCCAGTTACCGATCTTTTCGCTCCGTCCGGTCAGCGCATTGTACATCGTCGTCTTTCCGCTGTTCGGATTTCCTGTCAGTGCGATCCTCATTGTTTATCCCTTCCTTTCCTATCTATCTTCAGGCCCTTTCCTGTAAGATATTCATAACACATATTAGAGATGCTATATTATTGATAGTTTTTTCTAACCCGCAGATTAAAAAATATATGCCTTCCGGCATAGTTTTCCGGACGGATCTTTACGGATCCGCCCGGCAATACAGCACTCCCCGTTTCAGATATGGATGCGGTCGGCCAGTTCCGGATCGATGTTGTATCTGGCATCCTTGATGGAAACCACCAGATTCCGCTTCTTATCCACCACCGTGATCATTTCACCGCTGTAGCACCCCAGCGAAAACAGGAAACTCTCCAACTCCTCATCGCCGTCCAAGTCCACATCTTTTACCTCATATTCCGTTCCCAGTTCCGCATCATTCAATGTCATCTGAATCTACCTCCGCGCCGTTTCGCGCAACCATAGTAAGCCTCATCTAATCAAATGCAGTATAATTAGTTTCAGCTAACATGTCAATAAGTTTTTTCACTTTTTCTTCACAATCATCCGGGCCACGCCCACTCCTTACTCATTCGCCTTCAGACTGGCCACCATATCGATCTTCTTAAGTCCCATAGCCAGGAAGATACTGGTAAAGATCATCACCGCCATCGTCCCCGCTACTGCGATGAGATAAGCCGACGGCTCGATATACGCATTGAAGTCGTAATCTTCACCAATCGCATAGCGGAACATATAGTCCGTAAAGAAGAACCCGCCGGGCAGTCCCAGTGCTATACCTGCGATCGTGATCCACACATTCTGCATCGTGTAGATCTTTACGATCTTCATAAACTTAAAGCCCAGCACCTTCATCGTGGAGAACTGGTACATCTTCTCATTCATCGAAAGCAGGCCCATATTGTAGATGATGATAAAGCCCAGCACACCGGCCACGCCGATGAACAATCCCAGCATTCCCGAGATCATTGAGAGCATACCGCTCATCTGCGTACGCAATGATGAGATGGTACTGATCGCATTTACACCGTCGATGTCCTCATCATCCACACCGGTCAGGTCCACCTGCGTGTACAGGGTATCCGGCTCGTACTTTTCGCCCAGCCCCTCGAATGCCTGCCTGGTCATGGCAAACTGCTGTGACTGCGGATCCCGGCTGACCGCCGCGATATTGCTCTCGTACCAGTCATCGCTGCCCAGGATATGCCAGCGCAGTTTCTGTTCGATGTCCAGATTCTTGTTGGCAACCAGTTTTTCTGTGGCAAACAATGCTCCCGGCGCCATAATATCACTGTAGGTCGCTCCGGGGATTCCTTCGGTGATATCGTGCGAGTGCTGATCGTGATCACACAGCGCGATCATTCCGTCGGAGTCATTCACCGTGATCGTCGAAGTCTGCAGCATCCCGTTGCCGTCATAATACTCGATGGGTACACTCTGCGTTGTGGCTTCCCCATACTCCCGGTACAGATCGCTCTTTTCCATATTTGTGATATCCGAATCAAAGGTCAGCCTGGACCTAAAACGCAGGATCCCGGAAAACTCCCAGTCCAGATAGTGCTGCATGGAATCTTCCATACCAAAGGCCATCACGATCAGCAGCGCCGATCCCGCGATACCGACGATCCCCATGATCGTACGCGCTTTGCTCCGTGCCACATCCCTTAAGTTCCACTTTACCGCAAAGGACAGACGCGACATCAGGCCATTGGGTTTTTCGCTCTTCTTTTTCTGTTTGATCTTGGGCACTTCCAGACGCAGTGTCTGTGCCGCCGGCTCACAGAGGATCTTGCGGCTGGAGAAATAGGTGACCAGTGTGACCATCATTACGATCAGCACCGCACAGATATAACTGTCATTCCCGATAAAGATGCCGCCGATCGGAATATCATACATCTCCATTTCCATCGCGTAGAATCCATTCCCCAGGGTCGGGACGCCGACAGCAAATCCCAGAAGGACGCCTACCACGCTCACGAAAAATCCGTAAGATATATAATGCCGGTAGATCTTTGCATTCCGAAAACCGAGCGCCTTTAACGCACCGATCTGCATCCGCTGCTTTTTCACGAAACGATTCATGGTCGTCACTACCGAAAGCGATGCGATGAACAGAAACAGGAAGGTAAACATGCCGGAATAGGTATCGCCTTCCTCCGCCTCCGACTTGTGATGCACATAGGAACCACAGGTATCCCGGCCGGTCACGGAATCCACCGCATCGATGGCATATAAGCTGTTTTTCATCCAGTCCAGCTTCCGTTCAAACGATCCGTCATCCTTATTGGTCCGGTAGATCCCCGGCGCTTCTCCTTCCACATCCACACACACCATCGGATAGGTATAGGCTTTCTCCACATTGAAATGCGGATCCAGTGCCTTGATAAAATCATGCTTTTTCTCTTCGCCCGCCGTATCGTTCGCAATGGCATCCGCCAGTTCCAGCGCTGTCTCCAGATCGGTATCCGGATCCATACCGCCCAGCTGCGAGACCAGGATATCCCGCCAGCTCATCCCCATATCGTGCAGAGTACGGAGGGAATCTCTGGCCGAGAGAAATCCCTGCATGGCTTCGCTTTCGATGATCTTGTCATACATTGCTTCCCGCGGGAAATACTTCATCGACATATAGACCCATCCGAAATCCTCCGGTGCCTGAAACAGGACCGTCGCATCCTGCGTCACATAGATATGGTCGGGTACCGAAATGATCCCCAGTACCTCTTTTTCGATCTCCGCCTCTTCGTAGGTCAGTTTGATCCTATCACCCGGATGGATATCCCGGGCCTGCGCAAACATTCTTCCCAGCCACAGACCGTCCGCATCCGGATCGTAAGGGATCCCCTCGATCAGAAGAAAGCGGTTGACCGTGATCTCCTTTTGCCGGATATCAACAAAATTCCCTTCCATAGGAACCGTGAATGTTTCTTTTCGCCCGTCCGCATAGGTTACTTCCCCGGTCATAGAGAGCGACAGGTAACGCATGGCATCCGCCACACCTTTGACTGCACGGATCTCCTCCATATCCTGCTCGGAAAAGCCGGCACCGGAAAGCCACAGATCCGGCATATTCTGCTCTTTGTACAGCAGATCCGCCGAGACTTTCATCCCGTCTCCGTACGACTTTACACCTACATATACCGCCATAGCCACACCGACCATGGCAAAGATGGTTAAAAACTGCGTGAAGTTTCTTGTGATGTCACGCAGCATTTTTCTGATCAGCATTCTGAAACCTCCGGTCTGCTACCATGAAACATCATCAATGTTCATCGGATTTTCATTTTCGGTTACGCTTTCGATATGTCCGTTCTTTACGCGGATCACCACATCCGCCACATCTGCGATCAGTGCATTATGCGTGACCACGATCACCGTATTGTTCCCGCGGTCCGCATCACACTGGCGCTTTAAGATCTTTAAGATCATCGCACCCGTCACGGAATCCAGTGCACCGGTCGGTTCATCACAAAGCAGCAGCGCCGGGTTCTTTGCGATCGCTCTGGCAATGGATACACGCTGCTGTTCACCGCCGGACATCTGGTTCGGAAACTTGTAGAAATGATTTTCCAGCCCAACATCCCGGATCGCCTGTTTGGCATCCACTCTGGTTTTGGTGATCTCTTTGACCAGCTCCACATTTTCCAATACCGTCAGGGACGGAAGGATATTGTAGAACTGAAAGATAAATCCGATGGAATGCGCGCGGAAATCACTCAGTTTCCGGTCGCTGTATTTCGAAATGTTCTCTCCGTTTACGATCACATCCCCGCTGGTGGGATTGTCCATACCGCCGATCAGGTTTAACAATGTGGATTTGCCCGCACCGGAAGGTCCCAGGATCACGACGAATCTGCCTTCCTCAATATTCAGATCCACATGATCCAGTGCACGGTATTCGGTATCCCCGGTCTTGTAGATCTTTGATACATCCTTAAGAATCACTTTATCTGCCATATTCTAACTCTGCCTCTTTTATGCTCTTCTGTTTTCGGAACGTGAACCGGTCACACGCTTCGGTCTGTCAAAACATCGCCGGTGCGTGATCGTCCGTCACTCTTTATTTCTCGATCACGACCGTTGTGCCGGCCTTATCCATATAAGCTGCCGCATCCGTCAGAAATCTTGTACCTTCCGCAACGGCACTTCCCTCCACAACGGTCATGCTCTCGCCTTCATAGACTACACTTACTTCCGATTTCTGGATCGTAACGCTCTCAACACCTTTGTCATCCACCGTGCTGCCGCTCAGCCACAGCATATACTGCTTTCCATCCTCGCCGGTATAGATTGCTTTGTTCGGAAGCGTAAAGCAATTCTCCTGACGGTATACAACAAACTCTGCATCCCCGTTCATACCGATACGGATCTTCTCATTCGGATCCGCAATATCAATGGTCACTTTATATTCGGCATCTTCTCCCGAAGTATCGGTCTGTCCGGATGCATTCTTTGCTGCCGCATCAGCGATCCGGCTGATCTTGCCTGTATAGGTATCCGACTCGTCCGCCTTCGGTGTCACGGATACTTCCATGCCATCCGAGATCCGGTTGATATCCTTCTCCGGCACTCTGGCATTCATTACCAGATCATCCGTATCCTCGATCACAAACAAAACACCGGTGGCATTTTCTCCCACTTCGATATTAACGGCAGTTACGGTCCCGCTGTATTCGGACAGGATCTGCGCATCCAGCAGCTTCCGCTCCAGCTGTGCCAGCTGCAGTTCTTCCACACTCAGATCTCCGGAAAGCAGTGCCTGACTGACCGCATCCGAACTGGCCTGTTTCGCATTGTCCAGTTCCCGTACCGTCGCCTGATAAGCTGCTACGGCGCTCAGATAGTTGGTCATCGCATCGTCCACATCCTTTGCATAAGCGGCCAGCTGCAGATCACTCTGCCGCAGCAGATTATCCCGTCTCTGTATTGCCTGCACATAGGCCAGATTCGCACTGTCCACCGCATCTTCTGCCTGTTCTTTCTGGATGTCCGTCACATACTCCTTATCGTCCATTTCATATTGTAAGGACTGTGCCTGCGCTATGGACGTGGCTGCCTGCTTCACTGCCTGATCCGCAGCAGTCAGTGTCGGATCCATTCCCAGATTTATGGACTCCTTATAATCCGCGTACCGGATCTGTGCCGATTCGCATACTTCCCTGGCCTGCTCCGCTGCCGCCATCGCTTTTACCAGATTGGCGTCTGTCCCGTTGGTTATTCCCTCTACATAGGTATTGTAACGATGCCTTGCTGCTGTCACATTCGTAGAAGCATTCCTCTGTGTCAGATCCATCGCCACCTGCTGCAGCTCGATCTGATCTTCCATATCTCTGGTATCCAGAACGCAGAGCAGATCTCCCGCAGATACGTGATCTCCTTCCTTTACAAAGATCTCTGTCACCGGGAGTGTCAGAGAAGAGTATACAAAATGTGGATGTGCACATTCCACTGTACCATCCACTTCAATCGATTCCGTATATGTCGTCGCTTCCAAAACAGAAATACTCCCTTCCGAGATCCCTTCCTGCTTTCCGCAGGCTGTAAGCAATCCCAGCATTGCCGTCATTCCCGCCAAAGTCCCCCAAACTGTCTTTTTCATAATTGCGTCTCCCTTCACTCGTTATATGTTTTACACTTTCTTGTATGAGCAGTTGTTCATATGTTGTTATAAAGATAGCAATTATTTCCCGGACTGTCAATACTTCAGTTCAGAACAACTTACACAAAATTCGTTAACAAAATACACATTCTGTTAGTTGTTTCTAACAACAAGGACGCGGGGACGGTCCCCGCGTCCTCACAAACTTTCCATCGACCTCACATTCTCATTGCTTTCTGATCCCGGCTCACGCAAAAAACGGCAGTCCCATCCGGGCAATGTCATTAAGTTAAGATGACATTGTCCATCCGGGCTGCCGTTTTTCCAAACCGATCGTTTTATTCTACCGTGTATTGGGACATGTCTGTATTGATCTCGTCCGAATACCGGTTCAGGTTCTCGGAGATCTGCGTAATGTTTTCGGTCTCCGTCCGCAGGATGTTACTCTCCGTAACGATACGGTCACTCAGTCCCAGCACCTCATTGATACTGGATGCCTGCTCTTCTGTAGTGGCCGCATTGTTGGAAGCCACGTCATTGATCTTCTCGATACCGCCGGTGATCTCCATGATTCCGTCCGTTGCTTTTGCCACATCACCGCAGATCTTGTTGAAGGATTCGTTTGCCTCCTTTACACCGCTCATGCAGGCTGCCATATCCGTTGTGCAGATATCGGCCTTGGTATTGATATCCGAAATATTTCTGGTGATATCCTCCACCAGTTTCCGGATCACTTCCGTTGCCTCGGAGGACTGTTTTGCCAAAGCGCCTACCTCGCTGGCCACTACTGCAAAGCCACGCCCCATATCCCCTGCCCTGGCCGCCTCAATAGAAGCGTTCAGTGACAGCAGATCTGTCTGCGAGGAGATCGCGTTAATGGTATCCGTGATCCCGGTAATCTCCTCCACCGACTTGGCGGTCGCACGGATCAGCTGTGTCAGTTCGCTGATGGTATCATTCAGCGTAGTCACATTCTTGGTCATGCTCTCCATCTCTTCCCTGCCCTTGGAGGATGCCTCCAGGGTCTCATCGCAGAGCATCTTTACTTCCTGCGCATTCTGCGTCAGCTGCCCGGAGGTCATCGCCAGCTCAGTTGCCGCATTTGCCACATCTTCAATGGAAGCATTCATATCCGTAAGTGTTGCATTCAGCATTTCGATGGATTCGCCCTGATTCCGGTTGGCATCCGACAGCTTATGGGAAATATCATAGCACTCCCCGGCGCGGCTGTTCATCTCTCCGGAAATACCGGAAAGACGGTTTAGGGTTGCCCGCATCTTTTCGATATACTCATTCAGACTCTCTGCCAGTGTCGTGATCTCATTGTTGCCTTCCGGTACAATCTGTACCGTGAAATCGCCCCTGCTGATATCCGTGATACGCTCCGTGATCGTCGTCACCGGATTGATCGCCTTGTTAAGAATGATAGACATGATCACCGCAAAGAGGATCATCAAAAGGATCGCCGTCACAAATGTTATGATCATGACTTTTAATATATAGCCGCTCAAAAGGCTGGCCGGTACCGCACTGACCACTACCCAGGAGGTGCCTTCGATATCGGTAGCCGTATACATCTGCGAGCCGGCATCGGTCTTTCCCGTCACGACTTTGCTGCCGTCTCCGCCCACAGCGGTATTCATAGTATCAAACACCCTGCCGAGTCCGGAAGCGACCGGATCCGTCGTATCGTTCAGGGTCTGCCCCACGCTTTCCGTCACATTACTGATCAGAATATCTTTGGTCTCTTTATTGATGATGTAGTATTTTGCATCGGGCGAAATGGACTCAAAGGCCGCCACCTTCTCCGCTACCTTGTCAAAATTGATATCACTGCTCAGCACCACATTATTGCGCACCATCACAGCGCACGCCAGACATGTCTTTCCGGTGGACGCGTCTACATAGGGTTCGGAAGAATAGATCTCGCCATTCTTTGCCAGTGCTCCCTGATACCATGGTCTGTCTGTAAAGACAAAAGTGTCATCCGGTACCCAGCCCGAACCGTCCAGAAATTTACCGGTGTCGCCGAATGCCATATAGATATCCTGCGAGTCCGGATCCTGCGCCGTAAGTTTCAGAAGCATAGCCAGCATATCATCGTAGGTCGGTTCCGGGATATTACGGAGCACATCCGCCGTCTGCCCTACCCTGGTCTCGATCCCGTTCCACCAGCTATGCACGGTATTCGCATAGGTGGTGGACTCCCTGGCCAGAATGTTGTTTGTCAGCGACTGGATATTATCCGCTGCCAGTTTGATACTGATCTGTGTGCTGACAATGATGATCACCGCCACATAGATGATAATCTTGCTAAGGAGTGTTTTCTTCAGAGACTTCCTTTTCTTTGAGTTCATATTACCTGCCTCCTTTTTCATTTCATAGATATAAACATTATACTTCCTAAAGTGCAAGCAAAGTGCAAGCCGTCAATATCTTTTTTTCCTAACTACGTCACGATTTTTCGATGACGCAGATGGATAGAAAGACAAGGCAAATTGTAAAGTTCACGTTCGTACACACGCCGTTTTTGGCGGTATGCTATCTTCTGGGGATTTCCGGATGTGCCCGGTAGTACGCTTCTTTTGCCTCATACATACGCTCATCCGCGATCTGCATCATCCGTCGTACATCCCCGCCTTTGTTACTGTATAACCCCCCGACCGAAAACAGATCCGTCTGTTCCCGCAGCCGGTCCAGACAGGCTTCAAATTCTGCCTCCTCTATGCGCTGCGTCAGCACCACAAACTCATCACCGCCGGCCCGGTAGATCTCCTGTCCCCGGAACGTCTCGATAAGCACACCGGCTGCTTTCTTCAGCAGTTCATCGCCGGCCACATGCCCATAGGTATCATTCATGATCTTGAGCCCGTTGACATCGGCAAAAACTACTCCGAAGGATCCTCTCTGCAGGAGCACGTCATTGTCACAGTTATCGATCCGGTTGTTCATGGCATTTCGATTCAGCACTCCTGTCAGGAGATCTGTCCGGCTCATCTCTTCCATATCATGATACATCTGATGACTGGCGATCTCTGCCGAAAGAATAAAGGTCGTCGTCCCCAGGATCTGTTTGATCATATCCGCGCGCGTGATTTCAAAATCCAGAGCCCAGATGTATCCGTATCGTCTTTTGTTATTTTTTAATTCGTAAAGGACAACACTGCGTACACCATCTCTTCGAAGGGTCGCTGCCCATTCCGGCGTCAATTGTTCCAGCTCCCGCATATCGTGTTCACTCAATACCACACAGCTGTTATCCCCTTCGATCGCTTTTGGCCAGGTTTTGACCACATTATAAAACTCCGGTCGTATCAGTTCTTTCAACGGTGCATGGCCGCTCTCCTTTTTGACCGCCTCACACAGGATCGCACAGCTCTCCCGCTCTTCATCAACCGTAAGAATGCAGCAATGCGTGGCAGCGCACAGCTCCCGGATGTCTTCGATCACATCCTGCATCGCTTCTTCAAAATCAGGAATTTCCCGCAAACGGATACACGTCTTCAATACGTGTTCCGCCATTCCTGCCGAGGAATTGGCAAGCATTGACGGATCCAGCTGCGGCATCATTTCATAGGTAAACAGACAATACCCGATCCCTTCCTGATCCGAATGCAGCGGCAGCACAAAATTGGAAAGCCAGGAGTGCAGCATTTCGATCTCCACATACAGATGTACCGGCTGATTCTTCCTGACACACTGGTAGCACATCCCTTCAAACGTCATGTCCCGTTCGATCACACTCGTATACAGCTCCCCGGGTACAAATTCACACCCCCGTTCACGAACCGATGCGATATAAAGATCATTGGCCTCCACCAGACGCACAGCCCCGTATTCGTTCTCTCCCTTCAGTTCCACGGAAAGAACTGCAGCCACCTGCGAGAAACTGTCCACCAAGCCCTTAAAATCCATCCTGACTCCCCCTCTTTATAAATAGAAAAAAGGCACAATCTTCCCCTTATCCGTCTTCCGAAAAGAGAAACAGAGCACCTTTTCCGCTGCTTTTTCTTTCATACCGTACCCCCGGGCAATTCATCGTAATCCCTTGCCGCAAATATAGTAAAAATTATACCACAGTATCCCGAAAAAGTCCACGCACACGTAATATTCCGTTCTGCGAATCTCAGATTGCCGACCGCAGTTTTCTGCGGACCCGGTTGATATGCCGTTCAAAATCTCCCCCACGCAATAATTCCGCCAGCACATACTGTTCCAGCAGCGGTACCGCACAGGAATAAAAGCCCAGTTTATCGAAAAATGCCTTCTGCAGACGTTCCGGCAGGATCATATAGCCGACACGCACCGTCGGTGCGATCGTATGACTGAATGTGTTCAGATAGATCACGCAGCCGTCCGGTGCCATACCAAATACGGTATCTTTGGCTCTTGCGCTGAACGAAAACTCGGAATCAAAATCGTCCTCAATGATAAACCCTTTTCTTTCCAGTGCCCAGTGTACATACTCGGCCCGCTTTCCTGCCGTTGCGGTGATCCCGCTGGGATAACTGTCATAGGGTGTCACATGCAGCAGTCTTGCCTTACTCTCCTGCAAAGCCTCTGTCCGGATCCCGTCAGTGCCCATCTTCAGTTTCTCCACGGTAAGCCCTTCTGCCGTATACACCTTGCTGATCTTTTCGTAAGAAGGATCCTCGATCGCGATGGTTCCTTCCTCATAAAACAACTGCGCCACCAGGCTGTAAAGATACTCGCTGCCGGCACCGATCACGACCTGCCCGGCAGTGACACGTATGCCCCGGCTGCGTGCCAGATAGGAAACCAATGCCTGCCGCAGTATCCTGCTGCCTGCGTTTTCTTCCTTTACAAACAGACGGTCCCCGTAATCACTGAGCACCCGGCGTACCGTCTTAGCATATAAGGAAAACGGGAAATCCCGACCTGTATTTACATACGCCGGCTGGGTCTGGATCGTCGCCGTGTTTTCCCGCACGGTCCGTATCAGTTCTTCCTCCCCCTGCCTGGAATAGAGATCATCTTCACGATAACACGCAAAATAACCGCTTCGCTCCCTGGCCTCCGCATAGCCTTCCTCCAGAAGCAGCTCATACATATGCTCCACCGTGATCAGGCTCACGCCCGCCTCCGCCGCGATCACCCGTTTGGACGGCAGCTTATCTCCGTACCCGTACACCCCTGTGGCAATATCCCGCCGAAACTGCTCATACAGCTGCTGATACGCAGGCTTTCCGTTATCCGATCTGACCTGGTAATTCATAAATTCCCCTTTCCGCTTTTCATCTGGTCTTATATTTTTGTATCATTTTGGATATTTTAATATGACCAGTCTGGGGTTATAGTACAGTAAATCGAAAAATTTAGCAATAGAACTATGAAAATTCATGTTTATCGGTGAGCCATGGGGACGGTTCTTGGGTGAGCCACGGGGACGGTTCTTGTGGCTAAAGATCTTCGATCTTGTTGCCACAAGAACCGTCCCCATGGCTCACCGGCTCGACAAATACGAATTTCCACTAAAGGAGGTAAGAAAACAAATGAAAAAGGAAACAAAATCAGATTACAACCGCTACACCCCGATCAATATGACGATTACCGCCATCTTTATGGCCGCGACCATCGTTTTGTCAATGGAAACCTTAAGCATTCCCGTACCGGGAGGACATCTGTACTTCTGCGACACGGTGATCTGCACCGGTGCGATCCTGCTGGGGGATCCGGTTCTGGCCTTCATTATGGGCGGCTTCGGCTCCTTTTTGGGCGATATGATCTTCTACCCGGCCCCGATGTACGTGTCCTTGTTTACCCACGGCACCCAGGCCGCTGTGATCGCCTACTGCTCCGCCCGCCTGTTCCGTAAAGACTCCTTTCATGAGAAGCATCCCGAAGGCGCTGTATTCGCTGCCCGCCTGACCGGGCTGATCCTCGGTGCGATCATCATGGTAGCCGGTTACACGTTGGGACGTACGTTCTTTTATGGTGACAAAACACTTACCGTGGCACTTACCAAGCTGCCCTTCGAGATCCTGCAGGCTGTGTTCGGTGTTGTGGTATCCCTGATACTGACAAAGCCGGCATCCGCGATCTCCCACGCATTCCGCCGTTACGCTCAATAGAATATTCCTAACAATGCCCCCAAAAAAACGCCTCCGGATCGGAAGCGTTTTTTATATGTACTGCATCAGATCTGTGCATCCATCGCAGCGTGCGCTTTTTCTTTTTCGATATAGAGCTCCTTATCGGCCGCTGCGATAAAACTTCGGATCCCTTTATATTCCGGCGTATAACGCGCACACCCTATGCTCAGGCTCAGCCGGTAGCTCAAAAGGATCCCGGTATTTCGGTCTTCTATTTTGGAGCAGATCTTTTCCTTAAGTTCTTTGGCCTCTTCTTCCCGTTCCAGTTCCGCTATGATGGCAAACTCATCACCTCCGTATCTGGAAAGAACGATCTTGCGATGCATTTCCGAACAGGCCTCCCGCAACACTTCTACCGTCATCAGGATCGCTTTGTCTCCTTCCACATGACCGAAGGTATCGTTGATCCGCTTGAATCGGTTCATATCGATCATAAAAAGATACAGCTGCCCGTCATTTTCGTGCGCATCCATCCCCTCTTCCAGGGCGTGCATAAAATGCTTTCGGTTTGCCAGACCGGTAAGCGGCTCCCGGCTGACCTGATCGCCCAATTCGTTCATATACATAATCAATACGCTGAGCGTAAAGGCCATACAGTTGAACGGGATACGCCAGTAAAACAACTGTAACAGCGCGCTGATCGCCGGAATGATCGGAAACGTGGCGATGACGATATAGCGCGACCGGTCAATATAGTTATGATTCGCCTTATACAGCGCATGAAACGCTGCCGTCGCCAGATATGCGTATACCACCAGATACTGCAGCCCGAAAAACGGTCCTCTGGAATACTGCAGGGCTTCATCCTCCCAGAACAGGATACCGTTGAACCAGTTGATCACCGTCAGAACCAGATGTACCCAGACCAGTGCGCCGGAGAAAAAAATACGTTTCCGGCTCCGCGTAAAAAGCGCCCCTGTCAATGTCTCCATATAGACAAACCAGCTGTATCCGGCCGCACTTGACGATACGAAATAGATTGATTTCAAAAGCATGCTGACCGAACGGTTCTGCGGAAGCACGCCGCAATCCATCGCATACCACAAGGAATCTGCTGCATAGAAGATCACCAGCAGGATGGCCGCACGCATATAACGCCGCCGCGTCGCCGTCAGCCCCATTCCCACTCTGGAATGAAGTATCAGCGTCAAAAGAACCAGTTCGCAAAAGGCATTGATCAATTCATATAAACCGAGATATGTCGTCATTTTTCCCGTGCCCTCTCCCGGAAACGATATACCCTGACTTCGTACGGCCGGAACATTCCATGCTCCGCTGCCAGCATATTCACTTCCTGATGCGCCCGCTTGCGCAGCGAATCCGCCATCACCTGCGGACCGTCCGGATAATTACTCAGCATCAGCTGTCCCTTTTTCCCGACATAGTTTTGCGGAATGCGCACCTTCACCGGCAGCCTTGCAAAAGAACAGATGATCAGATAACGCACTTCCCCGTAGGAGCGTTCATACATATAGATATTCGGATCCTTCGGGAAATACTCTTTATACGCCCCGTAGATCAGCGTTTTGGAACTCTTGCGCAATGCCAGACACTTCCGGTAAAAATTCAGGATGCTGTCCGGATCCTTCTCTTCGGCCGCCACATTGATCTTCCGGTAATTCGGATTCACATAAAACCACGGCTGGACCTTCGAAAAACCGGCGTATGGCGAGCTGTCCCACTGCACCGGAGTGCGCGAAGAATCCCTGCTCGATAAATGAATGCGTTTCAGCCGTCGCTCGATCGTATCCTTTAAATGATAGGTATGGTAGTTGTTCTTGGTCGATACGTCCACATAATCATCAATGGAATGCAGGCGGATATTGGTCATCCCGATCTCCTGCCCCTGATAGATAAACGGTGTCCCCTGCTGGAAGATAAAACTGGCTGCCAGCATCGTTCCGCTCTCTCTCCAGTAATGTGTACTGCCATAGCGGCTGATGATGCGGGGATGATCATGGTTTTCCAGATACAGGGAATTCCAGCCTTTTCCCGCCAGGGCATACTGCCACCTGGAAAATGCCTTTTTCAGTTTGATCAAAGAAAACGGACGGTGTACATATTCCGTATAAATGCAGTCCGCCATCATGTGGTCGAAGGAAAACATCATATCCAGCGACTTGGTCGGACCGGTCAGATATTTCATGGCCGACTGTACCGTTGTCATCGGGCCTTCCCCGATCTGGAAACAGTCATATTCCATGCAGACCGCACGGAACTCTGCCATATACTCGTGGATATGCGGACCGTCTTTATAATAGGGCATACCGTTTACCGCCGGCAAAAAGGGCAGACCGTTCGGCAGCCCTTCCTTCTTGGAGATAAAATTGATCACATCCTCGCGGAATCCGTCCACACCCATATCCAGCCAGAACCGCATGATGCCCTTTACTTCTTCCCGCACCTTCGGATTGTCCATATTCAGATCCGGCTGTTTCTTCGCAAAGATGTGCAGATAGTACTGTCCGCGCACTTTATCGTATTCCCATGCTTTGCCTTCAAACAGACTGTCCCAGTTGTTCGGCTTATCCCGCCAGATATAGTAATCGCTGTAGGGATTATCCCTGCCTTTACGGCTTTCCAAAAACCACGGATGCTCATCCGAAGTGTGGTTCACCACCAGATCCATGATCACCTTCAGTCCCATCTCATGCGCTTTGTGCAGTACTTTTTGGAACTGCTCCAGTGTGCCGTATTCCGGATGGATATCGCGGTAATCCGAGATGTCATAACCATAATCCGCATTCGGCGACGGATACAGCGGAGAAAACCAGATGCCGTCCACACCGAGGGACTTGATATACTCCAGTTTATCGTATACGCCGTACAGATCCCCGATGCCATCCCCGTTTCCATCCGCGAAACTACGCACCCAGATCTGGTAAAAGCTCATGCGTTTGTACCAGTCGTTATGCAACTCCATACCTCTTAACCCTCGTCTGTATCGTTATGGTCTTCCTGTTTTTCGTCCGTATCATTCTCCGAAAAATCATCTATAATATCTTCATTTTCCTTTTTGCCCAGCATCTGGCGAACACCGTCTTCCATGCTGTCCTTGATCTCTTTTAAGCTGTCCACCATGTCTTCTTTCAGTTCCTGGTAATTATCCTTCATCCCTTCATAGAGATCATATGGAATATTAAATACTTTGGCAAGATTGGAAGCTGCTCCCAGGAGATAATCTGCGCCCTGCTTTTTCCGGCGTTCCATGGTTCCGTCCTGCACCATACCGAGGATCTCTTCGTAACGACGGTAAGCCATCCTCGCGCTCTCATCCCAGGAGATGTAAATCTCGTCCATTGCTTTCTGCCCCACATCCCGCATATGTTCCGGATGTCTTGCAAGATCCGCCAGCTGCAGCGCCATCGCCGAAGGGCTTTCATCGATTATAAAACCATTTCTGTCATGCGTGATCCCCTCTGCCGCGCAGGAACCCGCGATCAGAACGCTTCCGAGTCCGCAGGCAGCTGCCTCACGCACCACAATCCCGTTTGTATCATATACCGAAGGGAACAAAAACAGATCCGCCCTGGTATTCCATGCGCGCAGACGCTCCCTGTCATGCTCCGGTCCCGTAAAGATCACCTTTCCCACAAAATCTTCTCTTCCTTCATAATGCGTGATCTTCTTATCCTCTCCGACAATATCCAATGCAATACCATAATCTCTGACTCTTGTCTGCATCTCTTCCGCATCCAGACCGCCGCCGATAAAGATCATACGATAGTCGATCCCATAGGCAGACAACCCCCGCAGGGCATCGATGATCAATGGCAGGCCCTTGTACTTCATCATACGTCCGACAAACAGAAAGACCGGAACGCCCTCCGGCAGGTCATAGTTTTTCGTCACTTCCCTTACCTGCTGCGCATCCGCCTTTCCCTTCGGAAAGTCCACTCCGTTGGGCATAACTTTACATTCGAATTCAACCGGCAGATCCACTTTCTTCGCCAGATCATTTAAGTTTTGGCAGGCCCCTCTTGATACAAACCACACCTCATCACAGGCAGAGATATTGTTCACCATGACCTTGATGGTTTCCTTTTCCAGAAAGCCTTCTCCCAATGCCTTACGGATATCCTCGTCAAATTTCGTGTGATAGGTAAAGACAATGGGCGTATAATGATCTTTCACTTCCCTCTGCAGTACACGTGCCATATAGGTGGATGCTGCCGGACAATGGCTGTGGATGATATCCGGTCCGGTTCCTCCCATCTTCGCCATGATCTCCACTTCCCGCATCGCCAGCGGATTTCCGGTACGATATCCGTTGGCAAGTTTCGCCGTATTCATGCTCGGATATGCGACCACCTCATACGGATAGCCTGTATACACCGCCTTCGGATATCTGGGCGTTCCCACGATCACATTTGCTCCCAGATCCTCTTTCATGATCCGCCCGTAATTCATTACCACATTTGCCACGCCGTCCAGTACCGGCGGAAAAGAATCATTCAACAAACATACATTCATCGCCTTACCCCTTTCCATAAGATAATCAATCGCTCTGCATCCGTTCCACAAATTCCTTAAATCTCGGCAGTTTTAATGAGATTTTTCCGCGCTCCCTGCCATCCAGTATTCCCTTTTCGATCAAACGTTTCCTCGGTTCACTCCATTCATTATGTTTCTTTCCCGTGATACTTAACAGCTCATCTACGGACATGCTCTCTTTTTTTACAATGAAACCCAGATACCATTTATCTGTAGATTTCAATTCTCCCCATATTTTCAAATAAACCTTCTGTGCAAGTGCCTCATCCACCTGCGCAAGAACCAGATCCGTAATCTTATCCTTATGCGACTCCCACATATACATACCGAACGCCTGATATGCAAAAGCATATCCTTTTGTAAGCTTCGCCAGCTCCGTTGCGGTTTCCTTTGACAGATTCAATGTTTCTTTATAGTTTTCCCGAATAATATCCAGATTAAGCGGTAACATTTCATAAGACTCTGCCCGAAGGAAAAATGTCAACCCATCTGTATTCTCAATGTCCTCAATATCTTCATACAAACCCGCAACCAACAGGAATACAGGAAGTTCTTCCCTTACCAGGATCTGAAACTCTTGAACAAAATCCAATAATGCGTCCGTTTTTCTTACCTCATCGATTGCAACCAGCACCCTTTTTCCATGTCTGACCACTTCTTTCAACAACGCCTTCAATGCCGCATCAATACTGACCATCGGACTCTGCTTTTTCAATTCCACTCCAATCCCAAATGCCGAAAGATTCAGATTGGCATCCGCATATTTAGCCAAAAAAGGTACTTCGCTGTATAGATTAGCTACCAGATTCTCAGTAATCTGCGCATTCGATTTCAGATCGATAACGATCCATCCGTCATTATTACGCAGTTCCTTTTCTATCGCAGTCATCGTCACGGTTTTTCCGGTCCCCCGGATACCGGTAAGTTTAAATGCCTGTTCCATTACCGGCTCAGCCATCAGCATATCCAGAATATCATAAATCAATACATCCCTTCGAATGTACTGATTTGGTATTCTCCCGAAACTGATCGCATAAGGATTTCTTCCCGTCATTTCTTCTTCCTCGCCATAAATATAATTCTCTTTTCGAAAATATAATCCAATATAATTCACTATAATCCAATACGGAATACTATAATCTAATATAATATCGTTGTTTTGAATATAATAGCATAAAAACAAAAAACTGTCACTATAAAGAATATAGTGACAGTCGTCTAAAAATCAATTCTTGCAACTTACTTTACAATATTTCTGGCCCAGATCCCGCTGCGTACCATAAGAACACCGATCACGCACTTGATCAGATCCACGAGCTGGATGATCAGCAGCATTAAATATACGGACATATCTGTATAACGGCTGAGGACATAGGCCGTGGGTACCGAAACGATCCACATAAAAAAGCTGTCAAACAGCAATGTGATCAACGTATTGCCGCCCGAGCGGATCGTGAAATACGATGCGTGCATACAGGCAACAAACGGCATAAAGATACCGGTGATAAAAATGAAGCCCGAAGCCATCTGCCGGATCGCATCCGAAGTCTTATACAGTAACGGAAAAAACGGTGCCACCACCAGCATCCCCAGGCCGAAGACCAGACCGCAGCAGATCGTAAAGGTAATCATCTTACGCGCATGATCCCTTGCCTTTTCCGTATCACCGCTCCCCAGGATCTGTCCGACTACGATACCGACGGCTTCTCCCATCGCCAAAAAGGCAACTCCGAGAAGATTCCAGATCGTCGACTGAATATTCAAGGCAGCTACCGCATCCAGGCTGCGATAGGAATAGCTCTGGTTCATCATCGTATTCCCAAGCGCCCAGAGGGTTTCATTGATCATCAGCGGCAACGATTTCAGCACATATTTCTTTACACTGCGCAAAGGGATGGAAAACCGCGTGAACGCCCCTTCAATAAACGGATGCTGCTTCCTGTGTGTCGATGTATAGACCATCAGCACCCCCAGCTCCACAAAACGGGAGAGCACCGTGGCAATGGCTGCACCGGCTGCTCCCAGTGCCGGCAGGCCAAACAGACCGTAGATCAGAAGCGCATTTCCCGCAAGATTGACCAGGATCGCAATCACAGAGGCGATCATCGGAACCCTGGTCTGACCGGTATCACGCAAAGTCCCGGAATACGCCTGGCTGAGTCCGACCGGAAGCAGACCGATCAGCATGATACGCATATACCGCTGTCCGATCTGCAGCGTTTCCGCCGCATCCTCCGGAGCACCCTCTCCCTTTAAAAACTGGCTGATCAGTACCTCCGAATACCGGTAAAAAACCAGAATGCTGAGCAGACACAGTACGGTGTTGGCAACCATTTTGAACCGAAAGGTCTCCCGTACCCCTTTCACATCCCCCAGGCCATGATACTGTGCCGTGAATATACCCACTCCGGCCGTTGCGCCAAAGATGAGCAGGAAGAACACAAACATCAGCTGGTTGGCGATCGCCACACCGGAGAGTGCATTGGTCCCAACCCGTCCGATCATCAGGTTATCCAAAAGGCTTACAAAATTGGAGATCCCATTCTGCACCATGATCGGCACCGCAATGGTCAGCACCATCTTGTAAAATGCTTTGTCACCAAAATATCTGTCTTTTTGAAAATTCGCAGTCATAAGGGGCATTCTACCAAATTTGGCATTCTTTGTCAAAAAATGAGCAATACGTCACAAACAATTCATTTGACCGTATTTGTGTTTACTGCTAAAATTTTTAAAAAGGGGTGTTGTATTTTGCCTTTATTCCGCAAAGGGGGATGCAATATGAGTTCAAAAAAGATTTCGCCATCTTCAAAAGTCCGCTCTCACAGCATGCTTTATTCCATCCGAAACAAGATCATCTTATGTTTCCTGATCCCGATCGTTTTTATGATCATCGTCGGTATCGCAGCGTACAATAAGGCTTCGGACGGTCTGCAGGATAAATTTATGGAATCCACAGGGCAGACGATCTATATGGCAATGGAAAAGATCGACTTAAACAACAGTTTTATCGCACAACAGGCCTATTCGTATGCTTACGATAAAGACCTGGGATCGTATTTTCTCGGCCTGTCCGATGCGACACAGACCGCCGACGTTCTGAAGAAGAACCGGACGAGTCTTATGACGATCCAAAAGAGCAATCCGAGTGTCGCAAACATCACCATTGACACTTCTTCGGATCTGCAGCTTCTTACTACGGTACCTCAGGGTTCCGGAAATCTTACTTACGGTAATTTTGCCGACTATGTCGCCGCAGCACCGATGGAGGGCAAACGTCTGAAACCCTGGGTGGATTCCCACGAAGTACTGGATGCGCATCTCGGAATCAAAACAGATGAGTATATCCTCTCCTACCAGACCTATTCGGAACAGAAAACGGCTGTGATCGTTGCCGATATTCTTACTTCTTATATAGAAGACAGTCTGAAGGAGATCGATCTGGGTAACGGTTCGATCATCGGCTTTGTAACGGAAAACGGCCGGGAAGTCATCTTTGAGAATATTCCCGAAGGCGCCGCCTCTGCACTGCCTGCAGATCAGCCGGTTTTCTATGGGCAGGACTTCTATAGCAGGATCCTGCCTGCCATGGTCGAAGAAGGCGCCGAAGCAGTTGAAGAAACCGAAGAAAACTTAAGCGGCTCGGAGGAGATACGCTATCTTGACCGTACGTATCTGTTTATTTATCGGAGAAGCAGTCTGTGCGGATGCACGCTCTGCGCTCTGGTTCCGAAGAGCATCGTCACTTCACAGGCCGAATCGATCAAAACGGTAACGATCGGACTGGTTATCCTTGCCAGCATCATCGCCGGGGTATTCGGTCTGTTCATTGCTTACGGCATACAGAAAAATATGAAGCAGATCGGCAAGTCTCTCGGGGAAGTGGAAAACGGCGACCTGACCGTACAGGTGAAAGCTTCCGGCAAAGATGAATTTACGGATCTGGCTTACGCTGCCAACCGTATGATCGAAAACAACAAACATCTGGTTTCGCAGGTAAACAATGCCACGCAGGAACTGGAGCTGTCCGCTTCGGATGTGAAAGAGGTCGCAGAACAGATCGACACCCGCTCCCGCAAGATCTCGGATGTGGTAGGTGTGATCAATTCCGGTATGGAAACACAGCAGACGCATGCAAATGAATGTGTGGATATCACCCATCAGCTCTCAGATGAGATCAAGGAGATCGGCAACACCTTAAATTCTGTGGAAAGTCTGGTAAGAGATACCGAGCTGATGATCACAGAAGGTATGGATAAGGTGCTTTTCCTCGGAGAAAGTGCGGACGAAACCAACAGCATCACTACCGAGGTCGGTAACAGTATCGAGCAGCTCAGGACCGAGACCGAACAGATCAACGGATTTGTGACACTGATCTCAGATATCGCCGGTCAGACCAATCTGCTGTCTTTAAATGCTTCGATCGAATCCGCCAGAGCCGGCGAAGCCGGAAGAGGCTTCAGTGTTGTCGCGGAAGAGATCCGCAAGCTTGCCGACCAGTCCAAGGATGCCGCCAAAGAAATCCAGAACAATGTGGAACGGATCACGGAGCATACACAGGAAACGGTTGATTCCGCGCACAAGGCCGTAGAAATGGTCGCTGCCCAGACGCAGGCAATCGAGGATGTGGTAGCGATCTTCCGTCAGATGAAAGAGCAGATGGGCCAGGTCGTTAGTGCCCTGCAGGATACCGTCAACAATACGGACCGCGCAGACCGGCTCCGCGGCGAGACTCTCGATACCGTGAAGAATATGTCAAAGATCATTGACGAAAGCGCCGCCGGCACTGCCGCCGTAAATGATGTGGTCGGTGAACTGGTACAGAATCTGGAAAATCTGAACCGGGTATCGGAAACACTCGACCGGAACATGGGTGAGCTCAAATCCGAGATTGCCGCTTTCAAGACGGAGTAATACATAAAGATACTGAAAAGCCGGCGCTGATGTTTTCATCGTGCAATGTCGTGACCCCCATCTTCAGATGGGGGTTTTATAATTCTCAATCCTTCTTTTCGAAGGATGACGATCCATAAGATAAATTGATACCTCTCTATAAAGACCGGCTATTATACACGCTGTGTTTTCTATGCTATTCTACCACCATACTGATAAGGTGATACGAAGGAAGGGATGATCCACATGTCATATATTGAGATCCGCGGCGTAACCAAAACCTTTATAAATGCAAATAAAGAAGAGACACAGGTCCTGAAGGGAATCGATCTGGATATCAAAAAAGGCGACATTTATGGCATCATCGGCTTCTCAGGCGCCGGTAAATCCACGCTGATCCGCTGCATCAATGGTTTGGACAAACCGGATAGCGGCAGCATAAAGATCAACGGAAAAGAAGTCACCGCGCTGGACGAAAAAGGCCTTATGGCCCTTCGGGAAAAGATCGGAATGATCTTTCAGCATTTCAACCTGCTGCGTTCCAAAAACGTATACGATAACATTGCACTGCCATTACGTTATAAAAAACGGTCTCCCGATGCTATCCGTGATAAAGTCGATGAACTGCTCCGGATCGTCGGTCTTACAGAAAAGAAGAAGTCCTTCCCGAGTCAGTTGTCCGGCGGTCAAAAACAGCGTGTCGCCATAGCCAGATCCCTGGCAGCCGAACCGGCCATTCTGCTCAGCGATGAAGCAACCTCTGCCCTGGATCCGCAAACAACCGATTCGATCCTGGATCTGCTGGCTGTGTTAAATCAAAAACTCGGGATCACGATCATCCTGATCACGCACCAGATGAACGTCATCCAGCGTATCTGCAATAAAGTGGCGATCATCGACGACGGGAGGATCGTAGAAAAAGGCTCTACCTTTGAAGTCTTTTCCCATCCGAAACAAAGGATTACAAAGAAATTTCTGGAGAGCATTTTCCGTGCTCCATCGGAAAAAGAGATCCGCGAGCTCCAAAAAGAAAGCCCGGAAGACGAGATCCTTCATCTGATCTTCACGGGAAACAAAGCAAAACAATCCGTCATCTCGGATGTGACCAGATCACATCACGTAGATATCAACATCCTGTACGGTTCCATCGAATATGTCGGAGACCAGCCCATCGGAAGTCTGTTTGTAACTGTCCATGGAAATCCTTTCGACATACTGAGTGCCAAAAAAAGTCTGCAGAACTATTCTGTAGAAATTGAAGATTTGCGAGGTGACCCTGATGATACAGCAGCTATTGCCTAATGTTTTTGAATATGCAGAGGATATGTATAAAGCGTTCGGCGAAACGCTGATCATGGTCCTCATATCCGGATCCATCGGTCTGCTTGCCGGCCTGTTGCTGGGGATCATCCTTGTGATCACTGCAGATGGAGGTCTTTACGAAAATAAACCGCTCCATAAAATACTGGAAACGGTGATCAACATCTTCCGTTCGATACCGTTTGTGATCCTGGTAGCACTGCTGGTATCCTTCACCAGAGCTCTCGTAGGAACATCCATCGGGATCAAAGGTGCGATCGTTCCTATGGTGGTAGGGATCGTCCCGTTCATCTCCCGTCTGATCGAACAGGCACTTTTGGAAGTCGACAACGGAGTGATCGAAGCGGCCAAGGCTATGGGAATCTCCAAGAGTTATATCGTTTTTCACATCCTGATCCCCGAGGCCAGGCCGGGTCTGATCCGCTCTTTTGTAACGGCAACCATCAGCCTGATCGGATTATCCGCTATGGCCGGAACCGTTGGTGGCGGCGGGATCGGAAGCTTTGCCGTACGATACGGTTATTCCAGATATATGAATGACATTACTTTTGTAACCGTCGTTATTCTCATACTGGGTGTCAACATCATACAGTCACTCGGTAACAGAGTAGCAATAAAGATCTCACATTAATTTTTTAGGAGGAAAAGATTATGAAAAAGAACAGTCCGTTACTTACCACACTTTTAGCAGGTGCACTTACGCTCTCGCTTTCCGCCTGCGGATCGACCGAGCAGGCCCCTGTAGCACAGGCAGCTGCCGAGCAGCCGCAACCGGTCAGCGAAACAAATACCGCACCGGAAGCCACTCCGGAAACCACGACTCCTGCAGCGGAGGCTGTCGAAGCAGAATCCTCTACCGGCTATGTGCCTTCAGAAACACCGGTCACGGTCACCATCGGTACCACTTCCGATGACCCGAGACTGTGGGATGCCCTTCAGGCAGAACTGGATGAACGTGGCGATAACATCATCGTCGAATTCAAAAGCATTGATGGAGCACTGTTGAATCAGGCTGTTGCGGATGGCGAGATCGATCTTAACTCTTTCCAGCACTATGCTTATTTCAACCAGGTAAAGACCGATCAAAACCTCGACCTGACTGCCATCGGCGAAACCCTGATCGTTCCGCTCAATCTCTTCTCTACAAAATACCAGTCTCTGGACGAGATCCCGGAGGGCGGCAAGATCGCCGTACCGGCAGATGCTACCAACCAGGGCCGTGCTCTGAATGTTCTGAAGAATGCCGGTCTCATAACTCTGAACAGCGAGGCAGGTGCCGGTGCTACCGTTAAGGATATCGCGGATAATCCGAAGAATCTTGAGATCGTGGAACTGGATGGTTCCCAGATCGCACGCTCCCTGGAAGATGTGGATGCCGGTGTGATCAACTGCGGCTATGCAGTGGATGCCGGTCTGGATATCAATGCTCCCCTGTATCAGGATGCGATCGACCTTTCCAATCCGGAGCAGCAGCCTTACATCAATATCATCGTTGCAAAAACTTCCGAGAGCAGCAATCCTGTTTATCTTGAAGTGGTAGATGCATACCGGTCCGCAAAGGTATATGATGCAACCATCGACCGTTTCAATGGCGCAGCCATTCCTGCTTTCGACAGGGAGTAAACCTATGAAGATCAACCATTTGGAAGAAGCAAGATCCGTACTTGATCAAATCATCGCCTGGAGACGGTGGTTTCATCAGAATCCCGAATCCAGCACTTTGGAATTTCGTACCACTGAAAAGATCCGCAGTGAATTAGAAAAACTATCCATACCATTTATTGCAGCTTCCGAGACCGGAACGGTAGGCGTGATCCGGGGAAATCTCCCCGGCCCTGCCGTGGCTCTCAGGGCAGATATCGATGCTTTGGAGATCACGGAAAACACCGGACTTCCTTACGCTTCGGAGACTCCCGGCCTGATGCACGCCTGCGGGCATGATCTGCATACTGCCACTCTGCTGGGTGCCGCAAAGATTCTGAAAAAATATGAAAACGAACTGAACGGAACCGTGTATCTGATCTTTCAACCGGCAGAAGAGATCGGGAAAGGTGCCGGTATCCTTCTGGAAAGCGGCGCTCTGTCCGATACAGATGTATTCTTCGGGATCCATAACACGCCGGATCTTGATCCGGGCGTGATCTCCTTAAGTCCAGGTTGTGTTTCTGCAGGTGCAAATACCCTGAAGATCCGATTGGACGGAAAAAGCGGTCACGCAGCGCATCCGGACAAAACCATCGATGCCATTGCCGCCGGTGTTTCCGTAGTGGAAGGTCTGCAGCACTTCGTTTCCAGAGAACTGGATCCCACCAGACCGGCGGTGATCTCCGTATGCAAATTTCATGCCGGAACCCGGGATAATATTATCGCTGCCCACGCAGAGATCTCCGGCACAGTGCGTGTCACAGACAACGCAAGCCGTGAGCAGGTAAAGGAAGCGGTTCATCGAATCGTTCAGAATATTGCAGCCGCTCATCGTGTAAAAGCAAGCATCGACTGTGAATATGTCACCCCGATCGTCTATAACGACGAAAGCGTCTATTCTATCGCGCATAAGGCAGCGGCTAAGATCACCGGTGCAACGATCGTTCCCGAACCATTATCTATGGGCACGGAAGATTTCGGTGATTACAGCCGGATTGCCCCGTCCTTTTATGCAAGAATAGGCGTTGGAAAAGGATCTCCGCTGCACAGTGACACCTATCTTCCCGAAGAGTCTTCTTTTCCATACTTCACTGCATTATTTACTTCCTTTGTTGAAACTTATCAGGAGCAGGTAAAGTAAAAAACACTTTACCTGCTCCTGCATAATACTGTTTCCCTGTTTTTTCCGTTATTTTGCAAGATCTACATGCTGTATCGTACCGGCCATACCATTCTCATACAGGAATACACCCGTCTTGCGGATACGTGCGTTCAGAGAATTGTCGCTCAGGGAACGCAGATCAAAATCGGTCGAGGCATTTTCCAAACAGATGGCTCCTACGCCCTTCTCCTTCAGACGGTACAGTTTCTGACTGCCATCCGCCTCCGTCACCCAGATCTTCAACTTTTCAAAAACCGGATCCGCCTCATCGATCCATCCGTTTCCGTCCGAATCATACCTTGCAAGATCCGCGAACCCATCGCCGCTCTTTGTTCCGAACAGCTCACTGCCATTATTGATCACGCCGTCTTCATTTTGATCCAGGGCAAGAAAGCCGCTGCCGGAAGATAATCTTGAGATGCTATCCTCCCTTCCGTCCGCATCCAGATCAAAACGGATTTTCTGATCGGATACCTCTGCGATATTGTCTTTCAGGTTGATCACCAGGGGATCACACAGAGATACTACCGGTGCGGCCGCAATCGAATGTGTCTTCTCATAGTACTCCGAAAAACGGCGGCTCATTTCCAGAGAAACATGAAAATCAATTTCCCTTCCGTCCGCCGTGACAACTTTCCCCGTCGTTTGAAACTGCGTATCCTCGCTTTCCTCATGGGCATAGTATTCGGTATAGGAAAATGCCGCCTGCCCTCCGGCATTGTAGCCGGATACTGCCATACTCCCGCCATGGAATCGTTCACTTTCCCGCGTACCATAAAAGATCGCGTGCAGTCTTTGGAGGATATAATACAGTGTCTGCTGCCGGATCTGTTCCAACGAGCCCGTCTCTGCCGACTGCACAGGAAGTGCCGTTTTCGAAACCGTTCCGGAGTGGTTTCCGATACTGCCTCGCAAACCGTCTCTGGTGATCCTCTCTGTGACAAAACCTCTGTGTTTTGCCCGTCCGCTCAACATATTCCGAAAAGACAGGCTTTCCGGCAATTTCTGCCCCCATCCGAAAACCGCATCATTCCCCTGTGCTGTCCTTGTCCGATAACGGTGCGCGGATTCCATAGCGGTATTGCTGCTTTTGATGATCATACTGACCCCCTATTCCTCATGACCACCTTTCCTTTTTCGTTCGCTCCGTCTCCCGTCATGAAAAAATGATGACTCCGACAGGATCTCCCTATCCGGTCCGCCCCATCATTCCTGTGCCCATGATCATCTGTAGTATTCAATTGTCCGATCGCAACGTTGCTTGTGAACTGTTACAAAATAAATTTTCATTCTGACTTGTCCTTTGTGCCTCTGCATCTTCGAAAAAACCTGACGCAGCATCTGCGATTTTTCTCTTTGCAGATGAACAAAATCTTATGTCAAAATTCCGGATTTTATTTACGAACAGTTCCTTCATTATATATCGGCATTCTGCTTGCAGAATTTAATTGTTAACCTCTGTGACGCAAGGTTGACAATTAAGTCTATCGGTGCTATCATCTTCCTTGCATCAATAAACAGAAAGGAGACTGCAGCACGTAAATGGCTGCAACATACACAAATGACAGAATCAGTAAAAACAACTTCTGGCACTTCCCAAAAACAAACCGCCGCGTTCCGCACCATTGACATTGCGTACATCGCGATCGGTGTCGCTCTGATGGCCGTATGCTCATGGATCTCCATCCCCACAACCATACCATTCACTCTGCAAACCTTTGCCGTATTTGTGAGTGTCTGCCTGCTGGGTGGTTTTCGCGGTACCATCGCTGTTCTGGTCTATCTGCTGCTGGGCGCTGCCGGTGCACCGGTCTTTGCACAGATGCACGGCGGTATGAGCTCTTTGCTTGGTCCTACCGGAGGATATCTGATCGGTTTTCTTTTCTCCGCCCTAGTGATGTGGGCATTCGAAAAAATGATCGGTAAAAAGATCTGGATGTACGCAATCTCCATGATCCTGGCACTGATCGTCTGCTATGCGTTCGGTACCGTCTGGTTTGCAAAAGTATACGTTGGCGAAGATGGCAGCGGTGTCAGCATGATGACAGCTCTCACCTGGTGCGTGATCCCTTATATTCTGCCGGATCTCGCCAAGATCGCCGTGGCACTTCTGATCGGCAGCAACAAAGCGCTCCGCCGCGTGATCCGAAACGGTGAAAACGCATGATCCGTCTGCGCCCGCACCATGGAATGTGCCTGTATTTTTTTCAGGGCAAAGGTTACAGCGGTGAATTTGTCCGGAATATGACAGAATACAAAGAGCTGTTAGAGACAGAAGATCCCCGGATCGAACTGACGGAAGGCGTGGATGATATCTGTGCCAAATGCCCGAACAACAAAAAGGGCCAATGCACTTCCATCGATAAGGTAAATCACTACGATGCGCAGGTCCTGCAGATCTGCGGTCTGGAAGGCGGAAGTACGATGCATTATAAAGAGTTCTCGCAAAACGTATACGAAAAGATCCTGCGGTCCGGCCGACGCTCGCAGATCTGCGGCAACTGCCGCTGGAATGCATTGTGCTTTCTTCCCTACGGCCCGACTTCTTCCGTAACCGGAGAATCATGAGAATATCATTTCGTATGCTTCGGCCGCCATTGCTGACGAGTATTACTTACACGGAGGCGGTTTTAAGCATAAAAGAGCTGATGTACGACGATCGTGCATCAGCTCTTTCTTGCTTTATAGCTTCGTAATTCCTCTTTAGATACCTGATTTTTTTCGGTTCTTAAATATCATTGCCGTCACGCCGCCCACAAATCCGAGCCCGACCAGCACCATACCTGCGATCCTTACTTTGCCCTGCTGCTCATCGGTCGGAAACATCTCCAGCGATCCGTTGATCGAAAGCACTATACCGATCAGTATCACTGCGATCGTCAAAATATAAAATACATATGTGATCATCTTGTTGCTCATAACGTTTCCTCCTTTCACCGGTACCCGAACCTTTCGTTTCAGGTTATCGATCCTTTTCATAACCATCTGCCCCCATCGGGCGCTTCCGGTTACCGATATCCTACAATATAACCCATGATCTGCCCGGAATCTATCAATCCGGCTTTACATTTCTGCTCTTTGCAGGTGCTTTTTTCATTCCACCCCTCCCGATCATTTTTCCGATATATACGATACGGATCGGGATATCCTTTTTTATGGAATGAAAGCAAAAAACCACAAGGTCCGTCCCCATGGTTTAAATGCTGAAACACTTGCATGGAAATTTTGAGAGATCTGTTAATAGCCTACTGTAAAGTAAGCATATTCCTTTTCTCATAAATCTTTAGTTAATACTATTTAATGCTTCATCCCTTTGAGTTTCCATTTCTTCCGGTGTATAAAGATTATTAATCTTTTTTCCGTCAAAGAAATCTTTGCGTATTGCCGCCATATCCATATATGCTACTATAGTATTATCACTATGTCTAGAAGCAGGCGGGGTTACTATAATATCATAATGAAAATATATGTGCTCACTATTTGCATCATATTCTACAGCATCAGAATGATGATAAAAATGTGAATCCCAATATTTACTATAACAAATAATATAATTGTATTCAGAAAGAGGGAAATTATCTTTCATAATTTCATATGCATTAGATCCTGATTGCGAATTATATCGGGAAAGAATTTGGTTAACTCCCATATTTTGCTCCGCATATTCCAGTTCTTCTTCTGTAGATATTAATAGCAAGTGATTCCGAAGAAGCATCCCGTCTCCCAATCCACATCTAATAGTATCTACATATGCTGTTTCAATTACATTATCATTGCTTTTTTCAGCATTAGTTGACTCTTCAATCTGTTCGTATTCGATATCATCCCCAATAATCATGTTTTCCGATTCGCAAATATCGTCATTTAAATCAACAGTATACTCCTTTTGATTTGCGCATCCGCATAAGATTATTATAAAAGACAACATAATCCTATATTATTCACCGAATGATTCGGTGGCGGCTTGAAGCCGCATAGTTCCTTGATATTTTTATACTGTTGCTTTCATCTATCAAGTGATAGAAAAAGGGCTTCTGATTTGGTACAATTTAGGTGTCGAATCCAAAAAATACCATAAGGAGAAGCCCTATGAATATTTTAAAAGACACCTCGCTTGAATGCAACCCCTATCTGAAAATAAATTTTGACGGTGGTGACCTGTCATCCGATACCGGACTCCTTTTGATAAAGGAATTCGCTGAGAAGATCGGGGTTGTAAAGCTCATTTATGCTCTGTTTAAAACTAATGATACAGCGATGTTCAGGTACCATATAGATCCGGAAAACCTGCTACAAATGCTTTACCAGACTATTGCCGCATACTTTGAGGACGATTGTGCTGATGAGCTCACTGTGGATCCGGTCTTTTCTGCTATACTTGAAAAAGAAAAGCTTGCGTCGCAACCTACCATATCCAGATTCTATAATCGCATGGATGAGACAACACTTAAACAGTTCGATCAGATATCACAGTTGATGCGACGCATTGTTTATTTGATAAAACCGCCGGAGCATATGCTCTTTGACCTCGATTCCACACTGCTGAATACCTACGGTGAACAGGAAGGTGAAGCTTTCAACTACCATTATCAGGCACATGGATATCATCCACTGTTATGTTATGACGGCATTACCGGTGATCTTCTGAAGATGGAACTCCGTGATGGTACTCATTATTGCAGCAATGGTGCAGACGAATTTATGACTCCGCTGTTGCAGGAGTTCCGTACAAGGTATCCTTCATTACCCCTTTATCTCCGGGGCGATAGTGGTTTCGCAGCGCCTTTATTGTACGAAACATGTGAAGATTGGGATTGCAAATATGCCATT
>JAGBMJ010000079.1 GCA_017634975.1 Lachnospiraceae bacterium | reverse complement strand
CCATCAGTACCTTGGTTATCCGGTAGGTTCCCGGAGCCAGTTTACCATACAGCCATTCCCAGTTAATATCTTCCTCTGACTCGCCTTCCGCAGGCAGGATAAATCCTTCGTCAGTGAAAGCCCAGTCTTCGATGATCGTCGACACGTCCTCCCAAGTATCGTCATTCAGTACTTCAAGGTGATAGCCTTCCCCATAGATCAGTTCCCCGCAGTCACGCTTATCATACTGCCAAAGATGGATCTTAAGCCCTCCAGGCGTAACATTTGATACGCTCATCATCACTGCTATAGTTTCATCTTCCGATTCCGGTATGTACTGTCCTATACCGCCCTCCGTCTTTCCTTCATTAAAGCGTACTGTATCCAGTATCGAAAGCGCTTCTTCCCACATCACATCCGTCCAGGAATCGCACTCCGTATGCTGGGCTACTATCTCCGGCTTCTCACCCTTTATCAGGATATAATCCCAGTGCTCATGGTCATCATAAGTCCCCATATAAGCCGTATATCCTGCAAGGGTCATCTCCTCTGTCTCCAGTCCGGTTCCACATACCCCAAAGCCGTCTATGCAGAACACCTCTATCTGACCGTCCTTAGCATCCTCCGGCTTCAGTATCAGACCATAAAGGCCGTAACTCAACTTACCGCTGTCTACCGGTGCCGCTTCAATACTCCAGCCATCACGCTTTTCTACAGTAATCTCACCATAGGGCCCGCCAATGCCCACTGTTGTCATCTCCTGATCTGCCATTCCTTCTGCCGATACCGGCTCAGCCTCCACCGGAGCAGTCGATTCCGGCTCCAGCGTATTCATATCTCTTATCTTTACCGGTTCCTGCCCAGCCTGTTGACTTATCATATGATTCGCACTTCCGCTAATCCCTGCCGTGACAATATATAAACACACTGACACGATACAGATAATGACCGGTATTGCTCTTTTTTCCCTTTTATGCTAAAACATGCGATAAACGCCAGAAGCCCGGCGACAAGCAACAACTTCCAAGCCGGGTTCGAAAAGATCCTGTTCAATGTTATGGCTGTATTTACACTCATGAAGCCGCCTCCCTTATATGCTGATATTCGTGATACGGATCAGGAGACAGTTTTTTATGGTTTATGTCCTAGCAACCGCGCCAGAACGGACGGAAACGATACTTTATCATAACTTTGCTTTACCTATTCCTAATCGAATCTGTCTCCTTACACCATCTCCAGACGCCTTTCCATCCGTTGCCAAAACGCCCCATCATATCCGGCTTTGGCTGCAGAGATAAATATCGATTCTCTTCACCAGTGATCCTGTCAATGACCGCCTTTAAAACCATATGGTCGGTTGGTCCCTCCGACACTTTCCGATCACCTTTTTCCATAAGCTTCCCGGGAAATGATATCCTTCTCTTTACGCCTATGTTTCCGTTCCTTCCTTCATAGAACAGCAGGATATCTATCGAAATACACAGCTTCATTTTTTCACAAAATAAGAAAGGCCGTCACTATGACAGCCTTTCTCAAAAGATCACATATCACGTATATCCATTGCTTTATCACAATCTGCCAGCCCTCGGTCCAGGCACCGGAACAAACTCTATTTTTAAAGCCATCTGAAGCGCCTGAGCAACTCTTTGCAAAGTTTTTAACGATGGGTTACCGGTTCCCCTCTCCAACCTGCTGATATCAGCTTGAGATATTCCCGTTACCTCTGCCAATTCTTTCTGTGTCATTCCCTTTTCTTTTCTGGCATCTATCATTGCCTGCATTACGGTAAATTCCGGCTCCAGCGCATCATATTTTTCTTTAAAAACCGGATCCTGAAGCTGTTCTTCAATAAAATCATTTAATGTAGTCATTTCCGCTCCTTTCTGGCATAATAATCTGCCCGATATGTCTTTGCAAGATTAATTTCCTGCTTAGGTGTCTTCTGAGTCTTTTTTACAAAACCGTTCGTAAGCAACACCAGTCTGCCTTCATCATAAAAATATAACAAGCGCGATATATTAGAACCAAACTTTGCGCGTAGCTCAAAAATTCCGTCTTCCAGTTCTTTCGAATGTGGCTCTCTTAACACCGGACCGTTTTTCTGTAACAATTCCAACATTCGGATCATTTTGGCACGCATATAGTAATCCAAACTTAACAAGAACTCTTTAGCAGGTATCTTGCCATCCGCAGTTTCATAAAATATCGTATTTTATTCGTTCATCTTGTACCTCTCTATAATCACAATATGTGATTTACCCCATATTGTCAACAAGATCTTTCAAAAAAATACCTACGCCGCACACAGGATTCGAACCTGCAAGTCACTATGGACCAACGGTTTTCAAGACCGCTCCCTCACCACCCGGACATACGGCATATTATATTATAAGGGCGATGAGGATCGAACTCATACTTACGGGATCAAAACCCGATGCGCCGTCGGGATTCCTTCGGAATCCTATCGCACCCCTAACGGGGTTTGGAGTACCATTACGCTACGCCCCTATCACGACAGCAGAGGGACTCGAACCCCCAATGCAGTTTTCCTGCAACACCGGTACTCGAAGCCGGCGCCTTACCATTCCAAACCCGCGCAGCGGGTGCGATAGGATTTCGAAGAAATCCCGACATTAGGCTATACTGCCACTATTTCTTTCACGACGCTGGCCGGACTCGAACCAGCACACCGGTCACCCAGCTACTCACGGTTTAGCAAACCGTTGCCTTACCTATTAGGCTTACAGCGCCATTCCAAACCCACGAAGTGGGTGCGACAAGGATTTGGAACAAATCCCGATAAAGGAGTCAGAGTCCTGCGCATGGTCGGAATTCCTTCGGAATTCTATCGCACCCCTTCGGGGTTTGGTGCACCGTTATGCAAACCGCCTATAATAATAGCCCGCTTCAGATATCACGATATCGTCCACGGGCTTCACTTTCTTCCGATCAATTACCACATAAT
>JAGBMJ010000078.1 GCA_017634975.1 Lachnospiraceae bacterium | reverse complement strand
TTCTTCAAAGTATTCGAAGAAGCATGCAGGACATATAACATTCAGATCCCGGCAAAATACAACGGTTGATACGAGAGGAGATTAATCTTGAAAACAGTCTACACTTGTTTTTGTACCGACATCATTCATGAGGGGCACTTGAACATCATCAACGAGGCACAGAAATACGGCGAGCTGACGGTCGGCATTCTGGATGATAAGTCCAGCGTGCGCTACAACCGTTTCCCGACCAAGAGCTTTGAGGAGCGTAAGGCGATGGTAGAAGCGATCCCGGGGGTGGCAAAGGTGATCACCCAGGACGAGATCTTTTATGACAAGGTGATCGCGGAGCTGAAACCGAACTATGTCATTCATGGGGACAACTGGAAGGCGGAGCCGGAGAGCGTCATCCGCAAAAACGTAGCGGCATTGCTGGCACAGTACGGCGGTGAGATCATCGATGTGCCCTATACCTATAATGAGAATGTAAAGCGCGAGGATGCCAAGATCCGCGAGAAACTGATGATGCCGGAGTATCGCCGCAAGCGTCTTCGCCAGTTGCTTGCGCTGGGACAGGTCAAGGCCATCGAGGTACACAGCGGACTGACCGGTCTGATCGCGGAAAAGACGGTGGTAGAGCGTGACGGCGGTCTGGACCAGTTTGACGCGATGTGGATCTCTTCCCTTTGCGATTCCACGGCAAAAGGCAAGCCGGATATCGAGCTGGTGGATATGACTTCCCGTTTCCGTACCATCGATGATGTGATGGAAGTAACCACCAAGCCCATTATCTTTGACGGGGATACCGGCGGGCTGACCGAGCATTTCGTATATACCGTGCGTTCTCTGGAGCGTATGGGCGTTTCGGCGGTCATCATCGAGGATAAGACGGGACTGAAGAAGAATTCTCTCTTTGGTACCGAAGTGGAGCAGACACAGGATGATATCCCGCATTTCCAGGAAAAGATCCGTGCGGCCAAAAAGGCACAGCTGACCGATGACTTTATGATCATCGCGCGGATCGAGAGTCTGATCTTGGAGCGCGGTATGGAAGATGCGTTGGAGCGGGCACATGCGTTTGTGGAAGCCGGAGCGGATGGCATCATGATCCACAGCCGCAAGAAGGATCCGGCGGAGATCCTGGAATTTTGTGACAAATTCCGCGCAGAGAATAAAGAGACGCCGATCGTGGTCGTACCGACCTCCTTTAACGTGATCACCGAGGAAGAACTGGCGGAGCATGGCGTAAACATCGTCATCTATGCAAACCAGCTGACCCGCAGTGCTTTCCCGGCCATGGAGCAGACGGCGAAGGATATCTTAAAATATCACAGGGCAAAAGAAGTGGATGATCGCCTGATGCCGATCAAGCAGGTCATCTCCCTGATCGAGGAGATCTGATATGGCAGAATATGCAATCTTAATGGCAGCCGGCATGGGAACCAGGCTGCGGCCGTATACGGCAGATACCCCTAAGCCATTGCTGAAAGTAGGGGAACTTGCGCTGATCGAGACCGTGATCCGCGCACTGCATAAGCGCGGCGTAAAAAAAATCTTCATCGTGACCGGCTATCTGGGGGATCAGTTCCGGGCGCTGCAGGAGAAGTATGAGGGGATCACATTACTTAAGAATACGGTATTTGAGACGGTAAACAATATCTCTTCCGTGTATGTGGCCAGAGAGGTGCTGAAGAAGGGATCCTGCTTTATCTGTGAAGCGGACCTGCTGGTGACGGATGAAGAGCTGCTCTGCGCTGATCTGAAAAACTCATGCTATTTCGGGCGGTTTCAAAAAGGTTTTTCCGATGACTGGATCTTTGAGCAGGATGCCAAGGGGATCATCACGAGAGTCGGCAAGAACGGTACCGATGTCTACAATATGGCGGGCATTTCCTACTGGACGGCAGAGGAAGCAAAGCATCTGTCGGAATGCATCGAGCAGGAATACGGTGCAGACGGTTATGAGGATCTGTTCTGGGATGATGTGGTGAATAAGCATATTTCCGAATTCCGCCTTACGGTGCATCCGGTCACACGGGAGCAGATCACCGAGATCGATACGGTTGCCGAATATGAGGAAGCCTGTCGGTTGTCATAACATAAAACTGTAAAAAAAAACGGCTTACGAGCCGCTTTTTTTGTGAGCTTTTTCAGGTTACATAAAACCCCTGAAAGCCCTTTATTACTTGACGAAAAGGGTATTTCCGACTACAATAAATAAGCGTTATTCTGTCCGGATTATGCCCGGGCTTATTTGGGAGGATTGCTATCGTGCAGGTTGAAAAATTCGTGGAGGCGCTCGGCGCCGATTTCTATACCGGAGTACCGGATTCGCAATTAAAAGCTTTATGTAATTATCTGATGAAGACCTACGGTATCGATGCGAAGCATCACGTGATCGCTGCCAATGAAGGCAATTGTGCGGCACTGGCGGCCGGTTATCATATGGCGACCGGAAAGGTGCCGGTCGTGTATATGCAGAACAGCGGCGAAGGCAACATCATCAATCCGGTGGCATCGCTTTTGCATGACAAGGTCTACGGGATCCCGATGATCTTTGTGGTAGGCTGGAGAGGGGAACCCGGAGTGCACGATGAGCCGCAGCACATCTATCAGGGTGAGGTGACAGTCAAGCTGCTCGAGGATATGCAGATTGCAGCCACCGTAGTTGACAAAGAGACCACGCCGGAACAGCTTGCAGAGGTGATGAGGGACTATCGCGGGATCCTGGCAAAGGGCGGCGATGTGGCCTTTGTGATCAAAAAAGGCGCTCTGTCCTTTGAGGAAAAAGTAAGCTACGGCAATGATTATACGATGATCCGCGAGGAGGCGATCCGCCATATCACGCAGGCGACCGGGGAGGATGCCATCGTATCCACGACCGGCAAGGCCAGCCGTGAACTTTTCGAGATCCGTGAGGCACAGGGCGTGGGACATGCGCACGATTTCCTGACGGTCGGCTCTATGGGCCACGCATCCTCGATTGCGCTGGGTATCGCACTGCAGCAGCCGCAGCGTACGGTATGGTGCATTGACGGCGACGGTGCCGCGCTGATGCATATGGGTGCTATGGCGGTGATCGGTTCCTACAAGCCGGCGAATATGATCCACGTGATCATCAACAACGGTGCGCACGAGACCGTTGGGGGTATGCCTACGGTAGCTTCGGATATCGATATCACGGCGATCGCTAAGGCGTGCGGTTATCCGGAAGCGGTCTGTGTATCCGATTACGATGCACTGGACAAGGCGCTGGCAGAAGCAAAGGCCAGAGGGAGCCTGTCGCTGATCGAGGTGCGCTGTGCACTGGGAGCCAGAGAGGATCTGGGCCGCCCGACTACCACAGCCAAAGAAAACAAAGAAAACTTTATGGAGTTTTTAAGCCGATAATACTCCTGGCTTCCCCTTGAGAGGAAGCTGACGGATGAGGTGTTTTAAGCAGTATAGAAAGTAATGAACGAAGAAATAAAAGAAAATACAAAAGAACAGAATAATCCGGAACACAGAAAACGTATCCATACATTGAAAAAAATGATCGTAGGCATCCTGCTCTCCCTGCTGCTGTTACCCACCATTCTTTCGGTGGTGGCATTGGGGCAGATCCATCAGCTGAATATGCAGCTGAACCAGAGTCTGTTGATCTTATCGGATCTGTCCATGCAGGTGCAGGAAGTACGGCGCATCGCAGAGGAAAACAATTCACAGGATGTGGAGATCGATACCAATGCATCGCAGCCGACCGGACAGCTGCAGCAGATCACGATGGAGGATGCGGCTCCCTCCGATTCTTACGAAGGGATGCGAAAGGTATGTCTGACCTTTGATGACGGACCTTCACGGAATACGGATGCGATCCTGGATATCCTGGATTCCTACGGGATCAAGGCAACGTTCTTTGTGAACGGGCATCCGGGATTTGAAGAGCAGTATCGTCGTATCGTGGACGAGGGCCATACGATCGGTATGCATTCCTACAGTCATGTGTACAGCGATGTCTATGCCAGCCTTGAGGGATTTGCAATGGATACGCTGGAGATTCGCACCTATATCCGGGAACTGACCGGAGAGGAATGCGTTTATTACCGATTCCCGGGCGGCAGCAGCAATACCGTGCATACGATGCCGATGCAGGAGTGCATCGATTATCTGGATACGATGGGCATCACCTACTTTGACTGGAATGTTTCCGTCGGCGATGCGCTGGGGTATGAGCGCAGCGTGAACGCCATCGTGGATACGACCATGGCGCAGATCAATGCCCTGGATGCACAGACGATCGTGATCCTGATGCACGATGCGCCGGGAAAAGAAACGACGGTGGAAGCACTGCCGATCCTGATCGAGAAGATACAGGCGCTGGATAATGTGGCGATCGTTCCGATCACGGAAGATGTCACACCGGTGCATCATGTGATACAATAAGAGAGCCGGCGTTGATCCGGATGTTTCGATAGGAGGGGTGGAATGGGTTTTTTTCAGAGTTTGAAAGATGATCTTTCGGAAGCGGTCGGGGAACTGATCGGTGAAGAAGAGTTGTCGGAAGATGTGACGGAAGAGCTGCCGGATGAAGCGGCAGAAGAAGAGTCCGGCGAACTTTTTTCGGATGATATGTCGGTAGCAGATCTGCTGGCGTCGGCAGAGGGAGCGGCTGCGGAAGAAACATCGGGAGAGACAACAGAAGATACGATGCCGGACGTGGATCTGGATCGGATGCTGGCAGAGATTGAAGCCGGGATGCCGGCAGAGAAAACGGATACTTTGGAAGCTCCGGCAGAAGAAACCGAAGCCCAGGCAGAAGATGTTTCGGATATGGACGCCAACGATCTGATGGCACAGCTTCTGGCGGAAGCAGAGGCGGCTACCGCTGCGATGCAGGATAAGAAGGACGGAGACGTACTGCCGGCAGAGGAACACGTCGGGGAAGAGAGCCCGGAAGAGGAGGGCTCCGCTGCGCCGGCGGACGGTGATCAGGATGTGTTTATGGCAGAGCTGGACAGCATGCTGGCGGAACTGGATCTGCCGGCGGAGGAAGAGCCTGCAGTAAGCGAAAAGACGGAAGAAGCCGCGGAAGAGCAGGAAGAAACCCAAACAGCGGGAGAGAACGCAGAAGAGCAGGGAGTGGCCGAAACCATGGAAGAAGCCGCGGAAGAACCTGCGGAGAGCGAATTGTCAGTAGAGCCTGCGGAAAGTGAAGCGGCAGAAGAACCTGCGGAAGCGGAAGAAGCGGTGGAAGAAACCGAAGAGATCGGATCTGTTGCGGAAACGGCGGATGTCCGTGCGCAACAGGAGATCATAGAGGAAGTACCGGAGGTGTCTGCGGTCGAAGAGATCGAAGACGCACAAACACCTGCGGAAGAAACAGAGGAGGGATCCGTATCTGCTGTGGAGGATGCGCAGGATACGAGGGAAGAAGATCTGGTAATGGAAGCGTTAAAGAGGATGGAAGCGGCTGAGGAAGAAGAGAAGAGCGGGGAAACCGTTATGCAGGAGCCGGTGGAAGAAAAGGCAGCGGAAAGCATGGCCGATATCTTTGAAGCAGAGAAAGAGCCGGAGGAGATCGATGAGGCGCAGGAAGATGCAAAGGTGGCAGAGCGCGTGGATGCCCTGATCAATGACAGTCTGCTGCTGATCTCGGAGGAAACCGCCGTGATCACGGACGGTATGAAGGTGACCGGTGATATCATGGCAGGCAGCCATATGAACATCACGGGTACTGTAGTCGGTAATATCGAGATCGCCGGAAAACTGAAAGCTTCCGGTGTGATCGAAGGCAATATCGATGCCAGCGAACTGTATTCGGACGGCGCGGAGATCACCGGGGATATCCGCTGCAAGGGCAGTGTGAAGATCGGACAGAACAGTGTGATCATCGGCAATGTGAACGGCAGCTGTGCAGTGGTAGCCGGTGCGGTCAAGGGCGATATCGATGTGCATGGGCCGGTGATCCTGGATTCCACTGCTGTAGTGCTGGGCAACATCCGTTCCCAGTCAGTACAGATCAGTACCGGAGCGGTGATCGAAGGTATGTGCTCACAGGTATATGCGGCAGTCAATCCGTCGGCTTTCTTTGAAGAGTTTCAGAAGAGCGGCGGCAGAAGAAAAAAAGGCAGATAAGGGGACAACAAAATGGGAAGAATCTTACTGAAACTGAGCGGGGAAGCATTGGCGGATGCCAATCGTCACTATGATGATGCAGTGATCCTGGGCATTGCAAAGCAGGTAAAGCAGATCATGGAGGCCGGCAATCAGGTAGGGATCGTGATCGGCGGCGGTAACTACTGGCGCGGACGTACCAGTGAAAATATCGACCGCACCAAGGCAGACCAGATCGGTATGCTGGCAACGATCATGAACTGTATTTATGTATCGGAAATGTTCCGGTCCACGGGCATCGACACCAGGATCATGACACCGTTTGCCTGCTCCACGTTTACGGAACTGTTCTCCAAGGATAAGGCGATCCGCAGTATGGAAAAAGGCCGCGTGGTCTTCTTTGCCGGCGGTACGGGACATCCGTATTTTTCCACCGATACCGGCGTGGTGCTGCGCGCGATCGAAGTAGAAGCAGACGGCATCTATCTGGCCAAAGCGATCGATGGCGTATACGATGCCGATCCCAAGACCCATCCGGAAGCAAAGAAATATGATACGCTGACGATCTCCGAAGTGATCGAAAAGAATCTGCAGGTAATGGATATGACCGCCTCGATTCTGGCGCGCGATAACAAAATGCCGATGTGGGTATTCGATCTGACCGAGGAAAACAGCATTGTAAAAGCACTGTCCGGTGATTTCAACGGAACCAAAGTAACCGTATGATATGATAGATATGGAAATGGAAATGGAAAAGAAACGATTCAGAACATAATCAGGAGGTATTTCAAAATGGACGAGAGAATCAAAGGGTATGATGAAAAAATGAAGAAGGCATATGACTTTCTTCTGTCGGATCTGGCAACGGTACGTGCAGGCCGTGCCAATCCCCACGTGCTGGACAAGATCCGCGTGGACTACTACGGTACACCGACACCGATCCAGCAGATCGGTAATGTAACCGTGCCGGAACCCAGAATGCTGCAGATCGCTCCCTGGGAGAAGAAACTGATCAAGGATATCGAAAAGGCGATCCTGGCATCGGATATCGGCATCACACCGTCCAACGACGGCAGTGTGGTACGTCTGGTATTTCCGGAACTGACCGAGGAACGCAGAAAAGATCTGGCCAAGGAAGTAAAGAAGAAGGGCGAGGAAGGCAAGGTAGCCGTTCGTAATATCCGCCGTGACGGTAACGATGCGTTCAAGAAGCTGGCAAAGACCGAGATCTCCGAGGATGAGATCAAAGGACTGGAAGAGGAACTGCAGAAGCTGACCGACAAGTACATCAAGGAGATCGACAAAGCCATCGACGAGAAGGCACAGGAAATCATGAAGGTCTAAAGAGAAGAACCCGGAGGGCTCGGAACGGATATGAGTGAAGAGAAGAAAGTACCACGCCATCTGGCAGTGATCCTGGACGGTAACGGGCGCTGGGCGAAGAAACGCGGTCTGCCGCGTACTGCCGGGCATGTGCAGGGCGCTAAAAATGTAGAAGATATGTGTGAGTGGGTGTGGAATCATGGGATCGAGTACTTCACGGTCTACGCATTCTCGACCGAGAACTGGTCACGTCCTACCGATGAAGTGAACACATTGATGAAGCTTCTGCGTGATTATATGAAGAACTGTATCAAACGTGCCAACAGCAATAACATGAAGGTGCGCGTGATCGGTGATAAGACGGCACTGGCCGAGGATATTCAGGAGAGCATCCGTAACCTGGAGGAAGCAACGGCCGCGAATACGGGGCTGAAGTTTACGATTGCCATCAATTACGGCAGCCGGGACGAGATCCGCCGCGGTGTGCAGGCACTGGCACGGGAAGTGGCCGCCGGAACGCTCCGGCCGGAGGAGATCACGGAAGAAAAGATCTCTGCATCCCTGGATACCGCAGGTTATCCGGATCCGGATCTGCTGGTGCGCACCAGCGGCGAGCAGCGGATCTCCAATTATCTGCTTTGGCAGTGTGCGTACACGGAGTTTTATTTTACGGAAGTGAGCTGGCCGGATTTTCATGAGGCAGAACTGGAGCAGGCGATCGAGGCATATGCCGCCCGGGATCGCCGGTACGGAAAAGTATGAGTCAGGATGAAAAGAAACCCAATACCATGCTTGTGAGATCGATCAGCGGTGCAGTGATCGTTGTGGTCATGGTGGCATTGATCTGGGCAGGCGGGATCGTAACGACGGTCGGTCTGGGCGTGATCTCGTGCATTGCCTATACGGAGCTGCTGGCAGCGACAGGGGTGCGGGAAGCAGGAGCAAAAAAGCCCTGTGTTTTTGATGTGACCGGGATCCTTGTGATCCTGGGGTATTATGCACTGATCTATCTGTTGAAGACAAAGGAACCGTTTGTCTTTATGCCGCAGTGCCGGTCAGAGTTTCTTATGCTGGTCGTAGTGCTTTATCTGGCACTGCTGATGAGCATTTTTGTATTTACTTATCCCAAATACAAGGCGCGGCAGATCATCTGCAGTTTTTTCGGCTTTGTCTACGGACCGGTGATGATCTCGTTTGCATTGATGACGAGACTGCTGCTCGGAGAAAAGGATATCGTATTTGGCTGTTTCGGAAAAGGATACGCATTCTACAACCTCGGTTTCTTTGCGGTATGGATGATCTTTATCGCGGCCTGGGGCTCGGATACATGTGCCTATTTTGTGGGCGTGCTGTTCGGAAAGCACCGGGTGACACCGCGGTTAAGCCCGAAGAAATCCCTGGAGGGTTATATTGGAGGGGTAACCGGCGCCGGGCTGCTGGGACTTTTGTATGGAGCGATCCTGATGTGGACGGGGCATGTAAGCTCCGATCTGCTCTGGTGCTTTGCACTGCTTGGTGTGTGCGGCAGTTTCTTCGGGCTGGTCGGTGATCTGGCGGCATCTGCCATCAAGCGTGATTTTGAGATCAAGGATTACGGCAACTGCATCCCCGGACATGGCGGGATCATGGATCGCTTTGACAGCGTCATCTTTACGGCACCTATGATCTACCTGCTCAGTATTACTGTACTTTATTCGCAATTTTAATAGCACGGAGAACAAATAGCATGAAACGACTGGTTATCCTGGGTTCTACCGGTTCCATCGGTACCCAGACCTTAGAAGTGGTACGTGAGTACCCGGAATATTTTGAAGTGACGGCTCTTGCCGCCGGAAGAAGCGTTGCGGCGATGGAAGAGCAGATCCGCGAGTTTCATCCGGCGTATGCCGTGATGTGGACCGAAGAAGCGGCCGCGGAATTAAAGACCAGAGTGGCAGACCTTCCGGTGAAGGTGCTTTCCGGTATGGACGGTCTTCTGGAGATCTCCACCCTGCCGGAATACGATGTGCTGGTGACCGCCATTGTGGGGATGATCGGCATCCGTCCGACCATTGCCGCCATCAAAGCGCACAAGACCATTGCCCTGGCAAATAAGGAGACGCTTGTAACGGCCGGACATATCATCATGCCCATGGCAGCCGAATGTGGCGTATCCATCCTGCCGGTGGATTCCGAACACAGCGCGATCTTTCAGTCGTTGAACGGTGAGCCGAAGAATCGGATCGACAAGATCTGGCTGACCTGCTCCGGCGGACCGTTCCGCGGGAAAAAGCGGGAGGAACTGCTTGATATCAAACCGGAGGATGCCTTAAAGCATCCAAACTGGGCGATGGGACGCAAGATCACGATCGACAGTGCTACAATGGTCAATAAAGGTCTGGAAGTCATGGAAGCCAAATGGCTTTTTAACGTTGACTATGATCAGGTCAAGGTCGTGGTACATCCCCAGTCCATCGTGCATTCCATGGTGGAATATCAGGATGGCGCGGTGATCGCAGAGCTTGGTGCGCCGGATATGAAGCTGCCCATCCAGTATGCTTTGTTCTATCCGGACCGTATGCCGCTTCGCGTACCGAGAAAGCGTGCGGACTTTTATACGTTAAAGTCCCTGACGTTTGAAGAACCGGATATGGAGACCTTTACCGGGCTCCCGCTGGCGCTCCGTGCCGGCAGGACCGGAGGAAGTCTGCCAACGGTTTATAATGCGGCCAACGAACGTGCCGTGGCGCTGTTTCTGGAGGGGCGCATCGGTTTCCTGGAGATCGTGGAACTGATCGAAAAGGCGATGGATCATCATACGGTGGTGGAAAACCCGGATGTGGATCAGATCCTTGCGGCAGAAAGTGAAACGTATGAATATTTGGAAGGACTTTACTGATCGATGAATTCACCGTTGCTTACGATACTATCTTTTCTGATCATATTTACCGTGGTCGTGGTGAGCCACGAGTTCGGACATTATCTGCTGGCACGCTTAAACGGGATCCGTGTACGGGAATTCTCTGTCGGGATGGGACCGGCACTGTTTCGTAAAAAAGGAAAAATGACTGAGCTGGTGATCCGGGCACTGCCGATCGGCGGGGCCTGCATCTTTGAAGGGGAACCCGGCGAAGGGGCGGAACTGGGGCAGGTGGCAGTGCATGATGCCGAAGAAGAAAACCGGGAAGAGATCCGGGACGATCTGGCGGGAAAGAGCTTTAATGAAGCGCCGGTCTGGGGCAGGATCGCATCCGTGCTGGCCGGACCGCTGTTTAACATCCTGCTGGCATTTCTGCTGGGACTGTTCATGGTATGGTTCAGTGCCGAGGATCTGCCGGTGGTTCATAGCGTCGTAGACGGGTATCCGGCGCAGGAAGCCGGTATGCAGGCGGGTGATACGATCGTATCGATCGACGGCTACCGCGTGCATCTGTACCGCGAGGCGATGATCAAGTCGTATATGAACAACGGCAAGCCGATGGAGATCACTTACGAGCGCGACGGACAGCAGTATACGGTAACGATCGATCCGAAATACGATGAGGAGGCAGGCCGCTATTACATCGGGTTTTCCGGTCCGGGGAAATTTACGGAATGCAATAATCTGTCGGTCTTCCGCTACAGTGCCTATGAAGTGCGTTATATGCTGATGGCGACCTGGGACAGTCTGCTGTATATGCTGAGCGGGCATGCGTCGGTGGACAATCTGGCCGGACCGGTGGGAGTGGCCAATGTGATCGATGAGACCATCGAGGAAACGGCGCCGCAGGGAGCGATGATGGTGATCATCAATCTCTTCAACATCGCGATCCTGCTTTCTGTGAACCTGGGCGTGCTCAATCTTCTGCCGGTACCGGCATTGGATGGCGGGCGGCTTTTGTTCCTTCTTTTTGAAGCGATCAGCGGCAGAAAGGTCCCGCCGGAAAAGGAAGGATTTGTGCATCTGATCGGCTTTGTCCTTCTGATGATATTGATGTTAGTGGTCCTGTTTAATGATATTTCCAGATTTTTCCGATAATAGCCTGAAACAGAGGCAGGAGGGTGCGGTATGAATATTGATGAAGTGATCAAAGAATATGACAGCATGTTTGGCGTAAAGGCACCGAGAGAGATTCTGTCTTATCTGATGCAGAAGATCGATATGTCAAGGGAGGAAAAGGATATCGCTTCCGAGATCATTTTGCTGAACGAGACGATCGGATTTTGCCGGGATGCCACGATCGTGGAAGAAGGGGTGCGTTATGCGAGGGAGCTGGAGCATCTTATGCAGGAACTGGATTTTTCCGGGCGGATCGAGTATGCCACCACGATGCTCAATCTGGCCAACGCGTATCGCGGTTTCGGCATGCATGCCGATTCGGAAAAACGTTATGCCATCTGCGAAGAGCTGTACGGCAGGATGCTGCCGGAGGGCGATTTTTTGTTCGCAAGTCTCTATAACAACCGCGGGCTGCTGTACCAGGAGATGAAGGAGTGGGAGCGTGCGGTAGAGGAGTTTCAGCATGCATTGAAGATCGCGGATGCACATCCGCAGCACGAGATTGAGCGGGCGACCACAAGGGCCAATCTGGCGGCAGCTCTGATCGAAGCTTCTCCGGAAGGCCGGGTGGAGGCGGAACGCTGGCTGCAGCAGGCCATCGACATCTTTGAAAAAGACGGCGGAAAAGATTTTCATTACAGTGCGGCGCTCTCTGCGCTGGGGGCGCTGTATTTCCATAAAAAAGAGTATCTGGGAGCAGCAGAGTGTTTCCGCAAGGCGATGCGCCAGCTGTACGAAGGCACCGGCGCTTCGGAGGCCTACCGGAGGGTAAAGGAAAATTATGAACTGGCGATGCAGATGGCCGGGGCGGAAAAAGAAACGGCACCGGATGAGGAGCCGGCGATCGCGCGCAGCAGGGCATTTTATGAGGATTATCTGAAGCCGCTGATCGAGACGGTCTGCCCGGAGGCGATGAACTATATTGCCGCCGGCTATGCAGGGGAGGGCTCCGAGCATTTCGGTTTTGACGATGATTATTCCAGGGATCATGATTTTGCAGACGGCTGCTGCATCTGGATCCCGGCCGTGCAGGCGCCGGTATTCGGACTGGCCCTGCAGGATATGTACCGTGCGGCGTATAAAAAGTGCTTCGGCAAAGAGCCGGATCTGTCGATGCTGCGTCAGGGTGTGCTGGAAATTGATGACTATTTTGAGCGCCTTACGGGGATCGGACAGATCACGATGCGTTATTATGCCAAGGGGATCTCGGATCATCTGTTTTTGATGGACGATGAGCAGCTGGCAGGGATCGCGGCAGCGGTCAACGGCGGACTGTTCTATGACGGGGAAGGTACGATGACGAAACTGCGGGCGTATTTCCTGGAGGAGATGCCGGAGGAATTCCGCAGACGCAAACTGGCGACCTTAACGCATCTGTTCTCGCAGGCCGGACAGTACAATTACTTGCGTTCCATGCGGCGTGCCGATTATGTGACGGCGAGAATGTATGAAGCCAGAGCGATCCGGACGATGCTGCAGATCGTATTCTATCTGAACCGACAGTATCCGCCGTATCTGAAGCTGCTGCGGCGCGGTGTGGCGGGGCTGCCGCTGCTCCCGGAAGTGGGGGATATCGCGGAAGCCGTTGCCGATATGCCGGACGGACGCAACAGCGTGATGCAGAACGGCACGGACGATAAGGCGCTGACCTTTGATATCGTGGCATCCCTGCTCTTGGATGCAATGGTGCAGCAGGGACTGATCGCAGATTATGATAAAAAGGAACCGTTTGCGGACCGATATATTGCCGAGATCGCGGGACTGATCCGGCGGCAGGCAGAGGAAGCAACGGCGGAGAAAAAAGCGGAGCCGATAGAACCGGAAGAGAATAGCAGCGCGGAAACAAAGGCACAGCTGACGGAAGCCATCATCAAGACAGAATGGGAGCAGTTTGACAAGACCAAAAACGAAGGCGGACGCGCGAGCTGTCAGGACAACTGGAACACCTTTTCCGTGATGCGGCGCAGCCAGTACCTGACCTGGCCCGAAGAACTGCTGGCTTCATTCTACACGGATCTGAAGGCGGCGGAAGCGGAAGGACGCAATCTGATCACGGAGAAATACGGACGGATGATGGAGTCAACCGCACCGGAGCGCTACAATGAGATCAAAGCGTATTTCCCGGAGCTTTCGGAGGAACGAAAGAAGATCCAGGAAGAGATCATAAAGATCCAGGTGAACTGGATGGAACAGTTTGCAAAAGAGTATCCGAAGATGGCGGGCAACGCGAGAGTGATCCATACTTCCGAGGATACGGAGGCGGAGACCTCTTACGAAACGTATCTTCGCGGGGAGATCGGGACCTATTCCGATGCTACGCTGCTGCTCTATGGCAGATTCATCGCGTCGCTGGCGCAGGAAAGTAAAAACCTCGCTTATGAAACTATGAACAATACCGCACAGCTGCTGGGATATGAAGGCGTTGCGGATGCCGAGAAGAAACTTTGAAATCGTACAGTTACGATTCGGCAACGAGCCACACACCGGCCGTGTGCCGGCGTAGTTGAACAGCTTACAAAAAAGACAGTGTCGAAACGGAAAGTGTTTCGGCACTTTTACTATACATATGATATGAATTGTTATATAATAAATATAGCTGTTTCCTGCCTTTCACCTGGGGGAGCCGTGTGCCGGCGGCACTCGTTCAGCGCGGACCGGCTCAATGCGTCGGGGGGGACACATGTTCCGGAACGACCGGAGCGGAGCGCAGAACCGGCAGGCGGGACAGGTGTCCGAAGGGAGGATGAGGGGGAACATAGCCGGAGTATACGTATAGTATTGTGTTGGGGGAGATGCGTATGGTCGATCGAGAATTGATCTTCAGCAGGATAGCCGAGACCTTGCTGATCGATTACGTTAATATTTTCTATGTAGACATGATCACAAATGCCTATTACTGGTATTATGTGGATCCTTCTTATCATTCCCTGAACGTGGAAACCACCGGCACGGATTTTTTTGCCGCG
>JAGBMJ010000077.1 GCA_017634975.1 Lachnospiraceae bacterium | reverse complement strand
CGAACGGAGATCGGATGCGCGCCAGAGGATCCAGGAACGCCGCAGTCTGCAGGCAGAGCAGAAAGAGGCAACGGAACAGCCGATCCGCAGGACCAGGACCGGGGTATAAGTGAGTACAGAAAGTGAGGCCTACGAGATGGCAGATGTAAAGCAGGATAAAGCAGTTGAGTACTCAAGGGCATATGTGAAGGCACTGGCAGGAGCCGCGGAGGAACTGAGCGGCATTTTAAACGAGCCGGATATGCTCGCGGGGGAACCGAAAGGTTTTTCCAAACTGCGAAACGCCGTGACCGGTATGATGGCATTGGGAGAAGACAGCTCGCCGCAGGAATTGCTGGGAAGCCTGGAACGGCTGCAGAAGGCAGCGGAGCAGACCATTTCCGGAATGCAGGAAAACGGTTATGAGAAAGGGGTACATGGGATCTTTGCCAAGGGGCTGGCGGAGTTCGCAAAGAGCCAGCAGGCATCCTTTTCAAAACATATTCAGGATGCGCTGGATCCGGAACAGCCGATCAATGAACAGGAACTGGAAAAGAAGGCTGCGGGACGCGTAAAAGTAAGTCTTGACAATCTGCAAAAAGAAGTGCAAGGTGTAATTAAAGAAAAGCACGAAAGGGTCCATACGGCTGAGAAGAATGGTCCGTCCAAAAGCTCGGCCTCTATGGGGAAACGATGAGACTCGACGATCACTTTGACGAAGAATTTGAAGATTTTGACAGCTATGCGAGCAGGCGCGAGCAGAAAGGAACGTTAAAAACGGCCCTTCTGCTCGCCAGTCTGTTTGTTTTGCTTGCGGTAACACTGGTACTGTATGTCAATCTCGGAGAGAAGAAAACAGGCAGGCCGCAGCCGGGCGGAAGTACGCCCGCAGCGCAGGCGCAGAACGGAAAAGCGGCGGCGGATCTGGAGGGATATATCTCCGGTGAGACGCGGACTGCTGAGGATCTGGGGTTCTGGCATGCCTATGATGCGCCGGCAGACAGTACGCTGCCGGCGGACGAACCGACGGAAATACCGACGCCGGAGCCTACCGAAATGCCGGATCCCGCGACGGATGGTCTTCATACCTTGATCACATATGCGGACGGTACGGAGGAATGGGCCGAGATCAATCCGTATCTGGCGCGAAACCGTTATGATATGACGGGATTTGTCTATCAGAAACCCTTTATGCAGTATTACGAGAATAATACCAAAAAGAGTTTTGTGGGGGTGGATATCTCCAAAGACCAGGAGTATGTGGATTTTGCTGCACTCAAAAAAGCCGGCGTGGATTTTGTGATGCTGCGTATGGGACAGAGGGGCTATTCCTCCGGAGAACTTTCCCTCGATGAGAACTTTCTGGATAATTATACCAGGGCGAGAGAGGCGGAACTGGATATCGGGGCTTATTTTGTCACTGCGGCCGTGACGACCGAGGAAGCAAAAGAGGAAGTGGATTACTGTCTGGCTTCTATCAGTGAAAACGAGATCACGCTGGAGTATCCGCTGGCAGTATCGGTTATGCCGCTAGGAGACGGAAAAGCCAGAACGGACAATCTGGAGAAGATGCCGCGGACGAATGTGGCGCTGACATTTCTGAAAAATGTGGAGGATGCCGGATACTTTTCTCTGCTGTACGGAGATAAAGCGACCCTTATGAAGAAGTACAGTCTCGGATCTATGATCGGTTATGATGTGTGGTATGCGGGAGAGGGAGATCTGCCGGATTATCCGTATCTGTTTACGATGTGGCAGTACGATCTGGACGGAGAGGTTGACGGCATCTCGGGCGGAGCCAGGATGAATATCTGTTTTACAGATTACAAAATTCGATAGAAACTCTTGTGTTTAATCTTGAAATAGTTTATAATTTAAACAGTCGATGACGCCGTGTATCCCCCTGAAAGCACGACGCTGTCGATCGAAGCGTCTCCTGCATGCAGGAGACGTTTTCTTTTCTTTATAGGAAATTCCCCTTACTGAAAGGATGCGTTTTGCGAGCGGAACGCATAGTTTTTGTCGCTTATGGTTCGGACGGGAAGCGAAGTTCGCAGATTTTTTTAGATACAACAAGGCTTTGGCAGAGCATAGCATATTCGTTTTCCGAGAGTGTTTCGATATAGTTTCTGGGATAGTTCTTTTTGCAGCCGGCTTTTTCCAGCAGGTCTGCAGCGATATTGTAAGCGGCGGCGGCTTTTTCCTCCGTATCATAGTCGCCGACGATATAATTACCGCGAATATGGATACGGGTCCGGTAGACCGTCCTGCCGTGATGCACTTCTTTGGTCACACCGATATAGCGGTTGACGATGTGCAGGTTGGAAATGCGAAAATCGAGGAGATCGCCGTTTATGAAAAAGTAATCCCGGCCCTCGACTGCATAACTGCGGATCCCGTAGCGGTTCAGGATATTGACCTGCATACCGTAATCCGCGACAAAATAGTGGGTGCCGCGCCGCTGGATCTTGTGGGAGGAATAGTAAAAGAGCTCGTCCGCATCGAATTTGAGGATCTCATCGGGATTCAGATAATAATAGAACATCTTCCGCATAATGTAGATCGGATTGGCAATATACAGACCGTTGTCGCGGAAATTGATCAGAGAGACCCATTTCTCGAAAGGCAGGGCGGAAGGTGCATGATAATCCAGAACACCGACGCCGGTATCGTTCAGCAGGAGACGGGCCTGGATGTAGGCGCGGTGCGCAGCCTCGTCCGTATCATAACTGCCGAGGCTGATATGACGCGTACGATAGGTGATGGAGGCACGATAGTAGGTGCTTCCGTCTTTTTTTGTTGTTTTGTATACCCCCGAGGTTCCTCCTGCCATGATATTATTATAATTTAGAAGTCACGGGTTGTGCAAGGAGAAATATATAGCGTGCCATATAATTGCCAAATTATTTATTTAATGGTATACTGATTAACAATTTGGGTGAGAATGCCTCCTGCGGCGCTTCGCGTCACCTTCCTTACGGGGAGGGAAAGGGAACAAGGAAAGGAATAAAGAAATGAACATTATGTACCACAGCACAAGAAACAATGAGAAAAAGCTGACAGCTTCCCAGGCGGTATTGCAGGGACTGGCAGAGGATGGCGGTCTTTTTGTACCGGATGAACTGCCGAAACTGGATGTGGAGCTGGATCAGCTGAAAGATATGGATTACCGCGGCGTGGCGTATGAAGTG
>JAGBMJ010000076.1 GCA_017634975.1 Lachnospiraceae bacterium | reverse complement strand
GCGTGACTACGACATCTTCCTTCTTTCCGTCATCCCATGTGCCGTTTACCACCTTGAAGGTTACTGTCTTACTGATCGTATCCTTCTCTGCATAGGTGTACGTATACGTCGTATCTTCCGTGATGATCCCCGCTGCAGGCACCACATCCCAGCCGCCTTCCTTGAAACCATCTGCTGCCTTACTTCCCACTGCAGGGATATTCTCTTCTGCCAGCGTCATGGCTTCATCGGTATCTCCGGTAAGGGTCACCGTTTTGTCCGCTGTAGTGCCATCCTCCCATGCTCCGTTCTCCACCTTGAAGGTGACGGTTGCCTTCCTTATCCCGCGGATCACGATCCCATCCTCGTTCTGACTGATCTTGAAATACTTTTCCGCCTCTGCCGTCACATCCGTATCCGCACCGTCTTCCGTATGGATATAGGTGATGTCCCCGCCGATACTGCTGGCGTTCACTTCATCCACACTGTCATAGATCGTGATCTTTCCGAGCACGACATTTTGAGAATGAAGCGTATCTCCCAAACCTATGCCATCTCCAAGTGTATCATAAGAGTTATTATATTTAAAACTGCCACCTATCGCATTTACCGTTCCCCCTTTGATCGTAATATCCCCCAATGATGCCGAGCCTTTACAAACCCCAACGCCTATCCCGGCACCACCGCCTCCTGCAGTACTGCCTACTGCACTTACTCGTACAGCGGAAGCCGTGATATTCCCTCCCTCAATAACAATATTGCCTCCTGTAACCCCCTCTTCTACTATATACCCAAGACCGATACCGGCACACATATGATTCCCTTGTACTTCTAGCGTTCCCTCTCCACGGATGGTCAGAGTCGTACCGGCACTTCCTACCTGAATACCAGTAAAATAACCTCCCACTTTATTATATCCCACCAGGGTGATGGTTGCCGTTCCATTACAGATGATCCCGCCATAGATCGTGGCATCGGAGAGTGTGATCTCTGCATTGTCCGCAATATAGACAATATTGCTTGTCTTACCGCTCAGCACATCTCCATCCTGTGCCACATAGTCTTCTTCCAGCGCATCCAGCGAGACCGTACTTTCCGTAGCCGCCTTTGTCTCCATCACCAATCCCGGCAGCGGGACCGCGCCTGCGACCATGGCAATCGTCAGCACCATGGCCACGATACTCCTGATCCGGTATCTTTGTCTTCTGTTTCTCTTCATCTCTTTCTCCCTTCTGTTATATAGAGCAAAGCGTTCCGCTTGCGGAACGCTCACACCGAGCATAGTTGCCAAAGGCAACAGTTTTTCTCTCGCGCGACTGCGCCGGGCGTGACTGTTCGATAAACGTAAATTTACAACGCCTGAAACAGTTCGAGAAACTCAGCCTCCACTGCAGCAGGATCCTCGTAGGCACAGTCGATCACGCGCACCAGACGCTTGTAGTCCTCATTGATGGTTTCTGCCATATTGAGATGAAACTCCATGGACATCATATCATCATCGATCGCAAAGACCTGCCGGTCTTCTTCCTCCGTGATATCCCGCCCGATAAAGTGCCGCCAGATCAGATGCTGCAGACGGTCTTCCACCTCCAGATAATACGTCAGATCTTTCTTGACCGGCCTGGTCACGTCCGATAGATACGCCTCGCTGGCATCATGCAAAAGGCAGGCCAAAACCACCGTATCGCTGTATCCTCTGTCTTTCGCCTCCAGTGCACAGGCGATCGAATGCTGCGCCACGGAATAAAAATGCTTTACATGGCCATTCCCCCGGCACACCAGGGATAAGGAATGCGCAATATCCTTAATATCAATCAGATTTTCTTCCGGTTCCACAGGATCAAAATGTTTTCCGGATATCGTTGTAATATAACTCATATATTTACTCCGATTCATCCAGTACAATCTGCATCTTCGCCTGCATTTCTTCGCCGCCTTCTCTGCGCAGTCTCTCAGATTCGGTTTCGTATGCTGTTCCACCCATAATACTTGTGGCCTCCTTTTCGATCGTGTTGCCGTCTGTGATATGTGTGACGATCGTATTTACAAAGCTCCCCAGATGGATCAGTTCATCCTTTGCATCAGGCTCTCTAATTCCTGCAGTCTTTTTTTAGCTTCCTCGAGTTCTGATTTCATCGCTGTCAGCTGCTGTTCCTGTTCCGTTAATTTCTGGTCTTTTTCCGTCAGCTGCTGGTCTTTTTCCGCTAACTGTTGTCTCTGCTCTTCCAGCATCTTCTGTATCCATCTCTGGCGGCGCAGATAGTCTTCCCTGGCTTCACACTGCTGGCGGATACGTTCATCCGCGGTCAGCTGGTATATCGTTGTTGCAGCATCATCAATCATCTGATTCTTTGCAGCCACCATCCTGATATCCTCCCATGTTTTTGCCTTAAACAGCCTTGCCCACTTGTCTATATTATATTCCTGATCCTCAGTCGTGGCAAGGTCTATTCTGGTCAGGTCCACCACCCCGATCTGCAGTTTATCCGTATAGGGATAG
>JAGBMJ010000075.1 GCA_017634975.1 Lachnospiraceae bacterium | reverse complement strand
TTACCATGGATTCCGAAGGATTGTCGCCGCCAAGAGACTCCCTTCGGAATCTTCCTTTCTACAGACTGATTGACAGTATATCAATCATTCCAGCGACAATCAAACAGAATAAAAAAGTGTCATGCTATGAGGGTGCTAACATCATTGCCACATTATTTCGGGAACTCCTGAATCTGCCATATACAAGCAACATTTTTTCTGCCATATCCATCAACGCCTTCTCAAATCCATTCTCCACAAACAGTTCCGTATTTAGAACGAGCCTATGAATTTTGTACTTTCTACCATTCCGTTTTTTTCTGTAATCCCTCTCACAATATTGCAGACCATCCAAATACTTCCCATTTGTCAAAACAATTTCCGGAAACTGATCATAAATTTTATATGGATATATCATTTCAAAACTGTCAACGAGTATTCTACAAAGTTCCTTTTCCCGTATCCCCATTTCTTTTCTTTCTATACTCTTCATGCAGGCATAATCTTCCAATACCGATTTAGCTCCAAGCAGCCGAAATACAGGATTCACAAAACGTTTTCCCTGATATAGCGGATTAAAACGAATCCATTCTTCACATTCTTTTATCATACTATTTTTTACCACATCGGATCGAACACGCTCAAGATACACCAGATTTAAGTATTTCTTCATAAATCTTCGTTTATATTTCTGCTCGGATGCAACTTTCCTTACCAACTCACACACAACGTAATACCATGTATCCGGATCCGCAATTCTTTGAGGAATATCATTCCAATACTTTATCATCTTCAGTAACAACTGATACGATGTCTTTGCATCAAACATTCTGACTCTGCGATTCAAAAACAGAATGCTCTCGTATTCCTCAAAATTTGATCTTTTTCGTTTATCTGCTTTTCTCATGTCGCAGTTTACTACAATCACGAGTTCCAGGGGAAGACGTCCTCTGGCCAGACGATTGCAAAACAAAATCCCACGAATTGCCGTACCATCCCTGCAAGGAACAGGCACTGTACTCCTCTCATATATCGCATAGTCTTGTTTATTAACAATTACCTTTCCCAACAGCGGATTTTCCGGATAGTAAAAATTCAGTTTTGCTTCATCAACTCGTTGTATTTCCTCCTGACTTAACCCTGAAATCCATAATCTTGTGGTTCCATCATCTATCCTTTTTTTCAAACGATATCCAAGCATCGCCATTCGGTTTCCGTCAATTTTTTTCGTATACCGGCAAACCGATATCTCCCAATCCGAAGATTCCATCCGGATCTTTTTTCTTTGTCTGAAGAGACATAATGCGCAGATTTTAAATCCCTCACCATACATTCCGATATACTTTCCCGGAGATTCAGTCTTTGTACTTCCTCCGATATTGGTAAGCCATTCATAAGAAAAAGGCCGTCCTTCCGTTTCCATGATCAGAATATTATCATTTCCTTTTCTCTCTTCTACATGTATATGAAAATCTTTCTCAAAATCTCTCCACCCGATACTATCATAAAAATTCTGTACAAGATCACGAAGAATCCTGTCAAAATCCCATTCTACCGCATAATCCATTGCTATTCCCAGATGTATCAGCTTTTCCTTATCATGCATGCTTTCTCCCACCTCTTTTATGAATACGTTTCCACCGTTCCGAATAAACTTTCAGTTCCTCTGCTTTTTCAAGCATTCGCATATTCATTATATAAAGTGCTTTATGAAACTGCATTGAACTATCCCCTCCGTACTGGTGCAGTAATTCATGTAGATAAACTGATAAAGCAGTACCAAAACTGTCTCCCCAGAGAACATCTTTTAAAAGATATACCGTATCAATTTTTCTTTTTGTCGTCAATCCAAATGCATTTCTGGATTTTGTTCGCAATTTCCTCGTTTCCGCCAATCCTTCTAATGCCAGATCCGTCTTTGTAAACATCATACAATAGGGCAATTCATCATATTGGTATATATCAGAAAAATACTTCGTAGCTACTTTTTCCAACAAAGATATGAATTTCCATTCTCTGTTGCCCGGCTCTTCCGTAACTTCATATCCATTCGCTTCCCTGCACATCATATGAATATCTTTGATTCCCATATCAACAAATTCAGGAAGCACAACAGCCCGTTTCCCGTAATATTTTGAGTCCCGAAACCATAGTTTCGCTATCCTCACTTTGTGATCCGATAGCCAATAATTTTTTGTTATATCAGCCACAACTTCCTCATCATACATAGCTTTGAATTTATCTTTTACCTCATCATTTGACGAAGCAATCTCTATCAGCCGCTCCACGATCTCCTTCGGTGAAATCTTACAACCATCTCTGCGATTTCCGTTCCAAAACTTTCGGAGACGTTGTAATACTTCAAAAGCCTGTGCACTATCCAGTTGATCGATTACATCCATTACACATTCTTCTGTCTGCCGTGAATTCAGATGATCTCTATCACGGTCATCCCCGGAAACAGAATATGTGTGATTACATACAATGATCGGAAAACAGATGGACTCACGGTATTGATATCCTACATATACCCGCCCCCGGCGATATACTCCTTTTTCCGTCTTCTTTGTACCATATACCGCGCAGGAATCGTTCTCAGCAATCAACTCACCAAAAAGAGGATTCTCTATATAATAAAAATCCTTCAAGACACTCAAGAATATCTCATAATTCTCCTTATCCACCCCATCCAGAACAAGTCGTGCTCCTTCTATTGCCGGTTGTTTTGTAATATCATAAGCCAGGCAGAAAACACTCTTGTTATCTATCTTCTTTTCTTTTTCTGTGACCTTTATTTTCCAGGTTCTTGATTCCATTGTAACCGACAGATGAAAATCCCTATATGCGACAAGGGATGCTATTTTAAATCCTTCACCGAACTTTCCGGCATAGCCGGTATCTGTCCCCCTCTTCGAAGATGTTCCGATATACAGTAACCATTCCTTATCAAAATCTACCTGTGAAATCATCACCAATTCTTTTTTCTCTTCATTATAAAAATACTTAAAGTCATCAGAAAAACGATTAAAACCAATCGCATCATAAAAGTTCTGTATATAATCCCTCATAACTTTATAAATAGACCACTTAACCGGATAGGTCATCAACAAATTTAATTCTTTAACAGCCATATTGCACCTTTTTTATTTAGTTTTAACTCCTATATATAGTTATTTTGTTGTATAAACACACGAAAATATACTAATCCGCATAGTACACTATTGCCGGCAAGATACTGTATATCGTTATGTTTACTATATATAGTTATCGTATCACATAAAAAGATCTTGTCAATCTTTTTTTTCTTTCAAAGAAGCGATATATCCCATTACACGTGCTTTCTGATTTGAATTCAATTCTGCAAATTCTATCAGCAGCTCATATCCGTCTGATTTTTCGCTGACGACTATATAATCAAGCATTTGTCCCTTTTTAACACTATCAGATTGCAATAATTCATAAGGTGTAATATCCAACGCATCACAAATTGCAAGAACCTTATCCGCGCCGGGACTGATCTTCTTATACTTCCATTCACTCACCGTACTTTGCGCAAATCCGGTTTTTTTGCAAAAATCTTTCTGCGTGATCCCCTTATCATGCATAATTTGATGGATTCGTTCACCAATCGACATTTCATTTCTCCCTTAAATATTTCTCCACTGCGATCCTTTATAAAGGTGCTTCCTACACTTTCAACTGCCCCGATTATAACAAAAAGTGGCAGCTCGTTCAAGCCACCGGAACATAGCGTCAGATCTTTCAGAATTGTGCAACTTTATTATTGACTTACCCCTTGCAGAGAAATATACTATAATATTATGAAGATTGAGCAGGTGAATGAAAACCAGATCCGCTGCATTCTGACGAGGGAAGACCTCGAAGAACGTAAGATCAAGTTCAGCGAACTGACCTATGGCAGCGAGAAAGCAAACCGCCTCTTCCGCGATGTGATGCAGGAGGCTCATTTTCAATTTGGCTTTGAACCGGATGAATCCCCGCTGATGATCGAGGCAGTACCGATGCAGTCCGGTGTGATCGTATTTGTCATCACCAAGGTAGAGGCTCCGGATGAACTGGAGTCCAAGCTGGCTCAGTTTGCAACTGCTTTGACCGGAAACATCGTGACCGATGAAGATAACGATGCTGCAGATGAGAATGAGAACAGCAACAGTATCTCCATTTCCATTAACAGTACTGCAGATAACAACGGCAATATTCCTTCCGTCGGAAAAACCCTGCGGGATCTGTTCACAGAGATGTTCACAGCCACCAGACCGGCTGCCGCGAATGGCGGCAAGCAGGATCCGAAGGCACAGCAGAACGTTCGTCAGGAAAACCGGATTTTCTGTTTCTCCGATCTGGGATCCACCATTGATGCCGCATTGGCAGTAAAATCCTATGAGATGGGCGAAAGCATCCTGTATAAGAATCCGGCGGACGGTATGTATTATCTGCTGCTTTATGCAGATTACCTTACCCCGCTCGCCTATAAAAAACTCTGCACGGTATTGATGGATTTCTGCGACCGGGCATTCAATGCGAGATCGCTGGAAGCCTATATGGAAGAACACTACGAGATCCTCATTGAGGAACAGGCACTGCAGCAGTTGTGCAAAGCCGGTTGAGATTTCGAAAAGCTTAAGAAATGTAAAATGCCTTCCCGTCGGGAAGGCATTTTTTATGGTCTTTACTTCTTTTCAAACACAAAGGTGACCGTTCCCTTTGTATTGACCAGCGTCAGGGTATTCCCTTCAATAGTACCAGTCATATCCTGATCCGTATCATCAAAGTCGATCACATACGTTCCGTCCTGTTCCGTTACGGTTCCCGGATGATCCTTACCGCTAAGGGAAACGACACATTTCGCTCCGTCTTCACAGATAAAACCCGGAGCATTTTTACGCATATCCGCATCCATATCCTTCGCCATGGTCGTTTGGTCGTTCACCGTAAACTGCACCAGTTCCCATTGTGCTGTAATCCCGGATACTTCCCCGGTCTGCGAACCCGTATCTACAGACGAAACATCCGTATTCTTCTGGCATGCCCCCAGCATAACGCCGGACAGCACCAGACAACTAAACAGCAATAAGGTACGCTTTTTCATTTCGTCTACCCGCTCCTGTCGTTTTAGTATGCCTTACCCCAGTAAACCATCTTCTTGGCGGGCTTGCCGCAGCATACGCAGACATCACTGATCTGCTCCTGCTCAAACGGCATGCAGCGGCTGGTCGCCATGGTATCTTCCTTGATCTTCTCCTCGCAAGCCAGATCTCCGCACCACATTGCCTTTACAAAGCCCGGCTTATTGTTGATCGTATCGCAGAACTCTTCGTAGTTCTTTGCTTCGTAGGTATGGTTCTTCACGTGGTTTCTAGCACGCTCCAGCATATCCTTCTGCATCTGCTCCAGCAGTTCGCCAACCTTAGCCGCCAGATCGGTTAATGCTACTTCCGTCTTTTCTCTGGTATCGCGGCGAACGACAATGCAACGGCCTGCTTCCATATCCTTCGGGCCGATCTCCACACGCAGAGGGATACCGCGCATTTCCTGATCGGCAAACTTAAATCCCGGACTCTTGTCGCTGTCATCCAGCTTCACACGGAAGCCCTTTTCCAACAGTTCGGATTTCAGTTCCGCAGCCTTCTCCAGCACACCTTCCTTGCGCTGCTGGATAGGGATCACCATCACCTGGGTCGGAGCGATCTTCGGCGGCAGTACCAGACCGGAATCATCACCGTGTACCATGATGATACCGCCGATGATACGGGTACTCATACCCCAGGACGTCTGGTGTACATACTGCAGTTTGTTCTCTTTATCCGTATACTGAATGCCGAATGCTCTTGCAAATCCGTCGCCGAAATTGTGGCTGGTACCGGACTGCAGTGCCTTACCATCGTGCATCAGTGCTTCAATCGTATAGGTTGCTTCCGCACCGGCAAATTTTTCCTTATCCGTCTTGCGGCCCTTGATCACCGGGATCGCCAGTACCTGTTCGCAAAAATCCGCATACAGGTTCAGCATCTGAATGGTGCGTGCCTCTGCATCCTCTGCAGTTGCATGAGCGGTATGGCCTTCCTGCCACAAAAACTCACGGCTGCGCAGAAACGGTCTGGTCGTCTTTTCCCAACGTACCACGCTGCACCACTGGTTATACAGCTTCGGCAGATCACGATACGACTGGATCGCGTCTTTATAGAAATCGCAGAACAGAGTCTCGGAGGTCGGTCTTACACAAAGTCTCTCCTGCAGCGGCTCCAGACCACCATAGGTCACCCATGCCACTTCCGGTGCAAAGCCTTCCACGTGATCCTTTTCCTTCTGCAGCAGGCTCTCCGGGATAAACATCGGCATATACACGTTCTCTACGCCTGTCTCCTTAAACTTTGCATCCAGCGCCTTCTGGATATTCTCCCACAGCGCATAGCCTGCCGGCTTGATCACCATGCAGCCCTTCACGCTGGCATAATCGATCAGCTCCGCCTTCTTCACAATGTCCGTGTACCACTGGGCAAAATCCACATCCATCGATGTGATCTCTTCCACCAGTTTCTTCTGTTCTGCCATCTTACTCTCCATTCCGGGTAAATCCCTGTTACTTCTTATGTTTATAGCATTCGTATTAGAGTTTAGGAGTTTCCGCGGCTTTTGTCAACTATAAACCCAGATTTCGGGAAATTCATGAGGACAGAAGGACCGTCCCCGCGTCCTCACTGTTCGATAAACAAGAATTTATGTAAATGAAAAATGCCTGAAAAGATGTCGGTAAATTGTACGACATTTCTTTGAATTGTGCTTTACACTTGCACGTGCGGCGTGATATAATAATTATGTATCTATAGGCGCTATTCAGCTACATTGAAAGATCAGAAAGGAATGGTGAACATGAGCGTAAACGGACTTACGGGAAGTGTAGCAACCAGTGCGGCAAGCGCGTATAATTATACCGCTTCCAAGCCAACCGGTACGGTGAACCAGAAGACCACCGAAGAAGTATCCGCAAAGAGCAGCGCTGCCAGCGAGGGCGTAAAATACGAGCGAAGCGCAGATGTTGCAGCGGAGAAATCTGCAGCAGAAAACAAAAAGACCTACAAGCAGGATCCGAAGCTGATCGCACAGCTAAAGGCCGATGCCGAAGCGCATACCCAGCAGCTGCAGAACATCGTAAACCAGTTGTTTACAAAACAGGGGATGACCTTTGACATCGCAAACGGCAAGAACTTAAAATCGATGTTTGAAGGCATTGAAGTGGATGCTGCCACCAAAGCGCAGGCCCAGGCGGACATCGCCGAAGACGGCTATTGGGGCGTGAAGCAGACCTCCGAGCGCATCTTTGATTTTGCAAAGGCGCTGACCGGCGGAGATCCTTCCAAGATGGAGGATATGCGCAAGGCTTTTGAAAAGGGCTTTAAGCAGGCAACCAATGCCTGGGGCGACGATCTTCCGGAGATCAGCCAGAGAACCTACGGTGCAGTCCAGAGCCTGTTTGATAACTATGCAGAACAGATGAAAGCTGAAACCACTACTGCATAAACAGCATAAAAATCGGTTGTTACACAAAACGATCCCCTCCGCATTTCGCGGAGGGGATTTTTTAGGACTGTCTATGGCTGTACCGGAACAGCTTCCAATGCCGGCTGCTCTTGTACATCCGCCGGGGGCTGTATATCCGGCTGCACCGGTGCTTCTTCCGATGGAGTCACTGCCTGCGGTAATACAGTCGGCTGTGTATCCGGCAGCGGCACTTCTCCTCCAACCGGCAAAACACCTTCCGGCAAACCTTCTTCCGGCGTTTGCAGCTCCAGCTGACGGATCGCCGGCTGCTCCGGCGCGTTTTCTTCCAGCGCTTTCCTGCAATACTCATAGATCAGACGACTGGTCTCATCCCGGTAATGCACTCCGTCCGGAGACTGTATTCCGCTTTCCATCAGCGGCGTGTATGTATCGATCCAGTATACCCTGGGATCCAGTGTCTCCTGCATCTTTGCGTTAAAGTTCTCGATCATCTCGTTGGTCGCATAGGATTTGCCGTCGATCACGGGATTGACTGACATATAGTATAGGATCAACCCCGCTGCCGTCCAGCGGTCCATATTTTCATTGATCAGTTCCGCATATCGTCCGGCATTTTCCAGATCATTGACGCCCATATTGATCACGACCCTTGCTCCCGGCACGGCTGCACGATCCAGCTCCGGTATTGCCGTATCACGAAACCAGTCATAACCGATCGCTACCCGGGCAATATACAGGTCGTCAAAACGTACTGCCGTCGACATAGCCACAAAGCGGGAATCTCCGACAAAGATCACATCTCCCTGGATCGCCTGCCGTCCCGGCATGACCAGATCATCCGCATCCAGCTCCTCTTCCGGCTCCTCTTCCACCGCATTCTCCGATACGCTTTCCGTTATCTCTTCGACCTCCTCTTCCGGCAGCTCAAAGGTCGCATCGGAGGTGATCGTCCACAGATCCTGCCCGCTCTCCGCCGGCTCTCCTTCTGTGATCAGGCTCTCCTCCATACCGACACTCTCCTTGGCGCTCCTGCCGCCGCGGCTCTGCACCACCGCCCAGATACCGGCACCGACTGCCGCGATCATCAAAAGTGCGATCACAGTTCCGAGCAGGATCTGCTTCCCATGACTCTTTTTCTTTGTCGGCGCCGTTTCCGTCAGGGCCTCCCGACTGCTTTCCCCGATTTTCAGCTTCGGTGCCGGAATGCGGTCAGCCAGAAACAACACGGACAGAAAAAAGGCCGCCGCAAGAAGCAGCAGCAGAACTTTCCGATACTGCTGCGAGATCTTTTCCTTCAGCGGGAACGCAGACGATTTTTCCGTCGCTTTCCGCAAGAAAGGATTCGGCATACCTTTCGGATACATCATTTCGATTAATCGTTTTCGAACAATACCGATCATAATACCTTCGATAAAAATTCTTTAAGACGCGGGTTCTGCGGGTTCCCGAAGAAGGTCTTTGGGTCACCGCTTTCCAGGATCCTGCCTCCATCGATAAACAGCACCCGGTTCGCCACTTCTCTTGCAAACCCCATCTCGTGCGTTACGATGATCATCGTCATTCCTTCATGCGCTACATCCCGCATCAGATCCAGCACTTCCCCGACCATCTCGGGATCCAGCGCACTGGTCGGCTCATCGAAAAGGATCACATCCGGCTTCATTGCCAGGGACCGTACGATCGCCACACGCTGCTTCTGTCCGCCGGAAAGTGTTGACGGGTACACATCCGCTTTATCCTCCAGACCGATGCGCTTCAGCAGCGTCATCGCTTCCTCTTTCGCCTGCTCTTTGATCTGGGCTGCCGAAGTGTACCCTGATGCCGCTTTGTTCTTTTGGAACGCCTTGGTATGGGTATGCACCGGCGCCAGCATAATGTTCTGGATCACGGTTTTGTTGTTAAACAGATTGAAATGCTGGAACACCATTCCCATCTTCTGGCGGTGCACATTGATATCTACGCTCATATCCGCAATATCCACACCGTCAAACATGATCTGTCCGCCGGTAGGGTCTTCCATACAGTTTAAGCAGCGCAGAAAGGTGCTCTTCCCGGAGCCGGAAGGTCCGATCACACAAACGATATCGCCTTTATAGATCTGTACATCGATCCCGTTTAAGACCTGTTTGCTGTCAAAAGACTTTTTAAGACCTTTGACATCCAGGATTAATTGTTTGGTTTCTTTTTCTGCCATAGTATATACCCCTCATCCGGCGCTTCGCGCAACTTTGCTACTTCCTGCGGTCACTCTTGCCCAGCTGCCGTTCCATCAGTTTGATGAGCAGGGATATGATCACCACCAGCAAAATATAGATGATCGCCATCACCAGGTACGGCACCATAAATTCATAACTGTTGCTTCCGATATAGCTGAACGCCACATACAGATCGTTTGCACCTACAAAGCTGACAACCGAAGTCTCCTTGATCAGCGCGATAAACTCATTTCCCAGTGTCGGCAGGATATTTTTCACTGCCTGCGGGATCACGATCTGCAGCATCGTAGTGGTAAAGCTCAAGCCCAATGCCCGGCCGGCTTCCATCTGCCCGGGATCCACGGACTGGATACCGCTTCGCATGATCTCGGAGATATAAGCGCCGCTGTTGAGTCCGAATACCCAGATGGACACCTGCACGCCGGTCATCTTTACCCCCAGAAGCGGGAGCAGTACATAGTAAAAGATCAAAAGCTGTACGACCATCGGCGTACCACGGAACAGTCCCACATAGAAAGAGCAGATCGCATTCAGCACCCTCGGCAGCACCTTGTATTTCGGCACTACTCTTACCGCTGCGATCACCGTACCGATCACGATACCGATGATCAGACCTAGCACTGCAATGGTCAGCGTGTTTTTCAGACCTTCCAGTACTTTGTTGTATCCGCCGTAATCAAAGAAATATTGTATAAACCGTTCTATTTTACGCCCAAAGCCGTCCATAACTCTATGCTATCCTTACCTGATTTGAAAACAGGGCAGGGAAATACGATACTCTCCCTGCCCAAACAATTTTTACTGTAATGCGTTGATGGATTCTGTTATAAATTTCGCCGGAGCGGCATCGATCACCACATAGTCCAGGTTTCCGTTCAGCAGATCCTGTACAGCCAGAGAGCCGTTTTTGTAGCCCTTGCATGTCATCTGGTAGCCTGCAAACCCCCACTCTTCATCGCCTTCACAATACAGCTGGCCGGTCGTACCGTTCTGTACGCCTACGGATACACTGCTGTCCTTTGCATTCAGGATCGCTTCGATCGCTGCGGCATCCGCACAGCCGTCAAACTCGGTATTGTCGGAACGTACCACCAGTTTCTGGGAAGCCTCATAATACGGATCGGTAAAGGATACAAACTCTTTACGCTCTTCCTTGATGGTCAGACCGGACATTGCGATATCACTCTTGTGCTGGCCAACGGACAGACATACCGCGTCGAATTCCATGTTCTGGATCACCAGTTCCTTGCCCAGGTACTCTGCAAGACCGGCTGCGATCTCCATATCGATGCCCAGATAACTGTCACCTTCCATGTACTCAAACGGAGCAAATGCTGCATTGGTCGCTACCAGCAGCTGATCCTTGGAAGAATCCTCTGCTGCGGAAACTACCGGTGTCGGAGTGCCGTCACCGAAATACTTGTTACAGATCTCATCAAAGGTACCGTCGGACATGATCTGTGCGATGTACTCGTTGGTCTTTTCCAGCAGTTCCGGCTGATCCTTGTCAATACCGAACGCATACTCCTCGGTGGTCAGATCCACATCGATCACCTTTGCGGTAAGCTTGCTGGAAGTCTCCTGACCTGCCTGTGCTGCCGGAGCACTGCCGCCTGCTGCGGGTACTGTCTCACCACCGCATGCCGTAAGCGCGCTGACGCTCATCACTGCTGCCATACATACTGCTGCCAATTTCTTTTTCATAATTCTTTCCTCCCTTAATTATACATACTCTCCCCGATGGAGAATATATTACTTCATTCATCTGCCCGGACTTTTCTGCGGGTAACGCCATGTATTACTATGCTCGCACTTTTCCACGGGTAGCACCGTGCCCACTAAACTCGACCTTCGCACCGTTTCCGGTGCTCGGTCTCGTTAAGTGTTCAGGTGTAGACAATTTCTAAATTCGCCCGGCGCTTACGCTTGGTCTCATTAAGAAATTGTTCTATGCCATTCCTGGATGCTCTTCACGTCGCTCTGGCCGTGCTTCTTGACGTGGCGGATGCCGTCAGCTGCCGCCTTTGCTGCTGCCATCGTAGTGATGTACGGAATGCGCGCTTTGATCGCCGCCTTACGCAGGTAGCTGTCGTCGTGAACGCTGTCCTTACCGACCGGTGTGTTCACGATCAGCTGGATCTGCTCGTTGGTGATCAAGTCTAAGATATTCGGACGGCCTTCGTACAGCTTGTTCACCTTTTCTGCCTCGATGCCGTTTTCCCTGATCAGATCATAGGTCGAACCGGTTGCCAGGATCTTGAAGCCCGCTTCCTTAAACGCTTTTGCGACCTCTGCCACTTCCGGCTTATCCTTGCGGTTTACGGAGATCAGTACGGTGCCTTCCAGCGGAAGATTTGCATTTGCGCCTTCCTCTGCCTTGTAGAATGCGCCTGCCAGCGACTTGGAGATACCCAGCACTTCACCGGTGGAACGCATTTCCGGCCCGAGGATCGGGTCTACTTCCTGGAACATATTGAACGGGAATACCGCTTCCTTCACACCGTAATACGGGATCGTTCTTTCGGTCAGTTCCGGTACCGGAGACTTGCGTCCGGTCAGTTCGGAAGTGATGATATCGGTTGCCAGCGGCACCATACGGATACCGCATACCTTGGATACCAGAGGCACGGTACGGGATGCACGCGGATTGGCTTCCAGCACATATACCTTACCGTTCTCGATCGCATACTGCATATTCATAAGACCTACTACATGCATCTCTTCGGCGATCTTTCTGGTGTATTCCTTGATCGTCTTTAACTGCTCGTCCGGAATGTGCTTGGACGGGATCATACAAGCGGAGTCACCGGAGTGGATACCTGCCAGCTCGATGTGCTCCATAACTGCCGGTACATATGCGTGGGTACCGTCGCTGATCGCGTCGGCCTCGCACTCCAGCGCGTGATTCAGGAAACGGTCGATCAAAATCGGACGATCCGGTGTCACGCCAACCGCTGCCTTCATATATTCTGCAATACTCTGCTCGTCATAAACCACTTCCATACCACGGCCGCCGAGAACATAAGACGGACGTACCATGACCGGATAACCGATGCGTGCTGCGATCGCGGTTGCTTCCTCAACGGTGGTAGCCATACCGGATTCCGGCATCGGGATTTCCAGCTTATCCATCATCGCACGGAACTGGTCACGGTCTTCTGCCAGATCAATGACTGCCGGAGAAGTACCCAGGATCTTTACGCCGTTCTTTTCCAGATCCGCTGCCAGGTTGAGCGGTGTCTGGCCGCCAAACTGCGCGATCACACCCACCGGCTTTTCCTTGTGATAGATGCTCAGTACATCTTCCAGGGTCAGCGGCTCAAAATACAGCTTATCGGAGGTATCATAGTCGGTCGATACGGTCTCCGGATTGCAGTTGACAATGATGGTCTCAAAGCCCAGCTTTTTCAGCGACATTGCTGCGTGTACACAGCAGTAGTCAAACTCGATACCCTGGCCGATACGGTTCGGTCCGCCGCCCAGGATCATGATCTTCTGACGGTCGGTTGCTTCCGCGATATCCTTGTCCAGGTTGTAGCTGGAGTAGTAATAGCAGCTCTCTTCGGTACCGGATACGTGCACCTTGTCCCAGTGCTCTACCACATTCAGAGCCGTACGGCGGTTGCGGATCGCATCCTCCGTGGTATCCAGGATCTGTGCCAGGTACAGATCGGAGAAGCCGTCTTTCTTCGCCTGCGTCAATGCCGCATCCCAATCGGCATCTGCGCCTGTGGGCACCTTGCCCGCATATTTCGCGATCAGCGCTTCTTCCTCATCTACCAATTCCTTCATCTGCTCGATGAAATACTTCTTTACCTTGGTGATCTCGTGGATCTCATCCACGGTAGCGCCCTTGCGGATCGCTTCGTACATCTGGAAGTGACGCTCGCTGTTGGGAGTGATCAGCTTCTGCAGCAGTTCCTCCTTGGACAGTTTGTCAAAGCCCTTCACGTGTCCCAGACCGTAACGCCCTTTCTCCAGAGAACGCACCGCCTTCTGGAAGGCTTCTTTATAGTTCTTGCCGATGCTCATAACCTCGCCGACCGCACGCATCTGTGTGCCCAGCTTGTCTTCGACGCCCTTGAACTTTTCAAATGCCCAGCGTGCAAACTTCACTACCACATAGTCGCCGCCCGGAACGTATTTATCCAGTGTGCCGTACTTGCCGCAGGGGATCTCGGACAGGGTCAGTCCGGAAGCCAGCATAGCGGATACCAGTGCGATCGGGAAACCGGTCGCCTTGGACGCCAGCGCGGACGAACGGGAGGTACGCGGGTTGATCTCGATCACGATGATACGATCGGTCTTGGGATCGTGTGCAAACTGCACGTTGGTACCGCCGATCACCTGGATCTTATCTACGATCCTGTATGCCTGCTCCTGCAGACGCTTCTGCAGGTCTTCAGAAATGGTCAGCATCGGTGCGGTACAGAAGGAATCACCGGTATGTACGCCCATCGGATCCACGTTCTCGATGAAGCAGACCGTGATCATCTTACCTTCCTTATCACGTACCACTTCCAGTTCCAGCTCTTCCCAGCCGGCTACACACTCTTCTACCAGTACCTGTCCTACCGGAGATGCCTGCAGACCACGTGCACACACGGTCTTCAGCTCTTCTTTGTTATATACCAGACCGCCGCCGGTACCACCCATGGTATATGCCGGACGCAATACCACCGGATAACCCAGCTCATCTGCGATCTTCAGTGCCTCATCCACACTGTAGGAAACCTCACTGCGTGCCATGCCGATGCCGAGGCTTTCCATGGTCTGCTTAAATTCCACGCGGTCCTCACCACGCTCAATGGCATCTACCTGTACACCGATCACCTTCACATCGTACTTGTCCAGAACGCCTTTTTTGTTCAGTTCTGCGCAAAGGTTCAGGCCGGACTGTCCGCCCAGGTTCGGAAGCAGCGCATCCGGTCTTTCTTTTGCGATGATCTGCTCCAGCCGGTCCGCATTCAGCGGCTCGATATAAGTCACATCCGCCATCTCCGGATCTGTCATAATAGTCGCCGGGTTGGAGTTTACCAACACGATCTCATAACCCAGGCTGCGCAGTGCCTTGCACGCCTGTGTACCGGAATAGTCAAATTCGCAAGCCTGTCCGATGATGATCGGTCCGGAACCGATGATCAATACTTTGTGGATGTCTGTTCTCTTAGCCATTTTTCTCCCCTTTCGTTAACCGCCTAAATATGCTTTCTTTACTTCTTCACTTGCTGCCAGTTCTTTTGCGTCTCCGCTCATTGTGATCCGCCCGGTCTCCAGTACATACGCACGGTTTGCGATGGACAGTGCCATCTGCGCATTCTGTTCCACCAGAAGGATCGTCGTGCCCTGCCGGTTCATATCCACGATGATGTCAAAGATCTGCTGCACCAGGATCGGTGCCAGCCCCATGGAAGGCTCATCCAGCATCATCAGCTTGGGACGCGACATCAGAGCCCGTCCCATCGCCAGCATCTGCTGCTCACCACCGGATAAGGTTCCCGCCACCTGACGGTAGCGTTCCTTCAGTCTCGGAAACAGCCCATACACTTTTTCCAGCGTTTCTGCGGCTTCCGCACTGCTTCTGGTAAAAGCGCCCATCTCCAGATTCTCCAGCACGGTCATATGCTGGAATACCCGTCGGCCTTCCGGACAGAGTGCCATCCCTTCCGCGACCACCTTGTTGGCCGGTACCCCATGCAGATCCTTGTCTTCAAAGGTAATGCGTCCGCTGCGTGCCTTAAGCAGCCCGCCTACCGTATTCAGTGTCGTAGATTTTCCTGCACCGTTTGCTCCGATCAGCGTGACGATCTCGCCCTCGTTCACTTCGAAGGAGACACCCTTGATCGCGTGAATGGAGCCGTAATACACCTGTAAGTCTTCCACTTTCAGCATCGTACCCATACGCGCTATTTCTCCTCCTTCTTCGATTCTTTGCTGCCGCTGCCCAGATACGCTTCAATCACCTGCGGGTCATTCTGGATCTGTGTCGGAGTTCCTTCCGCAATGATCTTTCCGAAGTTCACCACCACAATATTCTCACAGATCCCCATAACAAGATTCATATCGTGCTCGATCAGCATGACCGCGATCTGAAACTCGTCCCGGATCTTCTTGATATTGTTCATCAGTTCTTCGGTTTCGGAAGGGTTCATACCGGCTGCCGGCTCATCCAGAAGCAGCAGTTTCGGCTCCGTCGCCAGAGCACGCACGATCTCCAGACGCCGCTGCGCACCATACGGCAGGCTGTCCGCCCGCACATCCGCCTGATCCGCCATTCCGAAGATATCCAACAGTTCCAGTGCTCTTTCGTGTGCCCGCTTCTCCTCTTTCCAGTAGGAAGGCAGACGGAGAATGCCGGAAAACATCCCGTAGGAAATATGCTCGTGCAGACCGATCTTGACGTTTTCCTCCACCGTCAGTTTATCAAACAGACGGATGTTCTGGAAAGTTCTGGCGATGCCCGCATGGTTCACCTGTACCGGCGACATGCTGCGGGTATCCTTACCATCCAGCAGGATCGTGCCGCGGCTCGGCTGATACACCTTGGTCAGCAGGTTAAAGATCGTAGTCTTTCCGGCACCGTTCGGTCCGATCAGACCTTTGATCTCGGTCGGTGCGATCCGGATATTAAACTCATCCACCGCCGTCAGGCCACCGAAGTCAATGCCCAGATGTGAAGTTTCCAGTACCGGAGTCATAGCTTTTTCACTCATTTGCGGTACCCTCCTTCACTTCGGCCTCTTTCCCTTTCTTTCCCAGCCCCCGGAAAAATGCCCGGATCTTTTCGTTGTTGGTCGCAAGCATTACCACGATCAAAACAATCGCATAGATCAGCATACGGTAATCCGCAAATTTACGCAGCATTTCCGGAAGAATGGTCAGAAGAGCCGCTGCAATGATAGAACCGGTCATATTACCGATACCGCCGAGTACAACAAACACCAGGATCAGGATCGAAGTGTTGAAGTCAAATTTTTTCGGAGCGATCGTGGAATAGTTCAGTGCATATAATGCACCGGCCGCGCCTGCCATCGCTGCAGAAGTTACAAACGCGATCAGCTTGTGCTTGGTCACCGGTACGCCCGATGCCTCAGCTGCGATACGGTTGTCGCGGATCGCCATGATCGCACGTCCGGTACGGCTGTTCACCATATTCTGGATCACCACCAGTACCAGGAGCAGCAGGAGGATCCCGCCGGTAAATGTCGAAAGCTTCTGAATACCGGTCGCACCCATCGGTCCGTTGATCAGTACTTTTCCGTCTGCCGCCATCCCAAGGGATGTCGTATCTTTAAAGGACATATGCAGACCGGCGCCATCCACGCCAACATACAGACAGTTCATCACATTCTTGATGATCTCCCCGAATGCCAGGGTTACGATCGCCAGATAGTCGCCGTTCAGCCGCAATACCGGGATACCGATGATCACGCCGACGATCCCCGCCAGCAGCGCACCGATCACGATCGCCAGCAAAAGACGCAGTCCGCCGTTCGGAATGCTGTCTGCCACAGTCATGGAAACGACCACCCCGGAAAAAGCACCAACCGACATAAAGCCGGCATGCCCAAGGCTCAGTTCGCCCGAAATGCCAACCACCAGATTGAGTGCCAGTGCCATTATGATATAGGATACGATCGGGATCAGCTGTCCCTGAAGACTCCTTGAAAGATGCCCTGTATTTGCCAGGACCGTCACTATGATAAAGAAAAGCAGTACCAAACCATAATTCAGAAAGGAGACTTTGGTCGATTTTTTCAGATTCTTAAGCTTATCCATCTCTCCTCCCTCCTTATACTTTCTCATGGACCTTATGGCCCAGCAGACCGGTCGGTTTTACCAGCAGCACGATGATCAGGACCGCAAAAACGATCGCGTCGGAAAGCTGCGTGGAAATATATGCCTTACCGAAGATCTCGATCACGCCGAGCAGAATCCCCCCCAGCATTGCTCCGGGAATGGAACCGATCCCGCCAAATACCGCAGCGGTAAATGCCTTGATACCGGGCATAGCACCGGTTGTCGGCATCAGTGTCGGGTAGGCCGTGCAAAGCAGTACGCCCGCGATCGCTGCCAGACCGGAACCGATGGCAAACGTCAGCGAAATAGTGCGGTTTACATTGATCCCCATCAGTGTCGCTGCGCCCTTATCCTCCGAAACGGCACGCATCGCCTTGCCCATTTTTGTTTTGGTGGTAAACAACGTAAGTACTACCATGATCACGATATTTGCAACCACCGTGATCAGGTTCACCGGTGCGATCGTGCTGTCCCCCAGCGGGATCCCCGGCAGTTTCTCAAAAATGTTCGGAAATACTTTTGTATTTGCAGACCAGATCAATAATGCAACATTTTGCAGGAAATAGGAGACACCGATCGCGGTGATCAGAACTGCAAGACTTGTAGCATTGCGAAGCGGCTTATACGCCAGACGCTCGATCACGATACCGAGCACCGTACAGACAACCATGGCAGCAACCACTGCCAGCACCGGCGGCCATCCCAGATACATAATGGAACAGAACGCAATATATCCGCCCACCATAATGACGTCGCCATGTGCAAAATTAAGCATCTTTGCAATACCATATACCATGGTATACCCCAATGCGATGATCGCATACACACTTCCCAGACTGATCCCGTTGATCAAATTGGCCAGCATAAACTACTCCTTGCATTTAGAAATTAAAATCTATCCTATTATACACGTTTACCCGTAGCAGTGCAAATAAATTTGCACCGCACGGGTATCCACATAATCCATCAACAGTTCGGTTGACTTACAGACCTACATAAACACCGTTCTCGATCACCATCGCCTTCGGTGCCTTGTTTACTTCACCGTTTGCCGTCCATACCATACCGGCACCGGTCACACCATCCGAAGAGAATGCCGGATCGGTAAATACGGAGATCAGGATCTCACACAGCTCGTCTGCACTCTTGTCGGTCACATCCAGCCCGCCGTTCTTGTCCGCATAAAACTGCAGCGCACGATAGATCGCGTAAGGGCAGTCATAACCGTCTGCCGCGAACTGGTTCGGAGTCTCACCATAGTTGGTGTTGTAGGTAGCTACAAAGTTTTTGGTCAGATCGTCGGTCGCATCTGCAGAGAACGGAGTCAACAGGATAACGCCCTCAGCCAGAGATGCATCAAAACCTTCCATCGTAAGGATGCCGTCCATACCGTCTACGCCGAAGAAAGTCGGCTCATAGCCCATACCCTTAGCCTGCTGCAGGATCAGGGATGCCGGCTGATAATAGATCGGCAGGAATACCAGTTCCGCGCCCTTGTCCTTTGCGTCTGCAAGCTGTACGGAGAAATCGTTTGCGGTATCATCCGTAAAGGTGGTGGTGGAAACGATCTCCAGTCCCAGCTCGGAAGCCTTGGTGTTAAATGTCTGGTAGATACCGGTAGAATATGCATCGGAGTTGTTATAGATCACAGCAACCTTGGATGCCATCTTGTTATCAGAGATATACTGTGCGGAAGCAGATCCCTGGTTCGGATCGGAGAAGCACAGCTGGAACATATTGTCCTTACCCTCGGTTACCGTCGGGGAAGATGCGGACGGTGTCAGCATAAAGATACGGTCTGCATTTGCCTCTGCACTTACTGCTACGCAGGGTGTCGTAGTAACGGTACCTGCAATCACCTGTACGCCCCAATCCTGCAGATTGTGATAAGCATTTACGGACTTTTCTGCGTCATGCTCATCATCCTGCGGATTATACTCGATCTGGAAATCACCGCTGATCGCGTTGATCTCATCTACTGCGATCTGCTCACCGTTCTTTACGGCATTTCCGTAGATCGCTGCACCGCCGGTCAGAGGTCCGATCATACCCAGTTTGAGGGTACCGGTCAGACTGCCGGATGCTGCACTCGTATCCGTTGTACCTGCGTCTGCTGATCCTGCATCGGTGGTACCGGTCTCACCCGCATCGGTTGCCGGAGCTGCCGCTGTCGATCCGTCCTGCGTACCGGTGCTGCCTGTGTTACTTGTTGCTGTTGCATCGGCACAGCCTGCCATCATAGACATGGACAGTACTGCTGCGAGAACAGCGCTCACTGCTTTCTTTTTCATAGTTTTTTCCTCCTTTTTGCAGTTCTTCCATCTGCACAAAGCTCATAAAACAACCTCCTCATTTAAGGAACTGTTTATATATGGTAAAAAAGGGTTCATGTCAATCCCCCGGAAAGTAACCACGCTCTCCGACGCCGATACGAAACCCCCTTGTCTCCATGCAGATATTAAACTGTAGAATATCCTACCACCATTTTGTCCAAAAGGCAACTCTTTATTATGGGCAAATTATACAATAATATATGCACCCTGTCTTATCCCCTCCCGCAACTTGAATAACCCCTGCTCCTTATGCTATAATATTAGAGCGAATGGGCCGGTATAATGGTTCTTAAATACCCGACCCCTATGTTTGCCCGCTTATCCCGACAGCAAGCATCTGAAAGCCTCAGCGCAGTATGATCCCGGAGGGTATCGTATGAAAAGAAAAGTTGCCGTATTTACGAACGGATGGAATGACGAGTATCTGGAATTTGCTCTGGAAGGAATACGCCGACGTGCTGCAGAAGACAATATCGATGTGTTCATTTTTCTGGACTATACTTCCTACGACAAAACAAAAGCCGAACTGAACGGCGAACTGAATATTCTGAACCTTCCGCAGCTGAAGGACTTTGACGGGATACTTCTGCTCGGAAATACCCTGAACAATGCCGCAGAAAACGTGATCCTGCGTGAAAAACTTCTGAAGGTACCGGTTCCTTCCATTTGCCTGGAATATGAACTGGATGGCATCAACTGCATCCGGACCGAAAACGTGACCGGTATGAAGGAACTGATGGAGCACATGATCACCGTTCATGGAGTAAAAAACATTTTCTGGGTAGGCGGTCCGCGGAATAATGCAGACAACAATGAACGCTATCAGGCCGTCATCGAAACGATGCAGAAGCATGGGCTCCCCTTCGATCGGGATCAGTATTTTGACGGATGCTGGAGTTATGCGATCGTAGAAGAACAGCTGCCGGATGTGATCTGGAGTATGACCAAAATGCCGGATGCCTTTATCTGCGCCAACGATTCGATGGCCCTGGCGGTCTGCTCTGTATTGGATAAGGCAGGGATCCGGGTTCCGCAGGATGTCAAAGTAACCGGATTCGACAACCTGGCCGGCGGAAATCATTACTCCCCGATCCTCTCCTCCGTCGACCGCGGCTGGAATACCCGCAGCTATCAGGCGATGGACAGTCTGATCGAGCTGATGAACGGCGCTCCGGATTTTGGAGATAAAGTATTCAACTCCACCTTTGATCCCGGTGAAAGCTGCGGATGTACCGTCAATGAAGAAGCACTCCGTATCCAAAAGGAAGCCAGCCGCAGAACATTTCTGGTACCGGTCGAGCGAACGATCTTCGACTGGCATCTGATCGAACTGGATGACTCCGTGGTTCACGTAGAAACTCCCGACGATATCCATGCGGCTTTTTCTGCCCTGTGGGAAAAGAACCATTCCTATGAAGGAGACGAGTTTTTCGTATGCCTGGATAAAAAATTCGTGGATTCCATGGAGAAAGAAACCTCTCACAGAGCGAAAGGATACAGCAGCAAACTGGACGTGATCTACGGAATGAAGGCCGGAGCGACCGTTTCCAGACACAAAATACCCGCAAAGCTCCTGGTGCCGTTCTATGATCCGGAATCCCCGCAGAGTGCGATGTATCTTTTTGTGCCGCTCCATTCGGAAGCCGAGTGTCTCGGATATTTTGTTATGAAAAACAATCTGAAGATCATCCGGGATTTCTATCTAAACTCCCTGACGCGACACATCTCAGCCGCATTGGAACGCGCACGCCAGAATATCCGGCTGGAAAACTTAAACAAGCTGCTCGAAGAGATCTCGGTAAGGGATGAGCTGACCGGTCTGTACAACCGTATGGGGTACGAGAAGATCGTGATCCCGTATCTGGATTCGCTCCGCCGCAAAAAAACACCTTCCGTGATCATGGTGGCCGACATCAACCGGATGAAGGTGATCAACGATAAATACGGACATCTGCAGGGCGATCTGGCCATCCGGATCGTAGCAAATGCCCTGAAGGCTTCCATACCGAAAAGCTGGAAAGCCGTACGCTACGGCGGTGACGAATACGTGATCATCGGGGATGCCGGCAGCTCCGTAAATATGGAAAAGATTAAGGAAGCCGTGTTCCATCACATCAAACAGCAGTCCGACGATCTGCTGATCCCCTATAAACTGAGTGTCAGCGTCGGATATGTGATGATCGATCCCGGGAACAATCTCAAGAATGAGGAATACTTCCGTATGGCTGACGAAGCCATGTATGAGATGAAACAGGAAGCACACAAAAACGATAAATGAAGGTGAGCCACGGGGATGGCCCACAAGAACCATCCCCATGGCTCGCATTTTAAGGTACTATATCATATTTCACACGCAGGTATTCTTTAATGATCTCCACGCACTGCTCATAGCTGAGTTTTCCGGTGTTTAAGCACAGATCATAATTATACGGACTTTCCCATTCTTTTCCGGTATGATGCTTATAGTAAAGCCGGCGGTGCTTATCCATCTCCGCGATATGCTTCTCCGCTTCCTTCCGCGTCAGCTCCAGTCGCTTCATCTCGGTCTGGATACACTGTTCCATAGGCGCATAAACGAAAACGCTCACTACATTCGGAAAATCCCGCAATACATAATCCGCCGCCCGTCCGATGCAGACAAAGGATTCGCATTCCGCCAGTTCCCGGAGTACCTTAGCCTGAAAAGCAAACAGATTGTCGTTCCTGGTAAAATCCGGACTTTCGGGTGGGATTGTCTCACCGTTATACACTTTCCGTGTTACCCGGTATAACAGGCTTTTCTTCATGGTTTCATCTGCCTGCGCAAACAGTTCCTCACTGATACCGCTGTCATCGCTTGCCATCCGCAGGATCTTCTTATCATAAAAATCCACCCCGAACTCTTCCGCCAGCATCTGTCCGATGTAAGTCGCCCCACTGCCGCAGGTACGCGTCAACGTTACAACAAATCTTTTTTCTGCCATAATGCCACCCCCGTTTCTTTCCTCTGAAATCATCTGTTTTCCCTGCAGATGAAATACCCCTCTTTCATGTTCTCATTTTCCTCCCTGTTTGTCAACGATAATAGCGTTTCAAACGATATTCCTATAATGTAAAAAACCGCCCGTAAATCCGATTTACGAGCGGTTCCTTTTCAACTTATCCTGTGCTTATTTCAGCAGCTGAACCCCACCGATATACGGCAGCGGCTTTTCTTCTTCCTTGATCGCGGAAACCAGCCCCATGATCCAGAATACAAACATTGCAATGCTGACAGCTAAACATACCAGCGCAAATACGACCCTGATCACCGGGATCGCGCCGAAGATCCTGCCGGCAATACCGGTAAAGGCTCCCCAGATAAAACTGATCAGTGTCAGTACCAGACTCTGGTTCAAATGAAACTTCGCGCCTTCCTTATCCCCGGCCAGATAAGCCACCAGCCACAGAATGATACCAAAATACGAAAGAATACCGGTCACCTTTTTATCCATAGTTAAATCCTCCCTGTTTATCCCTGTTTTGTACCGAAAATACGGTACTTTCCCTCTTGTTGCAGGATTCATTCTAGCATACCGTACTACGGAATGCAAGCAACCCCGGTGCGCATCTTTGCAACGTGGGGTTGCATGTTACTATTCACAGCCCTTCGTGCTGTGATCGTAACGGTGGCATCCTGTTATTATCCCACACAGCCGATCAGTTCGTGAATGTCTTCCACACCCTTGCGCTTCATGTAGGCCTCGATGCCGTCTGCCACCTTTGCTGTAGTCTGCGGATCGATGAAGTTCATCGTTCCCACGGATACCGCTGTCGCGCCGGCCATCAGAAATTCGATCGCATCTTCCCCGGTCGCAATACCGCCCATACCGATCACAGGGATCTTCACGGCGTGTGCCACATCATAGACCATACGCACTGCCACCGGCTTTACCGCAGGTCCGGAAAAACCACCGGTCTTATTTGCCAGTACAAAACATTTCCGCTCGATATCGATCTTCATACCGATCAGCGTATTGATCAGGGATACCGCATCTGCGCCGCCCGCCTCTGCGGCCAGCGCCATATCTTTGATGCTGGTCACATTGGGCGAAAGCTTCATGATCACCGGCTTCTTTGCGATCGCCTTGATCGCCTTTGTCGTCTCTTCCAGCACCTTTGCATCCTGACCGAAAGCCAGCGCCCCCTGCTTTACATTCGGGCAGGATACGTTGATCTCATACATCGCTGCTTTGCTGCCATTGAGTTTCTCCACCACATTGCAGTATTCTTCCACCGTGTGGCCGCATACATTGACGATCACCGGCACATCATAGTTTTCCAAAAACGGCAGATCCCGCTCCATAAAGACATCCACGCCGGGGTTCTGCAGACCGATGGCATTGAGCATACCGCCGTAGACTTCTGCCACACGCGGGGTCGGGTTGCCCTCCCAGGGCTTGTCCGCCACACCCTTAGTCACGATCGCGCCCAGACGGTTCAGATCCGTCATCTCACTGTATTCCATGCCGGAACCGAAGGTCCCGGACGCCGTCATCACGGGATTTTTCAGTTCAATACCTGCGATGGTCACTTTTGTATTCATAGATGTACTCCTCTCCTATATGATTCACGAAACCACGGTGAGAACCACGGGGACGGACCTTGTGGTCCTAAAGGAACCACAAGGTCCGTCCCCATGGTTCTCACCATGGTTCTTCGTCATCTAAATATCCACGACATCCGCATCAAATACCGGACCTTCCACACAGATCCGGGTATTGTTCACATGCGTATGCTCGTCTTTTTCTTTGGTTTTGGTCACGCAGCCGAGGCATGCACCCACGCCGCAGGCCATACGCTCTTCCAGGGAGATGTATGCCTTCATCCCCATATCTGCCGCATACTGCTTTACCGCACGCAGCATCGGCATCGGGCCGCAGGCACAGATCACATCGCCCATGATCATCCCCGCATTCATCGCATCGATCACGGTACCTTTTGTTCCGGCACTGCCATCCATCGTTGCCACATAGACAAAATCCGATGCCTGTTCAAAATCCTGATTCAAAAAGAGCTGCGCATCCGCATACCCGAGCACTGTGATCGTCCGGATCCCCTGCGCATCCAGCTCCTTCGCCAGACGGAGCATCGGCGGGATGCCGATACCGCCTCCCAAAAGGATCACCTTCTTCCCCTGCATCTTCGTCAGATCATAGCCGTTGCCGAGTACGCCCAGCAGATATACTTCCTCGCCTGCCGCATAAGAGGAGATCTCCTTTGTACCACTGCCGCCGGCACGGTACACCAGACGCATCTGTGTCCTGTCGTCACTTACATCACAGATGCTGATCGGGCGCATCAGCAGGCGGCTGCCGTCCTTCGGATACACCCCTACGAACTGCCCCGGATGAGCATCCGCTGCCATATCCGTCTTCAGCCACATAGACCAGATGCCCGGTGCGAGCTGTTCCTGCGATACGATCGTTGCTTTTTGCTTGCTTTTCATATTTCCCGTCTCCGTTTCTTTTCCGATACACCCTGCCTTCCCCTTGCGGGTGCCGGTTCCTTAGTTTTCTTCGTCCTTGTACACTACTTTACCGCCGCATATGGTGTACTTCACCTTACCGGTCATTGTCATTCCGGTGAACGGCGTATTTTCCGACCGGGATGCATAGTTTCCCGCGGTCCAGCGTTCCTCCGGATCAAAGATCACCAGATCCGCCGGTCTTCCGGGGGCCAGTACGCCGGCATCCAGATCATAGATCCTTGCAGGACCGGTACTCATACGGTCTACCAGATCTTCCACCGTGAGCGCTCCGTTACCGACCAGATGCATCAACCCCAGCGGCAGCGCGGTCTCCAGTCCGATAATACCACTCGGTGCTTCGGTCAGCCCTTTGGCTTTTTCCTCACTGCTGTGCGGTGCATGATCCGTTGCGATCATCTCGATCGTCCCGTCTGCCAGTCCGTCGATGATCGCCTGCCGGTCTTCTTCCGTACGCAGTGGCGGGTTCATCTTTGCCAGCGTTCCGTATTCAATCGCCGCCTCTTCCGTTAAGGAAAAATGATGCGGTGTCGCTTCTGCGTGAATGTTCTGTTTGTCCTTCCGTGCCTGTCGTACCAGTTCCACACCTTCTTTGGTGCTGATGTGCTGAATGTCTATGTGCGCACCGGTTTCCATCGCCAGTTCGATATCCCGTTTGATCATCACGATCTCGGCCTCCCGATCTGCACCGCCGATGCCGTAATGTTCCGATGCCCGGCCTTTGTTGTAGCCCGGTGTTTCGATATACGCCGGATCTTCCTCGTGAAAACTCACGATACCCTTGCCCCAGGAAGCAAGCGTCTGCATCACTTCTTTTACGATCTGTGCATCCATAAGCGGCTTGCCGTCATCCGTAAAACCTACCGCACCGTTCTCCCAAAGTTCCTCCAGCGGGGAGAGCTCCTTCCCCTGCATCCCCCTGGTCACAGTCCCGCAGGCATGGATATGTATGCCGGTTTCTTTTCCCTTATCCAATACATACCGGAGCGTTTCCGCATTATCGATCGGTGGTACGGTATTGGCCATCATCACGATGCTCGTATATCCGCCCCGTTTGGCAGCGGCCGCCCCCGTCAGAATATCTTCTTTATATGTCTGTCCGGGATCCCGGAAATGCGAGTGTACATCCACAAACCCCGGTGATACAACGCATCCGCCGGCATCAATGACTTCGTCCGCTGTCTCAAACAATAGCGGCTCCATTCGTTTGATCACGCCGTCCTCGATCAGAATATCCAAATGTCCGTTGTCTCCGGCAGGGTTCACAACCTGCCCGCCCTGGATCAAAAGTGTTGCCATAGTCTCTTCCTCTCAATTCGTGGTGTCATATACACAGAAGTTCAATTTATTCCGTACCGGCTTCACACCGGCATTCTCATACAGTTCCCGGATGTTCACCAGTTCATAGCCGCGCTTCTTCAGTTCCGGGATCGCGGCCTTCAGCGCCTCCACCGTATTCTCATTGTGCGGCTGATCATGAACCAGGATCATCACTCCATCGCCTGCAGCATCCAGTATCATGCGGCAGCGCTCTTCCGCCGTCACTTCCGGCACCCAGTCCTGACAACTACGTCCGCTGATAAATGGCATATCGATCGTCTCATACATCTTATCGTCCACTGAAAGAAACGGCGGGCGGAAAAACTGCGGATCCTCCCCGGCCAGTTCGCGGATGATCGCCGATGTTTTTTCAATTTCTTCCTTAATCTCTTCCTTTGAAAACTTCGTCATGTCCTGATGGGTAAAGGAATGGTTTTCGATAGAACACCCCATTGCTACCTCACGTTTCACCAGATACTCCGTCTCCGGGATCACCTGCTGTCCGATCAGGAAGAAACTCGCACGTACACCTTCCTGTTCCAAAAGGTCCAGCACCCGGTCCGTAATCCCGGGAGTCGGTCCGTCATCAAATGTCAGAGCCATCTGCTTTTTTCCCACTACGAAAGTCCCCCCTTTTCCTATTTTATTCTCTTACTTTACCCATCTCTGAGCCCTTTGTCAACCGCTGTCCGTCTGGATGTTCTCTATTGCAGAATCCTCCCTAAATCAGTATAATAAACGTATATGTCAGTACCTGTGAGGACGGTCATATAGTTATAAAACTATATATATGCAAGGGGGGCTTCCGATATGAAAGTACGAAAAGTCAGCGTAACCAGTAAACTGATCGTGATCGTGATCGCTCTGTTTATTCTTTCTGATATTATCTTTGGAGTCGTGACCTACAGCCGTTCCAAACAAATGCTGAACGAGCAGATCAAGAGTGATACCATAAGCATTGCGGCCAGCGTCGCGGCCTTTACGGACGGAGATATTGTTGCTTCCGTACAACCCGGTGAAGAAACCACGGAACAATATCTGAAAGTCAGTAACATGCTTACCATTTTTTTGAACGAGACCGGTGTGGAGTATGTCTATACCATCCGCCCTTCTGCCAATGGCGGGATCGAGTATGCCATCGATGCCCAGATCGAAGATTATTCCGCGATCGGAGATGAATTTACTGACCCTGAGGCCGCACCTGCACTGAACGGCACGCGTGTGGCTTCCAGTGAACCCTATACGGATGAATGGGGAGAACACATCTCCGCCTATTGCCCGATATATGCAAACGGAAAAGTAGTAGGCGCCGTAGGTGTGGACGTCAGTATGGAAGGGATCCGGGAACAGACAGGTGCATTATTGCGTTCCATCATCATTATCTGCGTTATCATAATTCTGCTCGGCAGTGTGCTTTTTGTTCTTGTAGGCAATGCACTAAAACGCAAGTTTGTCACACTGAATGACAAGATCTCAGAACTTTCCAACGGAGACGGCGACCTGACACGGCTTGTAGAACTGAATTCCGGGGATGAATTTGAAGTGATCGGCGGAAACATCAACAAGTTGATCGAATTTATCCGCGACGTACTTTTATCCATTCATTCCGAATCCAACCGCCTGAATACCTCCTCTGCCGGTATTGCGGAGAATGTACGGAATGCACGCAGCAACGCCGAACTGATCTCGGAAACGATGACCGATATTAGTTCCGTGATGGAAGAAACCGCTGCCTCTATGAATGAGATCAATACATTGATGAACGAGATCACTTCTTCGTTTGATGATATCGTAAAAGAGATCGATCATGGCCGCAGTTTTTCACGCGAGGTAAAGAATTCTGCTGCAGATACCGGCGAGACTGCAAAAAAGGAACGCAGTGTCACAGAAGACAAAGTATCAAAAATGGCACAGTCTGTCTCTGAAAAAATCGAGCAGTCACAGGCTGTCAGCCGCATCGATGACCTGACACAAAATATCATTGCGATCTCCAATCAGACGAACCTTCTGGCGCTGAATGCATCCATTGAAGCTGCACGCGCCGGCGATGCAGGACGTGGTTTTGCTGTTGTGGCAACCGAAATCGGACAGCTGGCCTCCAACTCCCAGATTGCCGCTGCTGAGATCAAAACCGTATCCGCGGAGGTCATCTCTGCCGTTAACGAACTGGCAACGGAAGCACAGACGCTAATCCGTTTTGTCAATGAAACTACTCTGGAGGGCTACAGCAATCTCGTAAAGATCAGCGAAGATTTCCAACAGTCCGCCGAAAGTATTGATGAAATGATGGCACGGTTTGCTGCGGCTTCCACGGAAATCCAGAAGAATATCGACCGCATTAAGGCATCAACAGATTCCGTAAATCTTGCTGTTGAGGATGCTGCCAGAAACGTATCCGAAACCGCGGACAGATCCATTGAGATGTCCAACAAAATGTCCCTGATCGATGAAGATGCCGAAGCCGGCAGAACGGTTTCTGACGAATTAAAGACTGAAGTCGGTAAATTCCGTCTCGAATAATACTACATTATAAGGAGTTATTGTATGATCCGCATTATCATTATTGGTATCGTTGTCTTTCTTTTTCTGCTGTTTTCGCTGATCCTGCAGCCCATCATGCTGCTGATCGGTCTGTTCAGCAAAAAAGCAAAAGACCGTTTATGCCTGTCCATCGTAGGCAATGCATTCAAATGGTGCATCGGCATCGCCGGTACCAGGCAGACCATCATCGGAGAAGAAAATGTTCCGAAAGATGAAGCCGTAATGTATGTAATGAACCACCGCAGTATCTTTGATGTGGTACTGACCTATCCGCGGATGCCGCGTCCTACCGGCTATGTAGCCAAGAAAGAACTGGGCAAATATCTGACCCTTACCTGGTGGATGCTTCTTCTGCACTGCGAACTGCTCGACCGTTCCGATCTGCGAAAGGGCATGCAATCCATGAACACCTGCGCGGAACGCATCAAAAAAGGCATCTCCATAGCCATCTTCCCGGAAGGGACACGCAACAAGACAGAAGAACCATTATTGGAATTTCATAAGGGTAGTTTCAAGATTGCCGAAAAGAGCAACTGCAAGATCATTCCGGTAGTGCTGAACAACACTTCCGCGATCTTTGAAGACCACCTGCCGATGGTCCGCAAGCAGCACGTGATCATCGAATATCTGCCGCCCATCGACGTGGCTGCCTTAGACCGCGAAGAACGCAAGAATCTGCCGGAGATGGTACGCTCACAGATGGCGGCCGTATACGAAAAGAATAAGGAACTGATATAACTAAGAAAATCAGCGGAAAACCAGGGTAAAACCAGGGGGACGGACCTAGTGGTACTTCAGTACCACTAGGTCCGTCCCCCTGGTTTTTAAAAACACCGCCCGACTCTCGCCGGGCGGCGTTTTGCCTATTTGATTTTTCTGCCGCCGGCAACATGCTCCTGTACCGGCTGTCCCTGTATCGGTTGCTCCCGTCTTCCGACCGACTGCCGTCCCGGGTTATCCTGCTGCATCATATCATTGATACTGGTCTTCTTTGCAGCCCGTTGCCTTGTATAAGACCGAAGCAGCTCTTCCCCGTTTCCGGCTGCTGCCATACGCTTGATATCATCCTTTCCGTTTTTCGTCATCATTTCCGCGAATGCCGGATCCGCCATGATCTCCTCCACATTTTTGTTGTAATTCGGCAACAACAATGCATTGGTCAGTTTCTTCTCTTTGGTCAGGCTCACCACATTCTGGGAGATACCGGTCAGATAGATCATTCCGGCCACATCCTTTTTGAATTTCTCCTCATCGTTCGCATTCTGCGCGATCATCTCCTGTCTGGTATGAAGCTTGCGGAACAATACCTCTTCCGGTTTCTTGAGCAGTTCCCGCTTATCGGTATTGATCTGCGCCAACTGACTGATGTTGTCCAGACTGCCGGACAGTTCGTTAACGATCCCCAAACGCTTTCTCTGTGTCCGGCTGGGATGTTCCTGTGCTTCCACATGTCCGGTATAGTTTGCTGCCGCGGTACGGATGCGGTTGAGTCCGCCGATGACCGCCGAAAGATCTTCTCCTGTCAGTTTCTCGTTTCTTCCTGCCTTTTCATCCAGCTGCTGAATCTGCTCGCTGAATTCACGCACCCGGCTATTCAGATCCACATAAAACTGCGATGCTCCATGGAAAACACTGTTTCCATCCTCAATGCGACGGCCATACAGTTTTGCAAAAGTCTTCAGATTCTTAAGAACATCGGCATCTTCCATCGGCTGATTTGCCGCAACATCCCTATACTGATCTTTCAGTCCGTTCAGGAAATTCTGCTCCTCCTCACGAATGATCCTGTCCTCTTCGGTCGCCTTCAGAGCTTCTTTGCTGAAGTTCTCCACCTTTGTACACTCCGGAAATTCCACCTTCTGCTTTTCCGGTTCTTCGCCTCTCTGCCTGGAGCGCAAAACCTCATCCAGAGATTCCGTAAAAGTATGATTCACTTTTCCAAAGATATTATTCCCGCCTTCTGCCAGCTCGGAAAGTTTCATATTCTCCCACTCGTTGTCCTGCACCACACGGATCTGTCCTGCTTTAACCTTTTCCTGAATATTGACCAGACGGTCCATTGCTGCTTCGATCTCCTTATCGGTCAGGTCCTGACCATCCAGCGTATTCCTCAGTGCACTCTCGCTCATATTGCTGATCTTTTCCGCCATCGTCGCCGAGATCACCTTGATATCATTGAGCGCGGTATCCTGGTTGATCGAGCGATCCGGTGCCAGCCGTACCGTACCAAAGGAGAGATCATTATCAATCCCGGTCACGCCAAGGCACTTTTTCCCGTCTTCGGAAAACTCATAAAACAGATTGCTCTCATTTCGGTCCACATTCATGCAGATGTAATCCATGATCTGAATATCCGCAAGATCCTTCAGTGCCGGAGAGCCATCAAAAACTGCCGTCTTGAGTTTTGCCACTTCATCCCCCGGCTCAATGCCCATAAAACTTGTCCCGGGAGCTTTCCGCATAAAGATACCTTCTGTGATCTTTCCTTCCGCACCCTGCACCTGCATGGTAGTCGCATGCGCTATGCACTTTGATACTCCCAGCAGATCACTCATCTTGGACATGGCGATATTACGCTTATCGATATCCCCTTCCATATTGGCGCCGATCTCAGTATAGTTTTCACGATACATTTTGTCCGTAAGTATGACATTTCCCAGAACCTGGCGATAATATGCCATAAGCTTCTTATCCGCCTTAAACTGCGCCGCCGTCTCCGGATCAAAACCGATCTTTACGAAGTCAAAATTGCTTGTTGTATAACGCTTTCCTGGATTCTGTTTCCAATACTCATAGGTACGGCGAAGGATATCCGCACGGACCGGATCGCCGTTTTCTCCCATCTGCTGCGCGATATGCTTCTCAAAAATTTTCCGCACCTGCGCTTTTCCGTCAATCTTAACCGATGAAGTAAAGAATCCTTCCACCGGATTTCCGTCCGCCCCGGGGTAGGAAAGCGGAATTCTTTCATTATTACTGCCACTCATGGAAGAAAGCTTGCTGTTCTCCGGTATCACTACACGGACATTCTCCGGATTTTCTACACCCAGGCGGTCTCTTTTGCTCACCTGATAACGGATCCCCGTACCGACAGGAACTGCCGTTACCGGCTCCGCATTAGCCGCCTTCGGTGCCTCCTCAAACAGGACTTCACGGATCTGTTTTGTCCGCGCTTTCCTGGTTGCCTTCATCTTCTCATTCTCCTCATTTTTCTGGACAATGGATTTCATATTCAGAAGAGTGGCAAACTGGTTCATGTCCCTGGTCGTTGCGGTATCATTGGCCAGATCCTTCAGATCGTACTTGTTCCAATCCTTTTCCGGTACCACTCTCAGATGTCCTGCGGTAATAACACCTTCCTCTGCATCCTTGTAAAACTCTTTTCCTTCCAGGATCGCCTGCTGCAGGATCTTGGTTCTTTCCCATGCTGCATCCATCTCCTCTTTCGAGAGTCCGTAACCACGCAGCACGATCTTCAATTCATCTTCGGTCAGATCCGAAATCTTCTGGGCCGTCTGCTCTCCGATGGCGCCCATGTTTTCCGGCAGGATAAACTTATTTCCATAGGATGTCTTATCCCCGGGTTTCGGTACATTCAATCCAAAGGCCAGATCATTGTCGATGGCAACGATACTGTCCACCTTCTTTTTCCCGTCCTTCTCGGAGAAATGCAGCATAAAGTTTCCGTCATGCCGGTCCAGATTGCCGCAGATAAAATCGATCGCCTGCATGGAAGCCACATCATCAAAGATCTCCGGATTGTTGTAGGCATCTGTTTCCGCCTCCCGCATAGGGTTATCCTGTCTTCCGTCACGGGCATTATATCCGTCCGCACGGTTCATAAAGGTACCTGCCGTAGGCTGTCCGTCAATCAGTACGATCATCGGCTTCGCATCCGCGATCAGTCCCTTCTTTCCGAGCAGCTCAGAAACAGAAGCCATAGCTGCATTTCGTTTGTCGATATTGGAACCTTCCTTTACTCCCAGCCATTCCTCGGAAGGCGCGGTATAAATGCTTCGATTATTGTTGATCAGCTGTTTCTCCCGGAAATACTCATCCAAAGCCGGCAGAAAATCCGGCTGCGCTATCAGCTGCTCCACCTTTTCCTTCGGGAGGATTTCGGAAAATGCCTGCTTGAAGAAAGCGCAGGCATATTTTGCCATATCTTCTTTTGTTTCCGGCCACGGTGCATGTGCTCTGGAGACACCCTTTGCGATGGCAGTATACATATCGATATTTGCAAGGCCGCTTGTCACGAGTTTTTTGCTGTCGGTTTTTTCCAGTGTATCAAACAGTTCCATCATCGCCGGATGTTCATTTTGCATTTTCTGGCGCAGTCGCTTCATTGAAACATCCGTATTGACATTGGAAGACTTGGTAAAGAAACCATCCATACTGCCCCCGGGTGCATCCGGTACCTGAATGGGGATTCGGGATGACATCTGTCCGCCCATTCCGGAAAACTGCTGCTGTCCGATATCAACGGTAAGGGTTCTTCCCAGCGAGATCACTTCATCAAGGGTATAGGTCTTGCCCTCCTCCAGAACGATGGATTCAAATCCCGCGCTGTCCCGGAGCAAGTGCTTGCGCACCTCCCCGGCGATCTCCTTCATCCTTCCGGAAATGCCGTCATTGCTGTTTTGCGCAAGTACATCATCACACTCTTCCAACGCTCTTTTATAGGAATCCTGAAAAGCATTCAGACTCACCTGATCCATTACCGGATAATTTCCGTTCTCATCCGGGGTATAAAAATCCTCCGCGAGCTGGTTAATGTTTCGCAGCCACATTACAAACCCGCTGTATCTTTCACTATCTTCCTCCGTCAATACGGTATTGCTTATCTGTCTTGAGATTGCCAGATAAGATTTCTGAATTTCCGTCAAATTTACTTCCCTGGTTCCGTTTCCTGCCATAATTGCCTCCTTTGCGCTCTGTCTGCAATGATCCTGTTTTTTATTTTTTCCCATTATAGCGCACTATGTGCAAGCAAAGTGCAAGCGCATTAAAAAAAAGCGTTCTGCTTGCAGAACGCTCGCGCCGAGCGCGGTTGCGGCAGCAACACTTTCCTTACGCGCGATAGATGATTTTCTTACGGTTTTACCGTTAGAAAATCACTATGCGTAACGTAGTGAAGAAGTGCGCATCCCCCGGAGGACTTTTCAGCAGGTAACCGCGTACCTTTACGGATTTGTTAAGATTCTTAACACTTTTGTAACGGTAACCGGTCACCTACTTCTCTATTGAATATCTGACTGTTCAGTCTGATAATTCGCAGTCGGTTTCGTATACCATATCTAAATTCGACGAGCCAGAATTGTTCGAATTAATAGATTTATGTAAAAAAACGAATAATGACATGATTAAAAGACTATCTGCCTACGCTTCTCAATTACACTCTCTAGGCAGCCCTGAATAAAACCGATGAAGGTTGGTGAATATATAGACTTCAACTAGCGCAAGATTTGCGATAGTTGAAGCTTTCGTGATTTGCAATATGCATTTTCTGCATATTGCTTTTTGATGAGTATGAATAATTTATACTCCAACAGTGCTTTAGGGAACTTTTAGTGCTAATCTCATTAAAAAGTTCCATAAAAGGAGATCCACTATCTTAATCTCGCGCGGATGCGGACGACATTGTATATGATTACTTGCGTCGAGACGAAACCAGGGGGACGGACCTCATGGTTTTTCAAAAATGAACTACTTTGCACTTAGATACGTATCCATACTGAAAGAGGTTACTTTGTCAATTGCAGACTTATGTTCACGAATGCAATCGAATTTCAGATTCTGTAACGATTCCATACCTTTTTTGGCTAATGTGAGCTCCATACAATAGAAATCCAGTCTGGAAATATAATCCGCATACTCCATGATTTCCTCTTTCGGCAAGAGATTGCTTCCGTCAATCAGCTCCTGTATCCCGTTATATTTCTCAAATATATATACCAAATTACTTCCTAACGTCAGTTTATTCTCCGTCGGTTTCTCAGCCAATCCCAATGCCCATGCCAGCACCACAGCCTGTTCCCCCAGAAATGCCAGATCGTTTAATTTATCTTCCCCGATCTCGCCTTTGGATATTGCGGACAGATGACTTGCTAACGGCTGCAGCTCCGGAGCATATTTCAATGCCAACATCATAACATCCGCATCATCTGCATCCCCTCTGCCGTTTAATCTGTTGAAAGCTTTTCTTCCTACAAAGAAATCAAAGATTAGATGTAATACCAATTCCTGTTTTTCCTCTATTTCCACAACAGAGTCCACCGGTACGAGTTTCAATTCCTTATAGGCAGGCATTCCCATTTTTTCCAGAATGACACAGTTCTTTTCAATTCTGGCAGTATCATTATCTGAATAAGCAACATGATCCGTATTTATTTTACACTTTGCTCCAAAATGTTTTAGTAAGATATTACCGTTTCCTTCAATAACTTCTTCCATTTTGTTCTTTTTAAACAAGTCGAATAATCCCATCTTATTTACTCCCCTGTAAAAATATAACTCCTATATTCTCGCCACTTAGCAGGTAACCGCGTACCTTTACGGATTTGTTAAGATTCTTAACACTTTTGTAACGGTAACCGGTCACCTACTTCTTAAACAAACCACCAGCAGCGCTGGTGGTTTGTAGTTCATTTATATACATCGCAAAAAATACTATCTCCGGCTTCCTGCTGATCAATTATGTCGCTTGCTTTGCATTTTATTACACTATGAATCCCCCCTTCATCGTCCTTATCAAAGCTGACCTGAATGTTTGCATTCCAAAAAAAATGAATCATTCCCTTTGGAAATATAATGTTATAGTATATTTTTTTCTTAATCCCTTCAACATAGCATATATCATCAATAGAGTAGACCCTCAGACCATCCATACTAAATCCGATAAACAGAATTCCATCATTTAGCCCCTTTTTATATCCCCAGCAATAATCCGGGCAATCATTTACATCTCCCTTTCCTACTGAAATATCCCCAGCGGGATTATAGTCTATGGTACATCCTCTATCGCCATCCAAATCATACTTTATTCGGATAATAACAATTTTATCTACGACAAATAAAAAGCAGCCCAATAGAAGTATAATAAGACAGGATCTTTTTAGTGGATCAAAATTCAGTTTCCTCAACCCTAATTCCTCCTAACCTACTGTGGCGAAAAAGCCTTCATCGGGGTATACAATGATCCCTCCGACATCGTCCAAATGGAATTCGGAATAGATCCTATATCTCTTTTCACCTCTGTTAAAGGAACACCATAGCTATTTAAATATACTGAATACTCTATACCAAACGGATTAAGCCGTTCACGTTTATCCATATCACTTGAAAATCTAGCATAATTCACACTTCCAAATGTTACCACACCCTGATTATTAGCAAAATCTTGCAAAGGATATGTACCATCCTTTTCTGATTGAGCAGAATGGCATCCATAAAAATACGCCTTGCCGTATTCATCAAAATTCAGTTTTGAGAATAATTCCAAATTATCAACATGTGATTCATCTGTATTATACATACCCGGACGCCCTTCATACGCATGTGAAAAAACATGTAATTCTTTAATCATTGAATAGTTTGTCCATTCATTATTCCATATTTTGTGAAATGAGTTTATTTCATCTCCATCACCATCCAAACGTTGCAAAACTATCTGTCGTGGATCAACTCCTGCAGCCAAAAGTTCTCTCCGCTTTGTTTGTGCCGCACGAGAAAAAGAATTTGTTAACTCAAATATTTTCCATACATCTTCTGTCCACTCATTAGTAGTTTTTGGATCCCCATCCAAAAAATGAAACTGATCTTGATAACTGTCCTCAAATTGCTTCACATCACGTTTACCATATGACCATGCTATAATATACACGGGCCATACAGTATGTGGCGTCGAAAATGAGTCCCATGGATCACTGTAAACTTTAAAATCACCTGTCTCAGGATCCTGTTCGCCCACTTCTTCACCATCCCTATATCCATCATAATCAGTATCTCTTAAATTCGGATCTGAATATACAACCATCCCATTTGATGCACGCATTCCTTTTACTTCCCACACATCAAGCAAGCCATCATCATCTGTATCTATATCGTTGAAATAACCATCAGTAAGTTCAAGACGTTGAGCTAAATCCAGTTCAATTGCATCCATAATCGCGTATTCATCGCCATTATACTGTTTACCTCCCATTCGGTTAATATAAATCTCTAATTCTTCACTTGGCTCTTCCGTTATTGGAATTGCATTTAAAACTGAACCATCCGATAAGGCCTTACTTGTCTGTGCTATCATATACGATGATTCCTTTTTAAATAAGTTATCATATGATGCTCCCGGATACAAAAGATACCCTATCTTTTTATTGCCATTACTTTGGGCGGCATTAAGCGCTTCAATTGCCATATCGGCCCTTCCATTGTATGAATTACTTGCTGACATTCCACCTGACCTGAACATAGCCAATGGATCTGCTCTATTGGGATCTATACATATCAATGCCTGTTCCTTATTTGTATACCATTTATATTTTCCATTTTCTGTGAACATTCTAAGATTATTATTTACTACATAGAAAAAGAGTACTCTATCCCCATTTTCCATGTTACTTATAATAGATGAAGCTATTCTTTCTTCTTTCTCAAGATCCTGCTTTGATAACGTGTAATCAATAAATACTATAAAATCATAGTTTTCTTTTACCGTTCTTGTATAGTCAGTATAATCGATTGCCGTTGTTGAATACTCCTCCCACTTAAACCAATCAATAATAAAATACGTTGAAAAATGAGTAGTCGTATACGTCACCGTATTATTCTCTGGATCACATACAGAATCTTCCAGAAGCACATATTCATCGTCTGCTTCGTTATACCACATAATGCGAAGATTTTCTTCTGACGTATCTCCCAGTATACTCTCATCATAAACAAAAGTTATCTCAGCTGTATCAAATTCAAAGTCTGCCTCAATATCCATCGGCATTCCGATAATACCTGGCGTTTTTCTAATAATGGTATTCTGATTTTCTATAATATGCACCTGTTCCAGCACACTACCCTTACAATTGATATTCACCAAAACAGCTTTAAGCGGATTATCTGCAACTCCTGTCTCGAAGGTTCTTGTCTGATAAAATACTTCCTCTCCATCAGGAACTCCATCACCATTACTATCCTTACTGATTGGATCAAGACCAAGTCTAATTTCTTCTCCATCAGAAAAACCATCCTGATCAGAGTCGTACTCCATCGGATCTGTTCCGTATATGTTTACTTCATCTCCATCCTTCAGTCCATCCGCATCGCAATCATCACACTCGTCCGATATTCCAAATTCAGACTCCCTTGCAACAGTCAAACCATCCCCATCCCTATCTTCATCTCCATCTGCTACCCCGTTGCCATCAGAGTCTGCACTTGTCGGATCTGTAAATAGCGCAAATATCTCCACATCATCATTTAATCCGTCGCCATCAGTATCTGCGTTTTGTGGATCCGTGTCATAATATTTTTCGAAATAGTCATAGACGCTGTCATTATCCGTATCTGCAAGTCCTGCAACCGTTCTTTCCATATTGTTCAATTCACTATTAATAACAATAATGGCTTCTTCTGTCTTCTTATCCTCTCCATCAGTCATTGAAAAAATAAGAATATTTGCGCAAGGCAATAAACCCAGCGAGTCTACGCACCAAGTCTTAAAACCATCTTCCGATATTACCTCACCTTCCCAGATAATTTCGCCATAAATATCCTCAATCCTCAATTTAACCGTTTTAAGATCTTTTTCATAATCTGCATGGCCTTCCATCCGTTCTACTTCATCATCTACAAAATACACGCCATCTGTCTCAAAACGGAATTCTTCCGCATCAATGAAAATGTGCTGTATACTTTTTTTGGGTTCTACCAACCCATTATTGGATACAGAAGTACCCAGACCTGTCGGCAGTGAATTCCTTTCACGAAGCTCTAACAGTGTAATCTCCGGCTTCTGCACTGCCTGATAACCGATCGTAATGCTTCCGCCTACCAGGATATTCTGAGAATGATCCGGGCATTCGATCTCATAGAGGCCATCGCCAATCTCCTTGAGATTGCCTCCCCATGTAGAACTGATGCTTCCGTCCACACGAATCACCAGACACCAGTCTTCAATTGCGTTCTCTCCAAGGTTCTGAATAGTTAATGCACCTGTGCATCCATCATTCCACTCACTTGTGATCGTGTTAGTAAAGGTATAGAGATCCTCGGAAACGATAGATGTCTCATCCCCCAGATAGAACGCCTCCGGACGATCAAATCTCTCTCCATATAATACTTCAAAACCAAATTCTACACTTTCACCGACAGCGATATCCTGATTATATCCGGCATTCTTAAAGGTAATCTTTCCTTCCTCGCTTCCGTCAGCAACAAGCACAGCATTATACGGATTGTCGATCTTATCTTCGGTAAAGAAGGTCAGATTCCAGTTATTCATCTTTACTTTCGAGCGATTTTCAATTTCGATCTTTACATTGCAATGTCCGTCCCAGTGAGACTGTACCGTATAATTCACTATATACTCTTCACCCTCAAAAACATATGTTATATCTGCAATCTGATCGTTCGCCACGCCTTTTTCGTTACTCTGTGGCTCAGTTATTTCTTCTTCTGTTTTCTCGGATATAAACACGATCTCAGCACTTTCATCCCAGATATCATGATCATCACCAGAGGCATTATATCCAATCATAATCTGACTGCCGGATGCTATAACGCTGTTATAATCCAGCGCCTCAACCGTATAACGATAATATGTATATTCTTCCCCGGTCGCAGGAGCACCGTAAACATTTTCCGTTACCTCTACGGTTACTTTTTCGGATTTTTCCTCTGTCCGCTCTTCCGCTTCTACAGTCTCATCCATCTCTTCGGACACCACAGTTTCTTCGTTTTCCTCTTCCATTTCTACAGATTCGTCTGCTGCGTCCTCTGTTTTTGCACCTTCAGTTTCATCTGCACTTTTTTCAGTTTCAGCATCTTCGAAGTTTTCTTCTGCTTCTATATTCTCTTCCGAAAGGATCGCATTCTCATCTTCCTCTGCCCCTTCTTCAACTTCCGATGCATCTTCCTCCGTATCATACGAACCAGTTTCTTCCAAGCATTCTGTAATTGTTCCACCCCATAAATTCGTAATCCTGTCTGTTGAACAGAATGTGATCTTCCAATCCTCCGTATCTTTTTCCGAAAGATTGGTCAGAATGATCTCGGCACTGCAGCCGCCATCCCATGTCGATGTTACATGATGTTCGATCGAATAATCTTCCGACAGAACATCTTCTGCGTGTGCATAAAGCACCGCGCCGGTGGTTGCAAGTTGTTCTGAAAGCAGAACTACAGACAGTAACGCAGTGATTTTCTGCGTCACCTTTGAATGTTTGATTTTCATAGATTTCTCCCCTCAAATTCATAGCGCCTCATGGAAGCGTTTGCATATTAGTATACCAAGTTTTCTTCAGGGGAAAAACTCGTAAAATCCAACAGAATTTTGTACAAATTTAAAAATGTTTTCGTCAACATAGCCAACGAAATCACTTTCGTTGTCGAGCATGAAATGCTGGTGTTAGCGCCGGGCAGAAACAGCCATTCAGAGTCGGCTAGAAACGACCAATTCCAGCCGAACAGAAAAAGCCAATGCACCCGTCCTCCTTTTAAGTTATTTTTGTAAGTTGATCATTTCTCCGGCTGAAAGTGTTACCGTG
>JAGBMJ010000074.1 GCA_017634975.1 Lachnospiraceae bacterium | reverse complement strand
CGCTGTACGCCGCTCTCGATCGCATCGATGCAATTGCCCAGTTTCGGCAGCATACCGCCGCCGATGATCCCGCCGTCGATCAGTGCCTTTGCTTCCGATGCGCTGATCCGGGAGATAAAGGAAGACTTATCGTTGATATCACGATACAGTCCCTCGATATCCGTTAAGAATGCCAGCTTCTCTGCGCCCACTGCTTTGGCTACCGCGCAGGCTGCATCATCTGCATTGATGTTGTAGCTGTCGTAATGATCATCCATACCGATCGGGCAAACGATCGGAAGGAAATCCTTATCGATCAGATCAAACAGGATCTTCGGATTCACCTCCGTGATCTGGCCGACAAAACCGATATCCTTGCCATCCGAATAACGCTTCTCTACCTTCAGCAGATTGCCGTCCTTACCGGAAACACCCACGGCATGCACGCCCAGTTCTTCCACCATGGATACCAGACGCTTGTTGACCTTGTTCAGTACCATCTCGGCGATCTCCATGGTCTCGGCATCGGTCACACGCAGGCCGTTGACAAACTCTGCCTCCTTGCCGACCTTCTTCACCCATGAAGAGATCTCCTTGCCGCCGCCATGCACAATGATCGGTTTGAAGCCGACCAGTTTGAGCAGTGTCACGTCTTTGATGACATTCTTCTGCAGCTCCGGATCCGCCATAGCACTCCCGCCGTATTTTACCACGATGATCCGACGGTTAAACTTCTGAATATAGGGAAGTGCCTCGATCAGCACCTCCGCCTTTTCGATCAGTTTATCAATATCTTTCGAATACATTTCTTTATCCTCCCAAACCGTTTTCTTATGACCGGTAATCCGCATTGATCTTGACGTAATCATATGTCAGATCGCAGCCCCACGCCGTAGCTTCTTCCGTTCCTTCGTGCATATCGACAAAAACCGTCACCGCATCCGTTTCCATGATCTTCTTTGCCAGATCCTCGTCAAATGCAAGCGGTGTGCCTTTGTCAAACACCTGCAGTCTGCCGGCTTTGCTTTCAAAGAACAGCTCCACATCGTTCTGGTCAAACTTTGCACCGGAATATCCCATTGCGCACAGGAAACGTCCGAAGTTTGCATCACAGCCGTAGATTGCCGCCTTGGAAAGGTTCGATCCAACGATGGCACGGGATAATGTTCTTGCATCATCCTTTGTTTTTGCATTCACTACCTTTGCCTCAAACAGCTTGCTGGCACCTTCGCCATCCGCTGCCATCCGCCGTGCCAGATATCTGCATACGGTAAACAATGCCTTATAAAAAATCTGATAGGATTCGCCATGCTCTGCGATCACCGGATTTCCTGCCAGTCCGTTTGCCATGATCAGCAGGGTATCGTTTGTGGAGGTATCGCCGTCCACCGTGATCATATTGAAGGTATCTTTGACCACCTCGCTGAGCGCTTTCTGTAACACTTCTTTCTCGATCACCAGATCCGTCGTAAGGAAACCGAGCATGGTACACATATTGGGATGGATCATACCGGATCCTTTGCTCATACCGCCCAGTGTTACGGTCTTCCCACCGATCTCAAATGTCACGGCAATCTCCTTATTCACGGTATCGGTCGTCATGATCGCCTTGGATGCTGCAGTACCTGCCTCTTTCGTATCCGCCAGGGTTTTGCTCATCTTCGCAACACCGTTTACCAGTTTTTCCACGGGAAGCTGCATACCGATCACGCCGGTCGATGCCACTGCCACGCTCTTTGCCGGTACGTGCAGTTCCTTTTCCACGGCATTCGCCGTTGCTTCACACGCATCCCAGCCTTCCTGACCGGTACACGCATTTGCAATACCGGAATTGACCACAACGGCCTGCATCTTTGCGCCGGAGTTCACGATCTTCTGATCCCACTGAACGCATGCTGCCTTTACCACATTGCTCGTAAAGGTCCCGGCACAGGTACAGGGCACCTCGGAATACACCATCGCCATATCAGTCCGGTTCTTATATTTGATCTCTGCTTCGCAGCATGCCGCCTGAAAACCTTTCGCTGCGGTCACGCCACCTTCGATCTCTTTGATCTCAATATTCATTCTTTATTCTCCTATATCAATACACATCCCGGGCAGAGCCACGCTCCGCCGGAATTCACCAGATGCTTCTTCAATCTATATACGGAAAAACCACTGTTCTTACTGATTGAATGCCGTGATATTTGCCTCGTTGAGTGTGAAATCGTAATAGTTCAGATCCTCACGCTTCGTCCAGCCGATGCAGTTCCAGAATGCATTGCCGATATCGTTTCGTGTAAACGCGATCAGTGACACCTTGTTGATCTGCTCCGCCTTGAGGGCATTCATGCAAAAAACCACCATGGCTTTTCCGATCCCTCGTCGTCGGTGTCCTTCCGCTACGCACACATGGTAGAGACACCCGCGTCGTCCGTCATGGCCGCACAGGATCGCTCCGATGATCTCACCGTTCTCCTCGGCCACCACACTGCTGGTCGGGTTGCGTTTCAAAAAACGTGCTACGCCCTCTCTGGAATCATCTACACTACGGATTCCAAAGCCGTGGATCGTCATCCAAAGCGCTTTTACCTTATCATAGTCCTCGATCACCATCGTACGAATCTGCATAATTTACACCTGTTCCTGTTTCTACCTATAGAATAACTATTATATTATAATGAATCGCTGAAAAATTGCAAGAAAATATTAGGTTGTTTTGCATATGTGTTGTTTTGGGGATGTATTTAGTATAAAATATTATGTATACAGTTCCTAAACAATCAGCATAATTAATGGAGGGTTGCTTTATGAATGCCATAAAAATAGAAGATGTCAGTTATACAATAAAAGATATTTTTGCCCTGCCACAGGGACAGAGAGCAGAGCTGATCAATGGAGATATGTATATGATGGCTCCGCCAAAACTTAAGCATCAAAGGCTTTTATCAAAACTCAACACGATAATTATAGTAAACGACATAAATAAATTTACTTTGTAATCAATATATGGTATACTCCAATTATAAGGAGGTGCCACATATATGAATAGTCGAAAATATAAGACCGATCCGGAACTATTACTCAGGCAAGGTAAAGAAATAAT
>JAGBMJ010000027.1 GCA_017634975.1 Lachnospiraceae bacterium | reverse complement strand
TCAATCAGAAGATCAAGACCCTCCGTCGACACGGTTACGGCTATCCCGATGATGAATACTTCTTCTTGAAGATCATGGATATGAGCCGGAAGGAGTATGTCAGGAATCAGCCATCACATAGAATTTGTGATTGAGCCTTAACAAATATAAGATAAACAGGATCTCTTGGGAGTAAGGACGGCATGAGTTCAGATTTGAAGAGGAAAAAGATCGGGACGGAAGGATTACGATTTTTGGTACTCAGCATTCTTGTGATCGCATTCTTTGTCGGCATCGTTCTGGTGTATTACCGAATGGTGTATGAAGAGCGCCGTAACCGGTTTTTTCTGAACGGAGAAATGAGTGCAAAGAAGGTGGCAGACAGTGTTGAAAATTATCTGAATGTCAATTTTGACTCGGTAAGATTCTCCTCTCTGGCATTGGACGATATGATACGACGGGGCCGCAGTGATGAAGAGATACAGGAGTATCTGGTGGGTGAGACTGCGGCGATCCGAAGTGTGGTTTCGGAAAATGCAACCGGACTATACGGATATATCAACGGAAGATTTTTCAGCGGTACCCTGTGGGAACCGCCGGAAAATTTTGTACCTACCGAACGTCCGTGGTATACCAAACCGATGATGGAAAAAGGTGTACTGACGATGCTGGAACCCTATCAGGATGCACAGACCGGAGCGATCATGCTGGCGATCGGAAAGACGCTTTGTGACGGTGTGAGTGTTATTTCCGTGGATGTATCCCTGGATCGGATCCAGAGTATTACGGAAGAAGCGGTCAGCAGCGGAAAAACGGATATCCAGATGATCCTGAACGAGAGCGGTATGGTCGTAGCACATTCTGATCGTACCGAGATCGGAAAGGAATACGGACAGGGCGGCGATTCGATCGGGAATGTCATCTATGACCGGATCAAAGATGCGAATGCAGATGCCTTCGAATGCAGATACGGAGGAAGTTACTATCTTGTCTATGTTACGGATATTGGTGACAGCTGGGTGTGTATCTCGGTCATCGATGCTACGTCTACATTTCATTCTCTGACAATCTTTTTTGCAGGTACGATCCTGGTCGTGATCGCAATGGTCGTAGTCATCAGTATCATTTTGATCCGTTCCAAAAAGCGTTCGGATATCGCGAGACGTCTGACAACACAGCTCTCGTCTACTGCAGATATTTATATTTCTCTTCATGAGATCGATTTTATAAAGGATACGTTCATCGAAGTCCGAAATCACAAGGATGACGCCACGAAACTGCTGGGGACAAAAAGAAATGAATGCCAGAAGATGATCCGTCAGGTGATGACGAAATATACGGACGAATCTTCAAGAGAACAGATGCTGGACTTTGTGGATTTTAAAAAGATCGATCAGAGACTGAGAGACCGAATTACCATAACAGCAGAGTTTAGGAATGAAGAAGGACGGTGGCGCAGAGCGCGTTATATTGTATCGGAACGGACGGATGACGGACGGGTGGCGTGCGCGATGTATCTGATCGAGGATATCGATGAAGAAAAGCGTGAGCGTGACAATATGCTGAATTCGTTGCAGACGATGAACAAACAGATCGAGACACTCACCGAAGAAGCAATGCAGGATAACCTGACCGGGTTTTATAATAAAATGAAGGGAAGTGAGCTGATCGAGGCAAAGTGCCGTACGGACAAGGGAGCACTTATGGTGATCGATCTGGATAATTTCAAGCTGGTAAATGATCTGAACGGTCACGAAATGGGCGATAAAGTGCTGTGCGCATTTGCGGAAACTTTAAGAAAATACAGTACAAAAAAGGATGTGCTCTGCCGGATCGGCGGGGATGAGTTTATGGCATTTTCCGAAGGGGTTACGAGTGAAAAAGACGTGATCGACTATACGGAAAAGCTGAATGCCGGCTTGACGGAAAACTGCCGGAAGCTGATGGGAGAGAATTTTGATCTTCCGATCGGCGTATCCGTGGGCGCGGCATTTGCACCGGAGCATTCCACGGAATATGTCCGTCTGTTTGAATATGCCGACAGCAGTATGTACCGTGTAAAGAACAAAGGAAAACACAGCTGCTGTGTATATCAGCCGCATAAAGAGAAAAGCGAAAACGGCAGGGAACTGGATGCCGAGCTGATGCGTCTGACACAGATCATGGAGGAGCGCGGAGACGGAAACGGAGCATTGATGCTTGGGATGGAAGATTTTACTGTCAGTTACCGTTATATCATGCGCTATATCCGTCGTTACGGAAAACGTGCCGATAAAGCGATCATTTCACTGAAACTGAACGAAGGACAGGAAGGAAAGGACCTGGGTATCATTGTCAGGGAGTTCGCGGATATACTGCAAAAAACCTTCCGCAGCAGTGATATCATCATGCAGTACAAAGAAGACCGGTTTGTTCTGCTGCTTCCGGAGATGGGAGATAAGAGTATCGCCGATGTTATGGAGCGTGTGATGGACAGCTGGAATGCTTCAAAATATAAGGATGCTGTGCAGATCCGCTATATCTCTGCAGGGATCGGCGGGTAACAGAGTGGGGGATCCGAAACAAGAATGGGGAAAGGAGTTGAAAGATGGCGCTTGATCAAAGAAAAAGGATAGCGGTGTTTGGAAGTGGTCTGACGGGAAGGTATAAGTGCGGGATCTGCAGGGCATTAAATATCGCGGCTGAGGATCTGGATGTGGATCTGATATACTTCAATTCCTACGGCAAGCTTCGGAGTATCTATTCGGTTGCGGAGGATCAGGAATCCGGTTTTTTAGAGTTTATCGATCTGGATCAGTTCGATGGTATTGTATTCGACGGTGAGGGCTACAATATCGAGGGGATGGCGGACCGGGTGGAAAGAAAGCTCCGCACGGCAAAGTGTCCGGTCGTATCCATCAGCAGTCATATCGATGGTTTTTATAATATCGAATTTGATGATGCGGGCGGGCTTCGCGCGATGGTAGAACATTTTATCAATGACCATCATTTTACCAGGATCGGATTTATGTCTGGATATCTTACACATCCGGATGCACAGCTTCGCCTGAATGAGTACCGCGCTGTGATGAGAGAACATGGCTTCCCGGAGGACGGTGTCGGAATGTTCGAGGGAGATTTCTGGTATAACAAGGGGGTGGAAGCGGCCCATTATTTCTGGTCTTTGCCGCAGCGTCCGGAGGCGATCGTCTGTGCCAACGACTATATGGCGATCTCGCTGATCAATGCGTTCCGGCAGATGGGCGTCCGGGTTCCCGAGGATGTCGCGGTATCGGGATATGACGGAACCCCGGAAGGAAAAGATTTTTTACCGCATCTGTCTTCCGTAACCAGAGAGCGAAACAGCATCGCTTATAAGGCATTAAAGCTTCTGGTTGCCCTTGCGGAGGGCGGCAGCGCGGAGAATGCGGATCTGACGGTATCGCCCAGACCGATCCTTTCGCAATCCTGCGGATGTGAGCCTCTGGAATATAAGCATGTTCTGGAAACCGTAGATCGTGCGCATGAGGATAAACGACTGCTTTCTACTGCGGTTTACGAATTGGAATCCGCCATGCTGAAACTGAATAAAGTAGAAAATATACGACATATGGAAACCGTATTTGAAGAGGATTCCGTCAATTTTGGCGAATACACTTCGTTCTTTCTGATGGTACATACGGATCCGGCAGGAATGCCTGTGTACAATAGCAGCTATACCGCGCCGTCGGGAAAGTTTACTCCCGTGATCTGGATCGATAAGAATAAGGAGTATGCGGAGAGTACACGCACCTTTCACAGTGCATCCCTGATCCCGCAGGCGTCTACGGACCGGTGTCATGTGTATTATTCGATGGTGGTGCATTTTGCCGAGAAGATCTTCGGGTATTCACTTGTGGAGATGGCAGGTAAGGATATCTTTAATGAGTTTCACAATGTATGGCTGCATACGCTGGGACTTACGCTCAATGCCCTTTATCAGAAGGATCATATCAACAAGCTGATCGGAAAACTGGAAGGATTCAGTATTACCGATGGTCTGACCGGAATGCTCAACCGGCGTGGTTTTGATGATAAGAGCCGCAGCACGATCGCAAGCTTTTCGGATAAGAAAAATGTCTGCACGATGGTTGTAGATATGGATGGGCTGAAGCGGATCAATGATGAATACGGACATTATGAGGGAGACCGTGCCATCCGTGCACTGGCAGACATCATAACGCGCTGCTGCGATTCCGGGGAGATTGCCGGAAGAACGGGCGGTGATGAGTTTTACATCTTTGCGCCTGATTATTCGGAAACGATCCTGGAACGGTTCATCGGGCGAATGAAGCAATATACGGCGGAATATAACGATAGTAACAAGCGGGGATATCTGCTGGATTTCAGCTGGGGCGCCTATATCACGGAATCCGATTCCTACGGAAGGATCGAGGAATTCCTCAAGATCAGCGATGCAAGAATGTACGAACAGAAGATGACGAAACCCGGACGCCGGCGCTGACGGCCATTTCGAGATATCAAAAAATAGGGCAATCCATGTCAAATTATGAGAAGTGATATCGTTACAGTTCCTGTATGATGAATATATAGTAAAAGAATATATAACAGTGGAGCCAGAGAATGCCGGGGAGGATACTCCCCGGTATTTATGAGTAAGAGAGAATGAACGAAAAAGTACAAATGAAAAAACAGATCAATGAGTATACACCGCTGCTGGTGATCGCAGGCCCCATCTTTATTGAGATGCTGCTGAACATCACGGTCAACAATATCGACACCTTAATGTTGAACTATTATGACAAAATGGCTGTGGGGGCCGTGGGCAATGCGAACCAGATCATGTTTATGCTCAATATTATGTTCAATGTGATCGCGACGGCCACCGGCGTGGTCGTGGCACAGTATCTGGGTGCCGGGCAGAAGGATAAGATGAATATGATCTATTCCCTGGCGGTGCTGTTCAATGCGGTACTGGGGGTGATCCTGAGTGTCGGGATCGCGCTGGGAAATCCGCTCTTTTTGAACCTCCTCAAAGTATCACCGGAGATGCGGCCGCTTGCTTCGACTTATATCATCATCGTGGGGGGCGGCAGTTTCCTGATGGCGATCTACAATGTTATGATCCAGATCCTGCGGTGTAACGGGTTCCCCAAAGTGGGTATGTACATTTCCCTGGCGATCAACGTGATCAATATTGGCGGGAACTATCTGTTTTTGTTTGGACCTTTGAAATATCTGAATCTGGGCGTGGCCGGTGTGGCGATCTCTACGGTAGTGGCCAGGACGATTGCCGTGATCGCAGCTTTTGCATTTTTTTACAGGGCAAAGATCGGTGCAGTGGCTCTGAAATACATCTGGCCATTCCCTATAGAACTGTTGGGCAAGATGGTAAAGATCGGTCTGCCTTCGGCCGGAGAGAATCTGTCCTATACCCTGTATCAGATGGTGCTGCTTTCCTTCGTAAACGGTATGGGAAACGATGCCGTGGTCGCGCGGGTGGACTGCAATACGCTGATCTCGTTCTCAATGGTCTTTTCCAATTCGGCAGCTATGGCGACGCAGATCATTACGGGACATCTGGTCGGGGCCGGAAAGGAAGAAGAAGCGTATAAGCGGGTGTTTAAAACACTGGCGACTTCGATGCCCATTACCTTAGCACTGGCGACCATCAATTGGCTGATCAGTCCGTATACGCTGCAGCTTTATGATGTATCGGAAGAGATCATTGCTTTGGGCAGGATGATCATGTTTGCGGATATTTTTGTGGAGATCGGCAGATGCCTGAATATGACCTTTGTTAGTTCGCTCAAGGCAGCAGGTGCATATCTGTTCCCGCTGATCATTGGATTGGTGACGATGTGGGGCATCGGCTGCAGCTGCGGATACCTGTTTGGTGTGGTGGCCGGGATCGGTGTGGCCGGTGTTTACCTGGGTACCGCGATGGACGAATGCATCCGTGGACTGATCGTGATGTACTACTGGGGCAAACGGAAGTGGTATGGTAAGGCAGTCGTGGACCGGACGAAATAGACGGCAACAGACAAAACCACAAGGTCCGTCCCCCCGGTTTTTCAGGCCTTGCACCTATGCGATGAAGCCGGCAGAAGAAAAGGACGGATCTTCATCTTCTTCATCCATAGGCGCTGCCTTATACAGTTCTTCAACAAATTGTTTTCCCAGACTGCTTAGTTCGTCGCGGAAGATATAACCGATCTCCATAGAATCATAGGGCAGTTTGGCACTTTTCTTCAAAGGCAGAACCCTGAATTTTTCTTTACCTACCGCACCCCGTACGGCACCGGAACAAAAAGTAAAACCGTTTACTTTGTCCATGATCTGCAGCATAGAAGCGCGGTCCGAGACTTTGATCACATACGGATAATCCTGTTCGCCCAATACTTCTTCTGCCATGAAAAGAGGACTGTTCTCGCCCTGATCGTAAGTGAGGAGCGGATAGCGGATGATCTCATCAAAATCAATCATCTCTTTATCCGCCAAAGGATGGGAATCTCCGACATATACATAGATATGGCATCGCACGATCTTTCGGAACGTCAGTCGGTTTTCAAGAAGTGTATTCTCAATCCCTTTCCGATTGAACTCACTCAAAAAAAGTACACCGATCTCACTCTTGCCATTCGTTACATCATCAATGACCTGCTGCGTTGTGGTTTCCAGGATTGAAAAATTATACATCGATGTATCGTAGCTGTTGATAATAGCAGAAAAAGCTTCGCATACAAAGGCATAGTGCTGCGAGGAAACACTGAGCACTTTTTTCTTGTGACCTTTGCCACTGTATCTCCATCGTAACTGATCGTACTGGTCACAGACTTTTTTTGCATAAAAAAGAAAATCGGATCCTTCGGTTGTGAGCTGCACACCTTTATTGGTCCTGCGGAAGATCGTGATCCCCGCATCTTCTTCCAGAGAACGGATCGTGTTGGTAAGGGTTGGCTGGGATATATATAAGTATTCGGCAGCTTTGTTCATGGAACCGGTTTCGGCAACTGCCATCACATATCTTAATTGCTGTAGTGTCATAGGAGCACTCCTTTTTGAAAACTATAGTATACAAAGCAGCCGTATCTGTCTAAAACATTTTTTTGATCGCGGGATATAATTTTTTTCTATAAAGTAAAACAGCCGGATGAAATATCCGGCTGCGTAAAGGAAATACATTTTACAGATCGACTTTCTGATAGATGTTTTTGGGTCAATCACAAATTCTATGTGATGCCCATACCGCTGATCAGGCGGCATAGCACATTGACAGTTGCATAAAAAAGGATCTTCCTTTACGATTGAGTTGCATCTTTGGCCGGATGTACAAACCCAATCAAGAGGAG
>JAGBMJ010000026.1 GCA_017634975.1 Lachnospiraceae bacterium | reverse complement strand
AGGTTCTGTCAAGGATGGCGGACATCCTTGAAATCCTACAGGGCGAGCGATTATTTCTATGAATTTTCCAAAGTGCTTGCAAGACTAAATTCTACTCTATTTTTGCCCAGAACAAAGTGGAATTTACAATTTCACTTCAGCAATATATCAGGATCCGCTTTTTCAGGATCAAATACATCTTGCATTCCCATACCAACCAGCATATCCTTCATCCGGATATCATAATCATCCATAAACTCCGGTATGTTCACGATCACGGTACCGAACCGAGCCTTTTGGATTGCTGCAGCCAGATCCGCATCGCTGTCTGCAAGAGAAACTATATAATCATCCATTAATACTCAAGCAAATCTGTACTATCATCCTGTAAATACTCATCTCCCCATTCTTTGATCCAGCTGATATCACAATTATCAGATATCCGGAACTCCTCCCAAACCTTCGTGTCATCCGCTTTTGTATAATAATGATAAATTCTTCTGATATCCGGACATATATACAGTACAACCGGATTCGATCTTCCCGCCCGATTGCGGTTTAAGGATATCCTGTACAATTCTCCTGACATCTCCGTTTCTTTCTCTGCCAGATTCTCACCATATAAAAAGATCACATTTTTAACAAAAGAATCATATGCCTTATCCACATAATCATTCCCTTTATACTCATCCGCTTCAAGCCATTCCGGCATCTCACCATATTCTGCCGTTTTGGTAATGTTTCCGTTTTCATCAACAGCTATCCGATATGCGACAACTTCATCATTCTCCCAAAAATGTGTCCTGATCTTAATCAACTCGCATTCCCCCGCACCTGTTACCTGATATCTCCAGTAATACTGTGTTTTGGTGTTTACTCCTTTTCCCACGGGATAATCGCAAGGAACAGCACCTTCCTCTGCCAAATATAAAACATTATCTCCTCTTTCCGCACTATATACCCTTTCCGCATTTTCAGCTTCAATGGTGATCCATAAATCGCCGTTTTCATCGATTCCCTCTGTCTTTACCTGCGCTCTGTACGTTTCTCTGAGCAACTCGATCTTTACATTATCTCTCCAAACGATCACTGAAACGATACTCCACAGTATAAAAACCATACACAAAAAACCTGCCGTTCCGGAGATATCCGATTCACGCTTTCGAGATACTCTGCACAAAAGGAAACCGGCGATCAACTCTGCCACAGGAATAAAAAACCATATTCCGATCACTATTCGTTCTATTATCTGTTCTATCATTATTCACCTCATATAAACAGCAGCCATTCCCTAAACACCTTAAAGAGTGTTGATATACCATCGAGAAAGGTAACTGTGTTCCTTTATCGCTCCGTCCGTTCTCGATGCATCCAGAAATCTTACTTCCGTGATCTTTCCGTCCATATCCGTAAGGACATAGTAACACAACTGATCATTATAATAGTCGTCCCAAAGGCTTCCCCATATATAGGTTTCTGTATTGCAGAGCATATACCTGACTCCGTTTATTTCCCTATCCGCGTGATATGTATAGTAGTCTCCTTTTGGACAATAGTATCTGTCTCTGACCTGTTCGATCGTCTTTCCGATCATCCACTCCGTATCAACCACTCTTCTGCTTCGTATAAAACTGCTCCGCATAAACAACAGCACCATCATAACGGTTAAGAGTACACCTACAATGCTTTTGACAAGATTCTTATTCCTGATCCCCCGCCAAAGGAAAGACAAACCAAGCCCCATAACCGTTACCGGAATCGCAGGCAATATATAATCTTTCAAAAATTGAAATATAAAAATACCACTCATTTCCAGTAAAATCATTTTTGTCTTTTCCTTTCCTTCTTAAATTCCCCAGATAGAATTCACCAAATCCAGGTTTCCCAGATGTTCTATGAAAAAAGTAACTATATAGCCGAAAACACCGCCACTGATAGTCGTTATACAGAGTTCTTTCAGATAATGTTTTTTCTGTTTTGACCAAAAAAACCTGATCACGATAAATGCCGTCATAAAAATGAAGAGTACTCTGTTAATATTATAAATCTGTGCAAATACAAACTTTTCATATGGATAATGCCGGTCCAGCCACCCCAGAATAAACAATGTTGTCAGTCCGCACCCTATAGAAAACCCCCAAAATATCCCCGGCAGAGCCTCCAGTAGCTGAAAAATCAGCGAACTATCCTTCTTTCCATTCATAAATCTTCTTCCTCCGATAAACCCAAAAAACAGTAATTATACCTCATCCCCAAAAAGCGGAGATTACCATTCAAAAATCCGCCGCCCGGTGGATTAATCTATGATCACTCTTCGATCAGTTTTCTCCACTCCCCGATGATCTGCTCTGAAGAAAAACGCTCCGCGCAGGCGGCGCTGTTTTCGCAATAGCGGCGGCGCAGCGTCTCATCGGTGAGAAGTTCCCGGATGGCCTGTGCCATAAGCTGCTCTTTATTACTGAGTTCCCCGCGTCTCGGTTCCTCCGCCAGTGCAGGCACCAGGATGCCGTACTGTGCATATTCGATGGTCTCTGTACTCTTTGTGATATCCGATTCCGGTGCAAGCACTTCTCTCGGGCCGGATTGAATATCGCATGAGACTACCGGTAAAGTACATGCGGCTGCTTCGATCAGTACCATCGGCAGCCCTTCGTAATCGGAAGGCAGAGCAAACGCCTTCGCCTTTTTCATATACGGGAAGGGATTCTCTACCTCGCCGGGCATTAATACGTGATCTTTTACATCCAGTTCCTCTGCCAGTTTCTCCAGCAGCGGCCGTTCTTCGCCTTCGCCGAGGATCACCAGGCCAATGCCAGGATCCTTTTCCCGCAATACGTTCAGCATACGGATCAGACGGTCCTGCGCTTTCATATGCGTGAGCCGCCCTACCGTGATCACCACACGGGGATGCGACGCATAGAACAAGGCATCCTGATCCGGTAATTTTTCCTTCTGCAGACGCGCGATCTTTTCCAGATCCGAAAAATTATAGATGTGGGAAAGATGCTCCGGATCCACGCCGAAGTTTTCCGCCATATCCTGTTCCGCCAGCCGGGAGACACATAGATACTTTGCTGAATGCTTTCCGGTAAACTGATGCATCAGTTTGTGTACCTTCGTCGCATCCATGCATTTCGAGGGCATACTGTGATACATCGTCAGGATCTTATCCCCCCTGCGCGCAAAGATATTGACCAGATTGGCTCCTTCCATATGGCTGATGGTGCAGTCGATCCGGTACTTCTTTTTGATATAGGATAATCTGCGGATCCGCGTGATGATATTGCGGATGCGCGTTGCTTTCGACGCTTCTGCCAGGGGCGGCACTTTCAGATCGATCAGCTTGCCGCCGTAGGGATAGATCGCATCCCCCGCATCAAATACGATCAGATATACATCGTAGTATTTTGCCAGTTCGATCGACAGATTGGCGGCCATACGTTCCGCCCCGCCGTTATGCAGGTTCTGTACCAGTATTGCGATACGTTTTTTTTTCGTTCCCATAAGTCCCCCTGTTTCGAAAAACACGGGGCTTTCCCCCGTGCTCCTAAAAGTTACCGTTCATGGATTCCGTGTACTGTAACGACTCTCCGTTCCCTGATCCGGATTTAAAATGCTGCTATCTCCTCATCTTCCCGCTGCTTTTTCAGGATCTGCAGTTCTTCCAGATACGCCTTTACCACGATATCCCTGGAGAAGTGTTTTTCCATCCGCTCCCGTCCCTGCAGCCCCATGAGCCTGCGTGCTTCATTGGGCATCGCCAGAAAACGCTCGATCGTTGCTACCAGTGCATCCACATCTCCGCCGTGATAGAGCAAGCCGCTCACGTTATCTTTGCATGTTTCCCGACAGCCCGGGTTGTCCGTGGTGATCACCGGCCGGCCGGAAGATGCATTTTCCAAAAGCACATTGCTCATTCCCTCGCCGTAAGTAGAGGGATGAATGATGGCGTGCGCCCGTTCGATAAACGGATGCACATCCTTCTGGCTGCCGCGGTAATTTACGATACCGGCCTTGCCCAGTTCCTCCAGATCCTTCTCGTAATGGATCTCCGTGGGTTCAATAAATCCCAGCATATTGAATTCCGTCTTCGGATATTTTGCCCGGATCCGCTTTGCCGCCGCAATGTAATCGTCCACCCCTTTATCGTGCAATACACGCCCGACATAGTTAAAGACCACGGTCTCACCGGTCCTGCCGTCTCCGCCTTCCGGATAAGGCAGCACCGGGAAGCGGTCGGTATCCACACCGGAGCCGGGGATCAGTCGCCCTTTCCCTTTTACCATATGCAGGCGCTTAGCCAGTCTCATATTGACGGCATTCTGGAACATGATACATGCGCTGCCGCGATACGCTGCCTGAAACAGCCGCACGATCAGGCCTTTCTTCAGTTTTCCGCCATCCAGTGCCGAACCGAATCCCGTCAGGTTGTTGATCACCGGGATGCCTAACGACCTGGCTGCCAGACCGCCGTAGACATTGGGCTTTGCCGTATAGGTCAGTACCGCAAACGGCCGGTACTCCGCAAACAGTTTCCGGTAATGCGCCAGCAGTTTTCCGTCTGCTATCGGATTGGTCCCCCTGCGGTCGATCACGGGATCGTCATACAAAAACGGGATCTCCTGCATCAGCTCAAATTTCTCACCATACGGACAGGACACCAGCACGCGGTACTCTGCCGCGATCAGCGCTTCGATCAGTTCCTTCCGGAAACAATAGATATCATCATCATTATTGGTCAGTATCGCCACCAAGGGCTTAAATTTGTTATTCATCGTTTTCTCACTCACCGGTATTCCCCTCATAGGGAAGGTATATATTACTTTATCACTTCCAGAACCGTACGGATCATGGTTTTCAGATCGTTTAAAAGACTGAATTCGCGGATGGATTTCAGATTATATTCCATCTTGGCCGGCAGGATCTGCTTCACATACACTGCATCCGGATCCTCTGCGCCATCCAAAAGCTCCGCCTCATCTTTATACGCAATGCTGGCTTCCGATGTGATCCCGGCCGGCAGCAATAAAGTTGCACGCATCTCTTTGGTATACTTCTTTACATACTCCGGCACTTCCGGACGTGTTCCCACAAAGGACATATCCCCTGCCAGCACGTCCAGCAGCTGCGGCAGTTCGTCTAAGCGGTACTTCCGCAGGAACGCACCGATCTTTGTAACACGCGCATCTCCCGATACCGTGACCGCCGTTCCCTTTTTATCCGCATCCTTGCACATCGTGCGGAACTTGTGAATGCGGAATATCCTGCCATAGCTTGTTACCCGCTTCTGCCGGAAAAATACACCTCCCGGTGAATCGGCAGCGATCAGCACTGCGATCACTGCCATCGGAAGCGCTGCAAGCAGAAGCAGGACAGATGCCATACACACGTCAAATGCACGTTTGATCCGCAGCTGTCCCTGCTTTGCTTTCAGTATATCCAGATATTCTTTTACTTCCGGATGCCGCAGTCCCTGCGGCAGATCCTCATAATCCCGTATGATCATTTACTCTTATCCGGTAACTGCCACTCATCCGGTGCATACGCACCGCCTTTTCCCAAAAGGGAGAGGTTTAATGGGTCGCCGTTACTACTTCTTTGTAATTCTTTGTGATAAACGCCACATCCTCATCGCTCAAAAGCGTATGCAGCGGTAAAGTGATCTCGTTCGCATAGTGTGCATATGCATTCGGATAGTCTTTGATATCAAATCCGAGATTCTTATAGGCCGTCATCATCGGCAGCGGTTTGTAATGCACATTGGTCGGCACACCGCGCTCTGCCATCTTTGTGATCACTTCCCGGCGCAGCGCATCGTCTGCCCACGGAATGCGCGACAGATACAGATGCCGGCTGGAGCTGTAGATGTCCGTATCGTGGGTCAGATGCTCCACGCCCAGTTCATCACAGCACGCATCATACATCGCGATGATCTGCTTTCTGCGCTGAAGCAGTGCAGGATAACGCTCCATCTGCTTCAATCCGATCGCCGCTGCCACATCTGTCATATTGCATTTGTACAGCGGTGCAATGATATCATACTCCCATGAACCCAGCTGGTCTTTCGCCAGCGCATCCTTAGACTGCCCGTGCAGGCTGTAGAGCTGATACCAGCGATACATTTCCTCATTATCGATCCCCGGGATATCCTTCCAGACGGCGGCGCCGCCTTCTGCAGTCGTAAAGTTCTTTACCGCATGGAACGAAAAGGAAGAAAAGTCCGCCAGAGATCCTGCCATCACGCCCTTGCGGCTCGCGCCGAAGGAATGTGCACTGTCGGATACTACGGCGATCCGTCCCAATGCTTTCTGGATCCGCTGTCCCAGTTCCGTATTTCCGCCTGCCGTAAACAGATCCCGCTTCCGCTCCACGATCTCATAGATCTTCTCATAATCGCAGGGAATACCGGCAATATCCACCGGGATCACGGCTTTGGTCTTTTCATTAATCGCCGCTTCCATCTGTTCATAGTCCATCTCCAGGCAGTCTTTCTGCACATCGATAAAACGGACCGTTGCTCCCACATGGATCGCCGCTGCTGCCGATGCCGTATACGTATACGCCGGTACCAGCACCTCGTCCCCTGCACCGATCCCCAGGATCCGCAGGTTCAGCTCCTCAGCAGCCGTCGCCGAATTCAGGCACACTGCCTTGGATGTACCGACATACGCCGCGATCTTCCGCTCCAGTTCCTTTGTCCTCGGACCTGTCGTCAGCCAGCCAGACCGCAATGTCGCACATACTTCTTCTATCTCCGCCTCCGAGATATCGGGCGGGCTGAAAATGATCTTTTTCTGTTCCATAACACCTCCGAATGCACGCCTTTCGTGCACAAATTTACATACTCTTTTATTATACCATTTTATGTAAATTTCAGCAATTCATGTTTACCGGTCAAAAAAGCCGGGTGCCTCCATAGGGGGCACCCGGCTTGTGGGGTTTCTGTTACAGATTGTTGATGCAGCCCAGGAATACCGGCAGGCCGGTTTCGTTATCGATGATGCCGTAGATAAACGGACGATCCAGAACGATGAGGATCGGTAATTCCTCGACCGGCATAGTCCCATTGGTGCGGGCCATCTCGACCGCCGTGACCGCAGCCGCCCTGGTGCCCTTGCGGTCCACTTCGATGTGTGTCTTGTGCAGCACGCGGTTGATCCATACCTGATAAGGGCTGCCGTCCACCGGCTCCATCATCTCCGTAAACTCTGCTTTCTCCTGATCAAACGCGAGATCCATGCCAAGCGCTGTCAGCATTTCACTCATTTCCGTGCTGTAATCCTCCGTAAATTCCGGGATGGCCACAATGGCATCGCCGTGATTACAGTTGCGGATGGCTGCTGCCAGGTCTGCATCGCTTGCAGCCAGGCTTGCGATATACACATTCAGATCGGTCCCTTCCTCCGGAAGCAGTCCCATAAAGGAATACTGACCGCCTTTGTAATCCCGTACAAAACCGATGCCGTCACCCAGCGTAAAATAGCGCCTTTCGGTACTGCCAAGCATGGTTACCTCCGTGGTGCTTCCGTCCGCATTATGAAAGGGCCGGTTCTCCGTAATATGATCTTCCTCGTACTCATTCAGCCATTCCCCTTCAAAGGCCATAGCATTGATCAGGTACATGCCGGCATCGTCCGGGATCTCATCGATGATCTCCGGGATCATTCCCTTCGTCTGCTCCGACACCCAGTTGTTGATGTCCTCTTTGGTGCTGTCATTGAACGGTGCCTTCCAGATGTCCGCACCATACCATGAGAGCGCCTTCTGCGCAAAGCTGTCCTTTACCTGCCACATCCCGTCATCCTTAAACCAGGCGGAATTGGCTACATTCCAATCCACTTCCTTCGAAGACCGGAACCGCTCGGACAGATCATACAAAAGCGGATTCATCTCGTCGATCGCGATGCCGCCGTCGATCACCTGCTCCATCTGCGCCAGCGTTTCCCCGGCTGCTCCGTTTTCTGCCATGCCAAAGGCGATCGCAATGGACATGGGAGAAAGCAGCACATTCGAATCCTTTCCTTCCTGCGCCACGGCCTGTGCAAACAGATCCATGGAGGCTTTGGATAAAGCACCGGTCTGCGTATCCGTGATCTTTGCCTCCGGTGCCTCTATCGTTCCGATTCCTTCGGTCAGATTCTCCGCTTTGCCGCTGCCGGTATAGGCTATGGATTCCGTGTCGGTTTCCGTCACTGCTTCCTCTGCTTCCTGCGTCACATCCGCAGCCGGCTCAGCTGCTTTTCCGCAGGCCCCGAGTACCATAGATAATGTCAGCATCGTCATGACCAGTTTTCTTTTCATATATGCCTCCTGTTAAAAACTTTTGTCGCTTACTATATTATATACGAAACATCGCACATATTTTTATTCAGAACCATTTTTTCATTTGGTCACAGACTGTTGACACATCCCAGAAATACCGGCAGGCCGGTTTCGTTATCGATGATGCCGTAGAGGAACGGCCGGTCAAGGTAAATGCATACTGGATCTACAACCGGCTCACACGCTGCATCCGCCGTTTCGATTGCCGTCACGGCTGCCGCTCTGGTACCTTCGCGATCCACTTCGATATGTGTCTTGTGCAGTACTCTGTTGATGCAGACCGGGAAATCCTCTCCGTCCTTTGTTTCCAGAATGTTACTAAAGTCTGCGCGTAACGGATCAAATGCTATATCCATGCCCATTCCCGTAAGCATATCCGACATCTCAATGTCATAATCATCCGTAAACTCCGGGATCCTTACTATTACGGTCCCGTACTCACTCTCCCGGATCGCAGCGGCCAGATCCGCATCCTCCTCTGCCAGCTCCGCAATATATGCATCCAGATCGGTTCCTTCTTCCGGGAGCAGCCCCATAAAAGAATACTCGCCGCCCTTATAGTTCCGCAGGAAACCGGTTCCGTTCCCCAGAGTAAAATAACGTTCTTCCGTACTGTAAAGCATCGTTACATCTGTCTTACTGCCATCCGCATTGCTAAAGCTGCAGCCTTCAAGAATATCACTCTCTTCGTATTCCTTCATCCACTCGCCTTCAAACGCCATTGCATTGATCAGGTACATACGGGCATCGGGCGGGATCTCATCCAGGATTTCCGGGATCATTCCCTTCGTCTCGCTGTTCACCCAGCCATTGATATCCGCAAGTGTCGTATCATCAAACGGCGCTTTCCAGATATCCGCACCATACCAGGATAATGCTTTCTGTGCAAACTCATCTTTTACGCTGCAGGCTCCGTCATCCTTAAACCAGATGGAATTTGCCACATTCCACTTCACATCCTGCGCGGAACGGAACCGGTCGGACAGGCCGCACAGCAGAGGATTCATCTCATCGATGGAAACACCGCCGCCGATCACCTGCTCCATCTGCTCCAGTGTCTCACCATTTGCCCCGTTTTCCGTCATACCGAAAGCCAGCTGAATGGAAGTCGGGGAAAGCAGTACATTCGGGTGTTCTCCCTCCCCTGCCACCGCTTTGGCAAACAGCTGCAGGGATGCCTTGGACAGTGCTTCCTTTTGCGCATCCGTGATCTCCGCATCCGGTGCACTGATCGTCCCGATCTGCTCTGTCAGATTCTGTGCATTTCCGCTGCTGACAAACGGTGTCGGCTCCTCACCACTTACCGGTGTTGCGGTGGGTGTCTCAGTCTGTGTCTGTGCCTGCGTCTGTGTCTGCGCCTGTGTCGGTGCCTCCTGCTTTGTGCATGCCCCCATCGTCATAGACAATGCCATCAATGCCATTACCACTCTCTTTTTCATTCTATCTTCCTCCCATATGTACCTGGTAGTTCTTATTGATATAAGAGATACGATAAGAAGAATGATGATTTATGGAAAATTACAGAAATTTTTCATTTTTTGTAAGCCTTCTATATTTTTATTCTACAATAAACATTTTTTCAAGTATTTTGTTAATCAAGGTGGTAGAAACGTGTTTCTCCTATAAATATTGTGTTTGTCTTAAAAGAAACCTTATAGGAATAAAATATCCATCCAAAAGGCTATCCTGCGTCGCTATCCTGTGTTTCTCTATATAATCTTGTCAAACGGCTTACTTTATGCTACGATTCATGCAATAAACCGCATTAGAGGGAGAATATCATTATGAAAAGAAGACATGTAGCACTCATAGCGAGCACTCTTTTAGCATTAAGTCTATTGGCTGGGTGTGGACAGGATGCGGAAGATGCAAGAAATACAATAGATATGGATCTTTACCCAGATGGTATTGGACCCAATCTAGAGCCATCAGAAGCTTCTGAAGTCCCCACTGAGGCCCCCGAGGCTACAGAAAGCATTAAAGCTACTGAAGAGCCTACACCGACCGAGGCACCTACTCCTACTAAAAGCTCGTATATGGTAGATGGCTATGATTTTGCAGAGTTTTATGAGTCGGGAGCTTCTGTTGATGAAGTTGTTCAGAACTGGACAGAAGATTCTGTAAGAGTTATCGTTAAGGCAAGAAATAAGAATATAGAGGCTGTCTTGAAAGATGGGGATAGCTTTGTGATGGATGAATCCGTTGGAGCATATTATAGTTTTGCTATATATGTTCCTAAAAAAGCAGCAAATGCCACAACGACTGCTGATAAAAGTTTGATGCGTATTTATAAAACAGAACTTGAAAATGCAGAAAACAGAGAAAAAATGCCTTATGTATTCAACATTGACGATGACATAACTGGTACGGACTTGGAATGCCCGATTACCATTACCTATGAAGATGGTACTGAAGAAACAATCACCATCTACATCACCAAAGAATATGTTGCAAAGTTTTAAATTTTTGTATATCAAGCCGGATAACGAATAAAGAGTTGAGATATGAGGCCTATTTCCTCATTTCAAGCTAAATAAAAGGCACAGATTATTAGTACCACGCATCTGAAGGTACGTGGTAGTTCACTTCAAAACATCTTCATCCAAAAGAAACTGTTCAATGCCCATATAAAGGATACCGGCCTCATCCCGCACAGGCTTAAGATAATCTCTCACAACAACGATCTTGGTAAACGAATCCGGTATCCGTTTTAGCGATGCTGTCTCCTGCGCCTTTTTATCTGGATCAGCGACGGACAATGCCGACTGGATATAAACGCGTTTGTCACCTTTGTTCACCACGAAATCCACTTCCAGCTGCTTGCGGATCTTTTTGCCATCCGGATCCTTTGTGTTATATTCCACGACACCGACATCCACATTCATCCCCCTGCGAATCAGATCATTATATAATACATTCTCCATGATATGGGTCTCTTCCAACTGTCTGAATCCCAGTCTGGCATTTCGAAGTCCCAGGTCCGTGTAATAGTACTTTGCGGGCGTGCCTATATATTTTCTGCCTTTCACATCGTACCGAATCGCCTTTTCTATCAGAAAGGATTCCATAAAATAACCAATGTATTTTTCTATGGTTTCAGATCCAATGGAAATCCCGCGCTCACTTTTAAAAGTATTTGCAAGCTTACTCGGATTCGTAAGCGACCCTATTCCCGATGCAAGAACATCCAAAAGGATATCCAGGACTTCGGTGTCATTCTTTATCTCATGACGCTCCAAAACATCCTTTATATACGTTCTCTCAAACAGATCCCTCAGATATTGGCTCTTTTCCTCATGCGTACTCATCGATAGTGCAAATGGCATTCCCCCATAGGTATAATAATCCTGCCACGCTCCGCGCTTATCTCCTTCGTAGGAAGCATAAAACTCAGCAAAAGAAATCGGATATACCCTGATCTCGTCCCCTCTGTCTCTGAACTGTGTCAGTATATCGGAAGAAAGCATTTTGGAATTGCTGCCGGTTATATACACATCAGAATTTTTCATCTGCATAAAACCAAGGACAACATCGATAAATGATATTTTTGCCTCCGGATCCGGGACATACGGATTCTGTATCTCCGAGACAAACTGGATCTCATCGATAAAGATATAATATCTCTTATTGGGATCCGTCATATGCTCCCGGATATATTTATCCAGTTCCATCGGATTACGGTACATGGCATTTTCGAGAACATCCAGAGCCAGCGCAATGATCTGATCCTCATGGATACCTTCGCTAAGTAGCCACTCTCTATACAGCTGAAAAAGTAAAACAGATTTTCCGCTCCTTCGAAGCCCTGTTATTATCTTTATCCGCCCGTTATCTTTCTTTGAGATCAATTGATCCAGATATTGTAATCTCGGGTACACCTCGTCACCTCACGGTATTTTTGCGGTTATCCGCTTTTTTTTCATCTATAATATAGCATTCAAACAGCCTTTGGTCAATATATCACATAAAATTTTTGCGTCTATCCGCATTTTTTTCGCTTTTGCGGATGTTTATTTAATTTTTCTCTTGACCTGGTTTTAGATAGATGATAGAGTTATAAAAACATCCGCAATTCAACACGTATTGCGGATAAAATTCAAAAAGGTGGTAAACAGCCTCATGATGAGCCGAGCAGAATGCCTAAAGGAATATGGTTCAGATTATCTGATAGAAAAAAGTATAAAGGAAGGAAAATTGTACCGGGTTGGGAAGGCCGTGTATTCAAAAAGTAAAGAAATACCTCACATTGCAGTTCTTTCTTTCAAATACCCCAATGCCGTTGTAACTATGCACAGCGCCTTCTATATGTATGGCATGACCGATGTGATTCCGGATGATTACTGTCTTGCTACTGATAGGGATGCTGCCAAAATTCACGAAAATGGTGTCAGACAGTACTTTATGCCAAAGAATTTTTTTTCTCAGGGAATATCTGAGATAGATTATAAAGGTTATAAGATTCCTATCTACAGCAAGGAACGCATGCTGATAGAACTCCTTCGATACAAAAGCAAGCTACCGCTAGATTATTACAAGGAGATCATTCTAAACTATAGAAGAATTATGTCGAGGTTGAATGTACAGGAGATCCAGGATTACGCACTGGAATCTCCAAAGAGCGGAAAAGTAGTCGAAACGCTTCAAATGGAGGTCTTGTGAAATGGTAAACTTAGAAGAATTAGCAAACACAGTAATAAACGAAGGCTATTCAGAAGTATATGCAGAAGCCAAAGTGTGTCAAGACATTGTACTTAAAGCAATAGCCAAGTGTAGTCTGAGCAAAAATGTTACGATTAAAGGTGGTGTGGTTATGCGCAGCCTTACTGGAAATGTAAGAAGAGCAACACAGGATATAGACTTTGATTTTATTCGATACTCGCTCTCAGAAGATTCCATACATGCATTTATCAAAAAGCTAAATTGTCTGGATGGTATTCGGATATCCATTTCTGGTGAAATTGAAGAACTTTCCCAACAAGAATATAATGGAAAAAGAGTTTATGTAAATATCGAAGATGATATGGGCCACTCGTTCATAAGTAAAATTGATCTCGGTGTCCACAAAAATATACAGATCGAGCAGGACGAATTTTGTTTTGATGTTTGTATGGATGAAGTAGGTGCGTGTCTCCTGATCAATTCCAAGGAACAAATCCTCGCTGAAAAACTCCGCTCATTACTTCGTTTCGGTCCTTTATCTACGAGGTACAAAGACATATTCGACATCTGTTATCTATCAGAGCATGTGAATAATGATAGATTAAAGAGGTGTCTTAATACTTATGTGTTTGAAGATCCTAAAATGCGCGAAAAAACGATGGCAGATGTGATTCGAAGGGTAAATATTACGTTTGACAATCGCCTCTATAAGAAAAACATAAAAAGAGATGCGAAAGCAAATTGGATGGAACTTCCGGTTGATGAAGCTTTCAGAATAATACGGGAGTTTCTTGCAAATCTCTAACTCATAGCAATGAGAAGATTTTTTTGTGCTTTATTTGAGGGAGGCCTCAGACGAGTGTGTTGAGCAGTATTATATTGAATTTGAGGCTGTAGCATAGGCTGAGCGAAGCAAAAAACGGCCTTATGTTTAGCAGGCACTATATATTAATGTATTTGGCTTAAAAGTACGATTTTAGGAAAAGCTGACGTCAAAACAGCCCCGGTATTCCCGAGGCTGTGTAAAAATGCTTCATAAAAGATATATGATTATTTCTTTATGTACATAGCAGGACGGATTCCCGGATACATATCATAACTGGTGATATACTTTGCTTTACTTGTAGCACAGCCATCTGCCAAAACTAAGCCGTTAACAAATCCTATAGCGGTGGCCTGCATAGTTTGGTCCGGAATGATCCAGTTTGCGCCGGTGCGTCCGATAACATCTTCTGTATATCCCAGATTTCTGTATTTTTCCTCAAACATATCCCGGCTAATGGAAGAAACCTTTACCCCTTGTTGTTCTGCGTATACCGTCGGTGCTATGATCAGTTCTTTGCTATAGCCGGCAAAACCTCGATCTCCGAAATCAATACTGCTGATATCATCCAAATAACTGAATTCATAATTCTTTATCAGATCATTCAATGATAAAATAAACGTTTTATCGTTCTCGGCACCGCTGATGATAGTTTTTTCTTCATCAGTAAATGATGAATTATAGAAATCATTCAACCAGTTTTTTAATTGTACACCATTCTCATAATCGAAGGAATTTGAAATATCTTTTGGCTCTTTGTCTAAGATATACCGGCTGACCAACAGTGTACCATTTTCATCGGTCCCCAATACCTGCCATTCTATGGGTTCCGTGCCATTTGACAGATCCCCATCCTGCTCATAAGAGCCGAATACCATATATTCCTCTTTATTAACGCCCGGATTGGTTGTAGGCTGATTCATCTCTTTTACTAAACCATTTTCTACAGTACAGGTCAAAGTACCACCTGCTATGCTCTGGTCGGTGATCACTCCGTCCCCCCATACCTGACCATTGGTAATATGATACCAAACAGAAGGATTTTGCGGATCATAGGTAAATCCGGTGTAATCGGTACGTAATCTGCCGCCATGTACCAGGAAATCTGCGCCATTCCATTTGACAATGGCATTATATTCCGTATCACAGCCGCCTTCGTTATCAATCCAGAACCAGTGAAGGTCATCTGCCGGCCCGTAAGCTACCAGGCCTGCATGATTCTTAACTACATGCCCAAGAATGATGTATTTCCATCCATCGATATCACCGGTATAGGTGAGGCTGTTGACATTCAGATTAACAGTACCTCCGGCGACACTGTATTGCTCACCAAGGTATGTGTACAGACCGTCTTTTACAGTATCATAGGAAGGATCCCATACACCGTTTCTGAAGATCAAGGAATAAAACTCTTCCGGGGTTCCGTCTGCGGCATATTTTGTTACAATGTTCGCAATATAGGAATTAATGCTTGTATCCACGGATCCGTTCGAATCCAAAATCTTTGCCGCAGTAAAAAAACCGTCACTGCTGGTTTCCAACTTCAGAGTATGGTTTCCGTCCATTACTTTTACACCTGATATAGCATCTTCTTTGGAGAAGGTATTTCCGAGGCCTGCATTTGATGAAGAATCTTTCTTCTCAGCAAAAGCAAAGGTCGAGAAATGTGTAATCGCAAAGATTGCTTTACCGTTCTCTATTCTCGGTGTGATCAGTTCTTCAGTACCATCCGCACGATAATGCAAGATCACCATTATGGAGGTATTCATTCCGGAAGGAATCGGCATACTAATCGTAACAGGAACTTCTAGTTCCTTGGAGAAGTCGATTCCTTCGGATGAATTTACGGACATATCAAATGCTATGATATTTGTATAAAGATTCGTATTAATCAGGTCGGATCCGTTTTCTTTTTGATCCTTTACGTTTAACTGTACCGTTCCGGAAGAGACATTAAGCGCTGCACCGGTCATTTCAATCTGATCTGCAGAGATCTTTTCTACATCAGAAGTTGCCGGAAGAACTTCTATGTTCTTGACATCTTTATACTCGTTTTCAATCCTGCCCATAGCTTCCAAGGCTGCATTATCTGTTTGAAGAGATGTCTTCAGAGTAGCATTGTCCAAATCCTTGACCTGTTGCACTTTTTCATCTACATTAGAGCTATTAACATCTTTGCCCAAATCTACAATATCCTCTTGCGTATGGATGATTGTACCATCAAGAGTTAATATATCGGATTCTTCAGAACTGGGGCCATTCGCAAACATTGACAAATCATCACTTACTACCTGTCGGACGATAAAAGTATAATTATGACCGGAAACATCGCCGATTTTCTCCGAAAAATCACACTCATTTTTAATTGTTCCTCTCCCGGACACATATTTTCCGTTATCATGCAATTCCCACCAATATCTATAAGCATTATCTACAGGATCACAGACGGCTACAGCAAAGTGGTCGCTGTCGCGATTCTCCCAGCGAAGATTCACTGCTGCGGGTAAGTGCTGTTCGGGTTCTGTCCAGAAAATCTCGGGATTATCTATAGCATATACCTTTTCTGATCCATCACTATCGTTTTTCTTAACATAAACTTTTGCCGTATATAGACCTGATCCTTCAAAATCATCACCTACATAATGTCTGAAATACCCTTCCGTATCCAAACTTCTTGTGACATCTCCTATGCCCCATCCGCCGCAGTCTTCTCCGTCCTTGTATACCTCTACCTCATAGTATAATGCATCCGCAGATACTGGTTTGAATTTGACCCATCCAAGCCCATCCCAAGTCACATTGATCGGCGGTATCAAACCATCTTCCGAGCCCTCTACCAATACTTCTTCTTCGTATTCCGAGGTATCATCCTCCATCTCAATCTCAACAAAATCTTCCTCGACTTCTTCAAATTCATCAGATTCAATCACTTCTTCACTTAATGCATCTTCGTTTTCTTCATTTGCCGCCATTGCACACATGGGTGAACCTATTTGAGCTAAGATCATAGCGGCTGACACCATTGTTGTTAGCATCCTGGTTACATTTCGATTCTTCATCCTAATACCTCCTGGCATCCCTGCCATATAATAAACACTATAAGAAGTATAGCACACTATTTCGCATTGTCTACACCATCAAAACATACGAAAAAAGTAGTATTTTTTGTGTATTTTTATATTTTCATATCAAACAAGGACCATCACGTTTGTGACAGCCCTTGTCTCTAATTAATGTTTCTTCAGTATAATACTTTTACAGCACTAGTGCTCTATTAATACATCAAGTTTATCTTGCGTACCTTTTTCGAGTGTATATCATAATTGCAATTGTCTTAAAAGATTTCAGAACTATTCTGCCCTATCACCGCCACGCCGCTTCGGCGCGGTTATAATAATCCATCAGCACCGGCTTGGTCAGCTGGTTGATATCTGTATTCGTCGAGATTTCATCCTTACCGAAGCAGAATAGTCCTGCGATATTATCCTCCGACAGATATCTGGTCTCCACGTCAAAAGAGATCTGTTCGGACAGTTCCCGGCGGCTGGCCATATTGAACCCCCAGTCTCCGAATGCGGGCACCTCCAGATGATATGCTTTGACCTGCAGTCCTTCGCTGGCGATCGTTCTGTTGATACACCAGAACGCCTCCGTTGCATAGTAGGGACTGGTAGACTGTACCACCAGCACACCATCCTCACACAGGCATCCGCCGCACATACGATAGAAAATATTGGAATAGAGTTTGTTCAGGACCTCCGAATTGGGATCCGGAAGATCCACGATGATCAGGTCATACTGATCCTCACACGTCTCCAGATACTCGAATGCATCCATGATATGGACATGCAGTTTGTCCGACAACAGACTGTTCTGATTGATCGCCGTGATATTCTCATTGGTACTGCAGATCCGGATCATCTCGGCATCCAGGTCCACCAGATCGATCTGCTGTACTTCGTCATATTTCAACACTTCCCGCACCGCCATGCCGTCACCGCCTCCGAGGATCAATACTCGTTCCCTGCGATCCAGCTCATTCATCGGCACGTGTACCAGTGCCTCATGATAGCGGTACTCATCCATCGTGGAAAACTGCGTATTCCCATCAATGAACAGCCGCACATCATCCTTGTGTCTTGTCATTACGATCTTCTGGTACTGTGTCTGCTCGATCAGGATGATGCGGTCCTGATACAGCCCGCCCTCGATCTCGTTGGAGATATTATCTGCAAACACCATCCCCAGCACCATCATGATCGCCAGCATGATCCCGATCGTACGGTATACCACGATGTTCTTCACCCGCTCCCCGAACCGGAACATGATCAGCAATGCCGCGATGATGTTCAGCAGCCCGCATAAAAATGAGGTGGAGAAATAACCGAGTTTCGGAAGCAGGATCAGGGGAAATGCGATCGCACCCACCAGTCCGCCGATATAGTCAAAACTGAAGATGGACGAAAGCGTCACCTTCAGATTGTTTTCATCCTGTTCGATGATCCGTGTCATGACCGGGATCTCGGCTCCGGCAAACGTCCCGATGATGATGATCACCAGATACATCACGACCGAATAATTCAGGACATAGATATTGGCCAGAAAAAGGATCAGCGAACTGATGCCGCCGATCACACCGATCCCCAGCTCGATCGTTACAAATACATTAAAGAGGTTTTTATTGAAAAACTTGGAGATATACGCACCCAGCCCGAGTGAGGCCATATACAGTCCGATCGTCACGGAATACTGGAGCGTACTGTTACCCAATAGATAAGAACTGACGGCGCTGATGATCAGCTCATAGCACATAGAACACCCTGAGATGATCAGCGTCGTCAGCATTAAAAGCCTGTATTTTTTGCTCATTACCCGTTGCCCTTAAAAAAATACCGGATTCTTTACTGGATCACACCGCTTACAACAAAGGCAAGCCCCATAAAGATGCCGAATACCATGATGCCGGCAGCTTCATTTTTGTTCATGATCTCATCATTCAGCTTGTATTTTTTATTCAGGATATCCACAACAAAGTAGCCGATGACAAAAGCGGCAATACCGATCGCTGCATAGATTGCCGTACTGCAGACACCCTGCAGCAGTTCCTGCGCTTCCGACTGCTGAAAAGAAACCAATGCGGAACGGATGATGAAACCGAGTCCGGCATAGATCCCGGCAGACAGCCAGCCGACAGCGGTATTTCCTTCCTGAATCTCCTTCGGGAAATCAGCCGGATGAATGATATCAATGATCAGATACCCCAGCATCATAGCGGCCAACCCGACAACAAGATACACAACGATTTCCAAAGCTACTCCCATTTCCAAATCCTCCTTAAGAATTTATATGTTTATTGTTAATTGTAACGATTCCGGGTACTGCTTATTTTCCGCCGCCGCTGGAAGAACTTCTGCTGTTAATGCTGCTCTGCCGCACCGAATTGGAATAGGAATCAAAATAACCGTTTCCGACATTGTGGATGGTATCCCCCGAATACGTCTTGTAGGCCGAAGGTGTACTGCTGAAGTGTCCGGAATCCGAAGTATATCCGGTAGTGTAATAATGACTCCTGTACCAGCTGGTATTGGAGCGCGAGCTCCGGTATGGCTCATTATCCGAAGTGTAATTATACTTTCTCGGAGACACCTGTACATATACCTTGCTGCCCATTCCTTCCGGATGGTAGATCAGACAGTATTCATTCTTAGTCAGGATTGCGATCGAATCGTCCGAAGTATCATCTTTCTGCGTGACGGATTCCGTATTTCCGTCAATCCCGTTGATGATATTCAGCGCTACATTATCCGTCGTATCATCCGTAGTGTATTCGTAAACATCCGCTTTTTGCTTTTCCTGCCCCGTGATCGAAGTAACATAGCTATAGGCCGATGATTTCTTCAGATAGTCACTGAGCTGATGTTTGTTCGCAAACAGACTGCCAAACAGACTGGCGAATGCACCGAGAACCCAGATCGCTATAAAGAAGACAAAGAACGCTACCACTCCCTTGCTCCCGCCGGACGAGGATTTTGCAGCCCTTTCATCATAACCGGTAACCACGATTTCGGTCGGTTCGACATAGTAGCCATAGGAGTACTCGGTTCCGTCCTCCCAGGTTTCCAGCGAAAGGGTCTTTTCCTCGGATGCATCTTCAAACTCTACGAAGCTTGCGCGCTCGCCCATATCCACATCGACATTGCCGGCGCGCATCGTGACCATCTGGGTTCCTTCATCCACTTTGTGCCATTCCGGCCCGATGCTGCCCCGGATATTATTGGCCGGAAAAGACATCGAATATTCCTGATACACATCATCCACGGAAAGCCAGAACTCGCCCTTGTTGGTGTTAAGGCGGTATTCTCTCCATTTCTTGTGACCGTCATTCAGGTTGGCATATTCAATGATCCCTACAACCGTACCTTCCACATCACGGATCCGTAATTTCGTACCTAAATTGTAATTCATCGCATTGCTCCTTATCCCGGTTTAAATACTTCTATCCTTCGTTCCTGCAGAAATATCACGCTCTACCAGCTGCGTTTTTACCTCTTTTGCCTCAAACAGTTCCTGTAACATCTCGGAGATCCCTTCCAGTACCGTATCCGTACAGGAAAAGATATCGACTGCCGCATATCCGTATTCCGGCCAGGTATGCACGGAAAAATGGGATGTGGTAATGACCGCAAAATAAGTGACTCCGATCGGTTCAAACTCGTGAATGCATTCCTCCACGATCTCCGCACCTACATATTTAATTGCTTTATGCGCGATCTCTTTGATCCCTTCCGGATCATCGATCACTTTGCCGCAGCCATACAGGTCTACAACCAGTTGCTTTGCCATCTCTTCTCACTTTCTCCGGAATAATGCTGCCAATCCGCGCAATCCTCCGGTGCTTCCGGTATTAACGCCGGTATTTTTCGCATTTTCCGCTAACGTCTGCTCGTAGGAAGTTCCTGCGGTCGATGCGTGGAGCGATCCGTAATTCTGGATTGCTTCCGCCCGATCCGATCCGCATCCCCGGCATCGGTCCTCGTCGCTGCGGTTTAAGTTGCCGCAAAAAGCACACACCCAATCGGCCCCGTCGGATGTCCGTGCCGCCTCTTCGGCTGTCAGCGTGGCTGCCTGAAGGTTCGTCGGCAGATAGAAAACCGTTTCTGCCGCTCTGGCAGCAGCACAGGCCGGGCATCGGTCAAAACGCGCCCGGATCTCCTTTTGTCCGCAGTAGGAACAATCCCATAATCCTTCAATTCTGTTGGAATCCATAAGATGTACCCCCTCAAAAAGCTAAACCTTCATATTATAAGATATAACATAACCCGGAAATGCGCAAGAACGCCCGGTTGGCAATCATGCACTGCATGGTTGCGGCACTATCGATCGGCCGCATATCATACATCCGCCACTTTATAGGTCTCCACGATCTCTGCCACCTGCTGCCGGATGTCGCCTTCCCCTTCATAAGCGGCTTTCATCAGTGCTTCGAGCTGGCTTAAGAAACGGTCTTCATCAAATGCGATCGGATTGCCGATATGGATCAGATGGTTCGGTGTCGTCTTCATGCCTTCCTCTTCCATCAGCTTTTCCTCGTACATCTTCTCCCCGGGGCGCAGACCGGTATATACGATCTTGATATCCTCATCCGGTCGCAGGCCGGAAAGTTTGATCAGGTTGCGTGCCAGAGTATCGATCTTTACCGGGCTGCCCATATCAAGGACAAAGATCTCCCCGCCTTTCGCATAGGTGCCGGCCTGCAACACCAGGCTGACTGCCTCGGGAATGGTCATAAAGTACCGGATGATATCCGGATGGGTCACCGTTACCGGTCCACCATGTGCGATCTGCTCTTTAAACAAAGGCACCACACTGCCGTTGGAACCGAGGACATTTCCGAAACGGACCGCCACAAACTCGGTCACCGCATCCCGGATCGGTTCCGGAGCTCCCGCGCCGGCCGCTGCTTCTTCGTCGGTATGCATATGCGAATACAGTGCTTTCAGATCTCCGGACCGTCCTGCCTTGATCTTGGCATCAAAGGTCTGCACCACCATTTCACACAGGCGCTTGGTCGCGCCCATCACGTTAGTCGGATTCACGGCCTTATCCGTGCTGATCAGCACGAAACGCTTCACACCGTAGACCATAGCGGCATAAGCGGTTTTATACGTACCGATCGCGTTGTTCTTGACCGCTTCCGCCGGACTCATCTCCATCAGCGGCACATGTTTATGCGCTGCGGCATGGTAGACGATCTCCGGACGGTATTTCTCAAACACCTGATTTAATCGTCTGGAATCACGTACGGAACCGATCAGAACGCTTAAATTCAGTTCCGGATGATCCCGCAGCAGTTCCTGCTGGATCTCGTAAGCATTGTTTTCGTAAACATCAAAGATGATCAGCTCCTTCGGATCATGCTTGGCTACCTGCCGGCACAGCTCCGAACCGATGGAACCGCCGCCGCCGGTCACCAAGATCGTCTTGCCGCTGATGAACTCGTAGATCTCGGACATTTCCACACGGATCGGCTCTCTCCCGAGAAGGTCTTCGATCGATACATCCTTGAGATCCCGGACCGTAATATTCTCTTCCTCCACGATCTGATACATCCCGCGCAGGAGCTTTAAGCTGCAGTCGGTTTCCTTACAGATATTCAGGATATCCCGGATCGCTTCGGCCGATGCCGACGGGATCGCGATGTAGATCTTTTCGATCTGATATTTTTTACAGCTGTTCAGGATATCGTCCCGGCCGCCCACGATGGGCACACCGTCGATGGAACGGTTCCAGGTATTGGCATCATCGTCGATGATACAAGCCACACGGTCGTTGCCGGAAGCAAAACGGTTCATATCATGCAGGATCGCACGCCCGGCACTGCCGGCGCCGATCAGCATGACCGGATGGTACTCGGATGTATTGCGCAGCTGATGCCCCTTTGCCAGGAGCACAAAGCGGTAGGAAAACCTTGCCGCCAATACCATCAAAAACTGGATCATAATGCCGACCGGATAATACGACCACGGCATACGCCAGTATTCCTGTGAATTCAGAAGAACCGAAATACACGCACCGGCGGAATGGATCACAAAAGTGATGCCTGTAGCCAAAACAATGCGTTCCAGCTCCATAAAGCTGGCATAACGCCACATTGCCTTATAGAGACCGCACTTCCAGAATACGAGGAGTGCCAGCACCATATAGATCGGCGTAAATCTCACATACGCATCGATATAGTCTTTTTCGATCATGCTGATGCGGCAGTCAAAGCGCAGCCAGAGTGCAAGAAAATAAGACAGATTCAGCACCACAGCATCATAGACTGCCAGTGCCACTGCCACAAACTGCCAATGTTGGATTTTTCTTTTTTGAACAGTCAAATATATCCTCCGCAGCGTGCACTGAGGGTACACGCTGCTTATCGCTTAGATGATATAAAACCAGCTTTCGTCCGAATCCAGATCCTCGCTGTGTGCAGCCGCGCCATCCGAGTATTTATAGGTCAGCTCCTGGCTGCGCAGATATACCTTGGCCCCGGCCGGGATGGATTTGGTGATGAAACAGTTGCCTCCGATCACCGCATTTTCTCCGATCACCGTCTCCCCGCCAAGGATGGAAGCACCGGAGTAGATCGTCACATTGTTGCAGATGGTCGGATGACGTTTCTTGTTGTTCAGGCTGCGTCCGCCCCGGGTCGAAAGTGCCCCCAACGTCACACCCTGGTATACCTTTACATTATCGCCGATCGTAGTCGTCTCACCCACTACGATACCGGTACCGTGATCGATAAAGAAGTATTTCCCGATTGTAGCCCCCGGGTTGATGTCGATCCCGGTCAGTGAGTGCGCGTGCTCGGTCATGATACGCGGGATCAGCGGTACCCCCAGCAGATACAGCTCATGTGCGATACGGTTTACAAAGATCGCATACAGCCCCGGATAAGTATAGATGATCTCATCCTTATAAAATGCTGCAGGATCGCCGTCGAAGGCCGCCTGCACATCGGTTTCGATATATTCACGCACTTTGGGGATACAATTCAGAAATGCAAAAGCCAGTTCTTCCGCCTTATCGGTCAGCGCTTCTCCGGAAAGCTCCGTAAACGCTTCTCCATAGGGCAGCACCACTTCCAGCTGCCGGATCAGATGAAACAGGATATCCTCAAGCTGCATGGAGATATCATTTCGTACCGTATAAACCTTAAAGGTCCGGTTCTTAAAAAAACCCGGAAAGACGATACGCTGCAGCTTATTTAAGATATCAACGATCGTTTCCTTATCCGGATGGTCAAAACTGTCTACCTTATCAATGTCTTTTCCCTGTGCATAGTCTGCCAGATACGCATCTACCAGAGAGTTGATCTGCTCTTCCAGTTTATGTGCCATGGTACTTCCTCCGAAAAATAATAAAAATCCCCAACCGGCTCGTGTTCCCAGCGCTATTATATGTTTGAAACCGGACACAGCCGACCTTTCGGCTCCTGCGAAGAATTGGGGACTGCAAGTATTATATCATAATAAACTGTTTTTGTATTTACAAATTTATATTTACTATCCTCAGATTTCCTCTACGGAACGGTTGACCGGACGGCTGCAGATGATGGTCAGATTACCGTTTCGGGTACGCAGCGCATCCAGGAATTCCTTCTCCTGCTTTGCATCCTTCAAGGTGATCTGGTAGTTCAGTTCAAAGATGCTGCCGAGATCCGTGGTCTTTACCTTGGTCAGTTCCGAACGCTTCACGTATTTCTCAAAAACATCATCAAATACCGTCGTGTAATCCAGACTTTCCGGGATCAGCACCTTCAGATGCTTTTCCCGCACGCCATGCTCTCCGAATCCGCTGAGGGTCAGGAACAGATAGATCACGCCGACGATCCCCACGATCGTTGCGCTGTACAGGATATATCCCATACCGTTCGCCAGGCCGACTGCCATGGCAAAGAAGATCGCCGTGATGTCCTTGGCACTTCCGGGAGCCGAACGGAAACGCACCAGGGAAAACGCACCCATTACCGCCACCGATGCCCCGAGATTTCCGTTTACCACGGTGATCACCACCTGCACCAGCGCCGGCAGGATAACCAGCGCGATCACAAAGTTTTTGCTGTAATCGGAGCGCACCATATATAAGGCCGCGATCACAAGTCCGCAGATCATCGATGCCACCAGGCTGATCAGCGCCCCTTCCGTTGTCAGTTCTCCAGCTGCATTGACTAAATAACTCGTAAACATTTACTGATACCTCTATCAATTCAAGTTTGTCCGGTGAAACACGGTCCACAGGGACGGTTCTCCGGCTCGTTTTCGGCCAGAGAACCGTCCCCATGGCTCATCCCGCCAGATTGGCCTCATAAATCCTGCCGTATTTGGAAAATGACCGCGGAAAGATCTTCAGTTCCGCCAGCGTCTGCGCAAACCAGAGCGGAAGTGTCTGCGGTGCTTTGATCTCCAGCAGGCATCTGCCGTCTTCGTACAAAAGCGCCCCCGCATCCCCGTCCGATAAGCGGATCTTCTCCCTGCGGCTGCGGATCCGCCGGTCTATGGTAAAGCGGATCGCCGTATCCTCCTTAAGTACGTAGGCAACCCTGTCGTAAGCCAGAAACAGGCTCGGCTTCAGGTCATAATGCTTTATCATATGGTCGATCTCCCGCAGGATCTGGCAGTCGTATTTTTCCGGATAGTTTCCTTCCTCAAGATAGCTCTGCGCCACACCGTAGGGTAGTTCCACACGGCGCTTATAGACCACGCCGTCCCACTTTTTCTTCATTTCCAGAAATACGGTATCCTCCGGTTCCGGAGTCCCATACGAGCGGATCCGAAGTTTTTCTTTGTAGGGTGGTTTTTCCATCGACGTACGGATCAGATCGGAGCAGTCCGTATCAAAATACACGTTGCTGATCGTGTAATCGCTGTACTCGTCCGGCTGTATGCGCTCTTCGATCCTCGCAAACAGTTCCGCACACTGCGCTTCCGTCAGCAGATATTTTTTTTCTACGCGTTTAAATATGCCTGACATAGCCTATCCTGTTTGTATCCCCTCATCCGCCCTTCGGGCACCTTCCCCCAAAAGGGGGGAAAGCAGAAAACAAAGGGGATCCACCAAAAAGAGCGGATACAATATCCGCTCCTTTTCTAATTCTTCCCTAAGGAACTGTTCCCGAATAAATCGTGACGGTCCCTAACTCTTTTTAAACATCATCCACGCTGTAATTCGGCGCTTCTTTGGTGATCTGGATGTCATGCGGATGGCTTTCCTTTAAGGATGCTGCCGAGATCTTGATAAAACGTGCATTTTCCTGTAATGTCGGGATATCCTGTGCTCCGCAGTATCCCATACCGCTTCTTAAGCCACCCATCAGCTGGAATACGGTATCTTCTACCGTTCCCTTATATGCCACACGTCCTTCCACGCCTTCCGGCACCAGTTTCTTGGCATTTTCCTGGAAGTAACGGTCCTTGCTGCCGTTCTCCATCGCGGAAATGGATCCCATACCACGATATACTTTGTACTTACGTCCCTGGAACAGTTCAAAGGTCCCCGGGCTCTCATCGCAGCCTGCAAAGATGGAACCCATCATACATACGCTGCCGCCGGCTGCGATCGCCTTGGTGATATCACCGGAATACTTGATACCGCCATCTGCGATAATGGGGATACCATATTCCTTCGCTACCGCATAGCAATCCATGATCGCCGTCACCTGCGGAACACCAATGCCGGCTACCACACGGGTCGTACAGATGGATCCCGGTCCGATACCGACCTTTACCGCATCCACACCGGCTTCGATCAACGCTCTGGTCGCTTCTCCGGTCGCTACGTTACCTGCGATCAGCTGCAGCTTCGGATATTTTTCCTTGATCATCTTGACGCAGTTGATCACGTTCCTGGAATGACCATGTGCGGAATCCAGAACCACTACATCCACACCGGCCTTGACCAGTGCATCCACACGTTCCACTGCATTTGCTGTGATCCCGACTGCAGCACCGCAGAGCAGTCTGCCCTGTGCATCCTTGGCAGCCAGAGGATATTTGATCGCTTTTTCAATATCTTTGATGGTGATCAGACCCTTCAGAGAGAAGTCGTCGTCCACGATCGGAAGTTTTTCCTTTCTGGAAGCTGCCAGAATCTTCTTTGCCTCCTCCAGAGTGATGCCTTCCTTTGCGGTAACCAGGTTTTCACTGGTCATAGATTCACGGATCTTTTTGGAAAAGTCCGTTTCGAATTTCAGATCACGGTTGGTGATGATACCTACCAGTTTACGGCCTTCCGTAATGGGTACACCGCTGATCCGGTATTTTGCCATCAGCGCGTCCGCGTCTGCCAGTGTATGATCCGGGGAAAGAGAAAACGGATCCGTGATAACGCCGTTCTCCGAACGCTTCACTTTATCCACCTCATCTGCCTGTGCTTCGATCGACATATTCTTATGAATGATGCCGATTCCTCCCTGCCGTGACATGGCGATCGCCATACGATGCTCGGTGACCGTATCCATGCCTGCGCTCATCACCGGAATGTTCAGTTTGATCTCTTTCGTCAGGTGGGTTGACAGATCCACCTGATTCGGGATGACTTCCGAATAACCCGGTACCAGCAGCACGTCGTCAAATGTAATGCCGTCTCCAATAATCTTTCCCATTTTCTCTCCTTTCTCTCTCTGCTGACAAACGTTTTTTAGTCAAAAAATACTTTTCTCGGTGCATTGTTTTGTACTATCTTAACAAAATCTGCGGGTAAGTCAAGCAGTATTTTGCTCTTTCCTTCGTAGATCAGCGCAAACGGAACATGATCTTCCGACGGATCCAGACTCCAGTAATCCACAACCGTCAGATCCCGGTTCTTATAATCGGCCAGGCGGTAGGAATTGGCCGGTACCAGCAGCTCCATCTTATCCAGATCGTAGGTTGCCACATCCTTGCGCTTCTCTTTTGCCATGATCTTGGATACCGTGATCTGCTTGTCACAGTACATATACTCATACTCCAGATCCGTCATCGGATAGATAAAATAGCGATACAGCATTCCGAAGATCAGTGCCGCCACAAACAGGATCGGCTGCAGTGTCAGAAATGCTGCGATCGCCAGCAGCGCGATCACGATATAGCAGAGCGCGCGTACCGCCTTGTCCTTGCCGGTCGTTTCTTTTTTTACCATATACTCCATATAGGATTCCATCTTTTAAGCCTCCAAAAAACAATATGTAACCTCAGGACCGTCTCAAGTACCTCCGGTTACAATAATACCCTATACTATACCATTTTATCTTTCCAAAAACAAGCCGCATCTGCAAAAAATCCGTTACTATTCACAGTCGAATCGCGCACCTGCTGCGCGATTGCGACCCAAAGCAGTTCGAACGATATGGGTTTTGCCCATCGCCGCAGGCGATTTTCATTGGCAAAACCGTTACTATCACAGCACGAAGGGCTGTGAATAGT
>JAGBMJ010000073.1 GCA_017634975.1 Lachnospiraceae bacterium | reverse complement strand
GGATCTGGCTCATCATAAGCCGCATATTGCTCTCGCGAAGCAGGATATTTTTGTGCTGTATCTCTTCCTTTTGCCGATACGCCTTTACCAGCAGCATCACGCCGTTCATGATTCCATAAAACAGCGATGCCGTAAGGGTAATGCCCATGTAGAAGGAATTGAATCCGTACAGGTAGATCACCAGATCCCCGATCGCGCTTACGCCGATCAGGATAAAGGCTACCCTGTGCCAGTTGACTCTTTTTCGCAGGCTGTAGATGCTTTTCTCCAGCATCATTACGATAAAGATCAGGAAACCGAGCTGTATCAGAAGCAGATTTTCCCGCAGATCCCGGATATCCATGATCTGTAAAAGCAGAATCACCGCATCAAACACCAGATAGATCCGGTTTGCCCAGAAATATACCCTCTCTTCCGGCAGCAGATGATACATATACGCCGCCAAAGCCGGAATGATCAGCATCAGAACGATCAGGGTCACATAGGTCAAAAATCCATTAAATGGCAGCATGAGCGCATAGATGGCCGGCGTATCTGCCAGTTTCCAGATCCCGAGGAACAACAGCAGCAGCCCCAGATAAAACACCACACTCTGCTCCTGCGATCCGCGGATCATGGAGGTGGTAAGCAAAAGAAATACGCTGCCGCCGATGATACACAGCAATGCCACCGAAACGATCGCCGCCTCATCCAGCAGACGGGTTCCGGCGATCACATCACGACGTCCCGTATAGATCAACGGTTCACGGTCTCTCACTGCTTGATAGGCTGGTGTAATGATCAGCCGCAGGTTCTTTCCCTGATCCTTATCATCAATGGGCAAAAACACCCAATAACACCCGGGGCTGTGACCTACGTGATCGCTTTTGGGTTCCCGGCTGACGTAGAGCTGCTCCCCGTTGATATAGGCATCAATATAGGAATGTACCAGCCAGATCCCCAGATCATCACGTTCCTCCAGCAGTTTTGTGATCGGTATATCATAGATCCTGCGTATCCCGCCATATTGATTGATGTCTATCGTACCGGTCAGAAAAGCCGATGGGTTCAATTGCATCAGTTCCGGATCTTCCCGCTGGTTTACTTTCCAGCCAAAGCCTCCCATCAGTGCCACATAAAAAGCAGCCAGAAAAACAATCAGCAGGACAGCTGCCTTCAGCAGCCATCCTGCATCGATATTATTTTGTTCTGTAGTATTCTGTTCCGGCATATTATTTTGGCTCTTTGATTCCCTGTACTCCTACACCTGCTGCTGCAAGAAATATCTTTACAAATGCCCACAACGGACTCTCCGGTCCCGGGATATAGTGCATGTCCACCGGAAACTGCGGTACCATCTGTATAAAGAAATTAACTGCTGCAAATCCGCCTACGACCGCTGTCACGATCACGATCGCCGGCCGGGTCGCCTTCATCGCGAGAATACCGCAAATGATCCCTGCCCCCACACCAATCACTGCCGCAAAAACCGGAAACAAAAACTGCGGAATCGACATTTTCTCTGCCAAAGCAGCTGCCAGGATCCCCGCAAGATTATCCTGAACAAAGTGATAGACAGCTAGTCCCACACCAACCTGCACATAAAAGACTGCCAGTGCTGCACAGACCAGTCCTGCGATCGCCTGAACCATCAGCATACCCTCATCGCCCAGATTCAGCCCGGCTAGTATATTGTGCGAATGCGTAAAACCCACGCAAAATCCGATCACAGACAACGCTGCTTTATAGATGCCGTAGCCTTCCAGGCAGATATAGCCGGCAACCAGCATACCGATCACACAAAGCAGCACGCCTTCAAATTTGATATTTGCCAGCTGTGCCAGCAGAGTTTTTCCCAGCCCGACCGTTACATCTGTCGCATTTTCTGTATGCTCCAGCAACATTCCGTTCCACATATCCTGCTCCTTTCCACGCTAACGAAATCTTCCTCTGCGGAAAACCGAAATCCCTTCGATTGTATATTTCCAATATAGCACCCAAAGTGCAAGAAAAGTGCAAGTCCATCCTAAAGGGTACCGGAAATGCCGGTGGATTCTTTACGGTCGTGGTATACATTACCGCTGACTACTGTCCCAGATCATACGGTGTCACCTGATATACGTAATAGTTGAGCCAGTTACTGTAGAGCATATTGCAATGCGCTCTCCACTGCAGACGCGGTTTCTGCGCCGGATCGTTATCCGGATAATAATTCACCGGGATGTGGATCGGCAGATTCTTGGACAGATCCCGCTTGTATTCCGCATCCAGCGTATAACGGTCATATTCCGGATGCCCCATCAAAAAGATCTGCTTGCCTTCGTCCGCAAGGCTGAGCAGCACACCGGCATCCGGCGATTCTGCCAGGATTGTCAGTTCCTTTTGCGCATGCAGCACCTCCGGCAGTACCGTGGTATGTCTGGAGTGCGGCGCATAGAAGTAATCATCAAATCCGCGTACCAGCGGTGTCCGTCGATGTTTCACTTCATGTTCATAAATCCCGAACAGTTTCTCCGGAAGCTGTACCTTCTGCAATCCGAAATGATAATACAGCGCCGCCTGGGCCCCCCAGCAGATATGCAGGGTGGAAGTCACATGTGTTTTGGACCACTCCATGATCTCCACAAGCTCCTCCCAGTAGTCCACTTCTTCAAACGGCATCTGTTCCACCGGTGCCCCGGTGATGATCATTCCGTCATAACGGTGCTGACGTACGGTATCAAAGGTTTCGTAAAAACGGTTCAGATGGTTCACGGAGGTATTCTGCGAAATGTGACTCTTTACCATCAGAAAGGTCACGTCGATCTGCAGCGGCGTATTGGAAAACGCACGCAGAAGCTGCAGCTCCGTATCCTGCTTGATCGGCATCAGATTGAGGATCACCACCTTCAGCGGGCGGATGTCCTGATGCGATGCCCTGCTT
>JAGBMJ010000072.1 GCA_017634975.1 Lachnospiraceae bacterium | reverse complement strand
CTATTCACAGCCCTTCGTGCTGTGATAGTAACGGGTTTTGCCAATAAAAATCGCCTGGGGCGATGGGCAAAACCCATCTCACTCAAAGTGTTTTGAGTCGTAATCGCGCAGCAAGTGCGCGATTCGACTGTGAATGGTAACGCCTTTACATCTTCCAGTTCTGCGAGATCATCTGCTGTTTCGTCATACGGTTGTATATACTGTCATAAGCTGCCAGTTCTGCCGGACTGCCCTGCTCTGCGACCACTCCATCCTTCAAAACAACAATATGATCCGCATTTGCGATCGTACGCATACGATGCGCAATAATAAGAACCGTCTTATTTTTGATCAGACGCGAAAGCGCTTCCTGGATCACGGTCTCATTCTCGGCATCCAGAGAGGCTGTTGCTTCATCCAGAAGGATTACCGGGGCATCTTTCAGAAATGCTCTGGCAATCGATATCCTCTGTCGTTCACCACCGGAAAGTTCGCTGCCGTTCTCTCCGATATTAGTATTGTATTTTTCCGGAAGCAGGTTTACGAAGTCTTCGCAGTTTGCAAGCCTTGCCGCTTCCATGACTTCTTCGTCTGTTGCTCCGTTCTTACCAATGCGGATATTCTCCATTACCGTATTGTTAAAGAGCGTTACATCCTGGAACACAATAGAATAATTGGAAAGCAGTGTTTCCGGATCGATCCCGGAGATATCCTCGCCTCCCAGTGTGATTCGGCCGTTATTGGTATCCCAGAATCTGGCAGCCAGCCGTGAAATCGTCGTTTTACCACCGCCGGAAGGACCGATCAGTGCGGTTACTTCGCCCTGCTTCGCTGTAAAGCTCACATCTTTCAATACATCCGTATCATCCGCATACTTAAAACCGACATGATCAAAAACAATATCATAGCCACGGTTATGCATTGTTTCCGCACCGCTCTGCACCTCATGCGAAAGCACTTCGTCCAGCCGTTCACACTGGATCCCGGTTGCAATGATCGCTGCAAAGTTCTGCAATGTAATCTCCATCGGATTATACAATCTTGCAACCAGCATCAAAAACATAAAGAACGTCAGCAGATCGATCTCTCCTCTTGCAAATAAAGCACCACCTGCGATTGCCGTTGTACCGATTCCGAGTTTCAGAATGATCGCAGCAGAATTCACATAAACCGCCATCTTCAGTTCAGTGAAGAGTGCCATTTTCTCCACCCTTTTGATCTTAACATCCAATTCTTCCATATAGCGATTCTCTGCTCTATTTGCACGCAGATCCCGGATCGATTCCAGACATTCCTGGATACCGTCCGCCATTTCCATCTTGACCGCCTGGTTCTTACGTACCGCCCGTTTCTCTGCACCGGAGCAGGTGATCACGATAAGGAATGCAACCGGGATCACCCAAAAACTTGCCAATACCATACGCCAGTCAAAGAAGAAAAATAAACTGATACCTACAAGGATCACAGATGCAATCGCACCGATCAGTTCCGGGATCCAGTGGCTAGACGCCGTCTCGATCATTGCGCAGTCCCCCAGGATATTGGTAGTCAGATCCGCAATATTCTTTTTTCCGAAATAAGAAAGGGGCAGTTTACGCAGTTTCTCCGCTATAAGAGTTCTGCGTACTCCACTCTCACGGTATGTGGTAAGAAATGTTGCATTATACTGAATAAAATTGGTGATCGCAGTCAGGATGATGATCACAAGTGACGCAATGATATAAAATGCTCTTCTCTCCTCGTGTAAACTGTCATTTAACAGATCACGGATCAGATTATATAAGATCCCGGCAGACATCATCAGTACGATGTTTGTGATCATCACACTGATACATGCCTTCACCATATCTACCGCGCCCTGTTCCGAAAGCGCATATTTATGCTGTAATTTTTTGATTATCATTTTTTACGCACCTACCTTCCACTCGATCGATCTGGTATACTCATCAAACATTTTTGCGTACAGACCATTCTGTTCCATTAGTTCTTCATGAGTTCCGGATTCCGTACATTTTCCGTCATCCATCACAAAGATCTTATCCGCATTTACAACCGTACTTAACCGGTGTGCGATCATGATCAGCGTTTTATTCTTTGCCAGTTCTTCAAATGCTGCCTGCACCTTTGCTTCATTATCCGGATCCGCAAATGCTGTAGCCTCATCAAGTATCAGGATCGGTGCATCTTTTAGTACCGCTCTGGCGATCGTGATCCGTTGCTGTTCCCCGCCGGACAGATAGGTTCCCTTTTCACCGATCACTGTATGAATCCCTTTCGGAAGCTTCTCAATGATATCCATACACTGCGCTTTCTGCAGTGCTTCCATTACTTCCGCTTCCGTAGCCTCCGGTTTACTTAATCGCACATTATCCAGGATGGACTTTTTGATCAGACGGCTGTCCTGGAACACAAAAGAGATGCAGTCCATCAGATCCGCAGAGGACATTTCTTTTACATTCACTCCTCCAATCTCGATCGAACCTTCCGTCACATCAAAGAACCGTACCATCAGTTCTGCAATAGTAGTTTTCCCGGAACCGGACGGTCCCACCAGCGCAATATGTTCTCCCGGTTTGATCGATATGGATACTTTCTGAACCGCATCACGTGTGGCATCCTTATAACGATAGGAAACATCTTTTAATTCGATTCCGGAATCCTTCGGTTTCTGACCATTGCTGCCTTCCGCAAGCGGCTCGATCTCCATGATGCGGTCAACGCGTTTCAGGGCATCGATCAATGTCATTTCCGCCTCCCCTGAATAAGCGATCTTTGTGAGCGCGATCGTGATGAGCGGAGTGATGATGATGTAATACATTATGTTTAGAATATCCGCATTTGACACCCCGTCTTTTGAAACCACAAACGCTGCGATCACGATAAATGCAAAGATCGCATTCACACAAGTCATAAATCCCGTCATCGGAAACCGGAGCATCAGGGTGTAATCCGTTGCCCATTTTCCGAAACCATCGATACAATCCTTAAAACGCTTGAAGGAATGCACCGTCTGACCGAAGGTCTTTACCACCGGAACACCTCTTACATACTCGGTTGCCTCACTACTCATCGTATCCAATGCATCCTGGTATTCCTTCATCTTTTCCTGCATACCTTTTCCCATCATGGTCATCATGCAGCAAAACCCGATCACCGCAGGGATCATACAGAGCAGTCCGATCTTCCAGTTAAATGCAAAAACCAGTACCAGCAAGCCGACCGGTGTTACTGCTGCCACGGTCTTGTCCGGCATGGTATGGGCAATATAGGTCTCAGTCGCTGCAGTAGAATCGTTTACGATACGGCGGATCTTGCCGGTCCCGTCTTCATCAAAGATCCCCAGCGGTAGCGTCAGGATCCTGTGCATCAATGAACTTCTCATATTCGCCTGCACACGAAACGCCGTAATATGTGTACATAATAATGCCGCAATATATACAAGAAGCGCACCCACGATCAGACCTACCGCACCCCATGCATAAGTACTGATCTGTCCTGCATCCTCACCGTCTACCGCCACCTTGATAATCCGCCAAAGCAGATAATACGGGATAAGCGTAAGAACCGCACTCAATGCTGCTAACGCACGTCCCAGCCTGAGCAGATTCTTATGCCCTCCTGCATACTGCCGGATCAACTTCATGTGATCATACTTTTCCGTCTTTCCCACTTTTCTTTCCTCCCATTTCTTTTTTATCCAAACCGCTTCTCGCGGATGAATGCATTTCGCTTTTTCGTTAGCTATCACTAATCAAATTTCGATCGCTAACGACATTAAAAAAGAGCCTTGCGGCTCTTTAACTTACTCCCATGATCCTCAGCCAGCCCGGCATAAAGAATTGATGGATCGTATCCAGATGTCGATTGATCTTCGCTTCCTCCTGATGATGCAATATCGTCTCAAAACAGGCCGTTACATATGCGGATAATAATATATGTACCTCCTCTTCGTCGACCTCAAGCACCGGATATCCCTTTTTTTTCAGATATTTCAATGCATCCAGAATCATCTTTTGATTCTGCATCACAAAATCATGAACGAAATCTGCATATTTCGTTCCCGCCGATTTTGTCATCAGCAAAAGAAATGCTTCTCTCTGAGGCAGGATCACCTTTTTGATCAGATCCATAACCGTCTCGCCAAACAGTTCCTCCTGCCCCGCTTTGTTATCTACCATCTGATATTTTCTTTTACTATGACGTTCCGTCCATTCACGGATACTGCAGAGTAACGGCTCTACCATCGCGGCAAACATAGCCTCTTTATCCGGATAATGACGATAAAGCCCCGCAGATGTCATACCTGCTCTGGCCCCGATACTCCGAATCGACGCGGCTTCAAATCCCTTTTCCAGAAACTCTTCACGAATTGCATTATTTACTTTTATATGACTTAATGTTTTATCCTTCGGCATCTCTTTGACAGAAAACAAATAATGTGTTTTGTTAGTTATCATCGTTCGCTATCAAAGATTACTATAAGTCCATTCATTTGTCAAGTGTTTAATTCTCTATAAGAAAGCGTTCTGCTCGCAGAACGCTCGCGCCGAGCGCGGTTGCGATAGCAACAATTTCCTCACGTGCGAGTGCGCATCCCCCGGAGGGCTTTTTTGCTTTATAGGAATTGCGAAGCAATTTCCTATAAAGTAAAATAAAATGAGCCGTCGCCGTCGCGACAGCCCATTTCACAATGGAAAACAACAAAATATTGGTATAACCGTCAGTTATTCGACAGGATGATATTATTCAGTACCGATTCAAGGTACTCCTGTCTTCCGGAAACAGGGATCGCGGGTGCTTTCAACTCGGACGCTTTCTGCGCCAGTTCTTCCAGTGTTGCTTCTCCGCTGCGTACTTTCTTTCCGAGCTCGGATTCGAAGGACGCATACCGCTCATCCACATTCTTCTCCAGTCTTCCGTCTTCGATCATTGCCGCCGCTTTTAACAGACCGTATGCGAACGAATCCATTCCGAGGATAAATGCGTGGAACATATCTTCATAGGTATTGCTCGGGCGTCTGTTCTTGGAATCAAAGTTGATACCCACCGGCAAACCGCCGTTTTTCAGGATCTCATACATTGCAAGCGTTGTATCATAGACATTGCTGGGGAAACAGTCCGTATCCCATCCAAGCATCACATCACCCTGGTTTGCATCGATGGATCCCAGCATATTATTGATCCTGCTGATACGCAATTCATGCTGGAAGGTATGTCCTGCAAGCGTTGCATGATTTGCTTCGATGTTCATCTTGAAATCTTTATCCAGACCGTATTCCTTCAAAAAGCCGATCGCTGTTGCAGCATCATAATCATACTGATGTTTCATCGGCTCCTTCGGCTTCGGCTCGATCAGAAATGTTCCCGTAAATCCGATCTTACGTCCGTAATCTCTTGCCATTCTCATCAGATTGGCAATGTTTTCCTGTTCAAACTTCACCCTGGTATTCAGAAGCGTTTCGTAACCTTCTCTGCCGCCCCAGAATACATATCCCTTACCGCCAAGCTTAACCGTAAGTTCCAAAGCTTTCTTTACCTGAGCCGCCGCAAAGCAGTATACATCCAGATCGTTGGTACTGCCGGCCCCGTTCATAAAACGGGGATTGGAAAACATATTAGCAGTTCCCCAGAGCAGCTTGATATCGGTTCCCTTTGTCTTCTCCAGGATGTAATCGGTGATCTCATCCAGTCTGCGGTTTGTCTCATTGATATCGTCCGCTTCCGGTACGATATCCGCATCATGGAAGCAATAGTATTTGATACCCAGCTTCTTCATAAACTCGATGCCGGCATCTACTTTTGCCTTCGCATGCTCCATCGTCCCTTCCTCTGCAGCACCAAATCGCTTGTCTGCAGTACCTCTGCCGAACATGTCCACACCATTGGCGCACAGATTATGCCACCATGCCATAGCAAACGGCAGGTGTTCACTCATTTTCTTTCCCATTACAACCTTGTCTGCATCATAGTACTTGAATGCAAACGGATTCTTACTTTCCGGCCCCTCATACTTTATCTGCGGGATCCCTTTAAAGATTTCTTCCATACATACCCCTTTCTGCAACATCGAGCTTTATGTTCGGTTTTAATAACCTACGTTAGTCATTCCTAACTTCAAATAAAATAACATAATGTCTTTACTCTGTCAAGTAGTTTCTTCTATGCAATCTTCCAGGTCAATGTATCAGGATGCCTGCAGTGAAACCATATGCGCATAGGCTCCGTTAAGTGCGCAGAGTTCCTCGTGTTTTCCCTTTTCCACGATCTGTCCGTCCGATATAACAAGAATCTGATCTGCATCCTTTATTGTCTTAAGCCGGTGCGCGATCACCAGCAGGGTCTTGTCCCTGCAGAGCTCCGATATTGCCTCCTGTATGGCTCTTTCATTATCCGCATCTACACTGGCGGTTGCCTCATCCAGGATAACTATGGGCGCATCCTTAAGAATACACCTTGCTATAGATATCCTCTGCTTCTCTCCACCGGAAAGCGAAGCTCCGCCTTCTCCGATCACCGTGTCAAATCCTTCCGGCAGCTGCAAGATAAAATCATAACATCTTGCTTTTCTTGCAGCCGCTTCCACCTCTTCCTTTGTGGCATCCGGACGTCCGATCGCTATGTTGTTATACACCGTATCCTGAAACAGGTATACTCTCTGAAATACCATACTGATATTGTCCATAAGACTGCCAAGCGAAACATCTTTTATATTCTCCCCATTTACAAGGATCCGGCCGCTCCCCACATCCCAGAACCTTGCCAGAAGAGATGCTATGGTCGACTTTCCGCCACCGGAGGGTCCTACAAGCGCGGTCATTTCACCGGCCTTCACCCTAAAGGAGACGTCTTTCAGTACATTCTTCTGTGTATATCCGAAGCTGACTCTGTCATATTCGATCGCAGGAACCGCATCTTCCCCCGCACTAACACTCTGCAGGGTCTTGATCCCTTCATCCTTTAATTCCTCTGCTTTAAATACTTCTTCGATTCGGTCAAGACTGGCAGAAGTGACCGTCAGTCTGGCCATCTGACCGTAGTAACTTTTGATGGCAACAAACATATCAAAAAGAAACAAAGTCATACCAACCATGTAGGTATCCGGCAGCATCCCTTTTCCGAACAGAATTCCCGCCAGCGCCAGCATAAGTGCGGTACCTGCACCAAAGGTCAGATAAAGTGCCCTTGACCACGGACTGTATGCGATCTCAAAATCAATGCTTTCCCTGCAGCTCTTTTCAAATTCATCCGTCAGTCTCTTCGACCGCTCTCCAAGCATATTGAAGGATTTGATGATACCGATCCCTTCTGCAAAATCCAGAACTTCCTCCGTCAGCGATTCCGCTCCCTCCTGCTTGATCACCGAATGTTTCATCGTCGTTTTCAACATAAGATTGCCGACCACGATAAACGCTGCCACAATGAGTACCGACAAGATCCCCAGTCGGATATCCATCACAAACATCATCAGGACCATAAGTCCCTGTGATATGATAAATGATACCAGTTCCGACAGAACTCCCATGCAGTTTTCTTCTATGAATACCATATCCGTAGCAAGCACAGCACTGATCTTTCCCATATTGCCTTCCGTAAAGTATCCCATGGGAAGTTTTCTTAAATGATCTCCGAGCCGCATCCTCATATCGGCAAATACCATGTATCCGCTTGCCGATTGAAGCACATTTGTGATGTGTTCAAATACCATCTGTATGACTACGCTGGCCAGCAGTGCGATTCCCAGATACAGACATTTCTTTTGATCCATCTGTCCCTGCATAAACAGATTTATCACGATAAAGCACAACATCCGCGGCGCCTTCATCACTATGCCTTTTATGAATGATGTAATATAGGACAGACGTATCCTTGTTTTATACTTTCCGGTGATCCCGATCAGTCTGTGTAATATCTTAAGCATCTTTTCACGCCTCCTTTATCTTCCACGTACTTGCACTTACCGATGCGTCCCAGAACTTTTTGTATTCCGGGCAATCCGTCAGCAACTCCTCGTGCCGGCCGTCAGCGATACACTGCCCTTCCTTCATAACACATATCTTATCGGCATTCTTTACCGTAGATAATCTGTGTGCGATCACCAGAACGGTTTTGTCTTTCACGATCTCATCGATCGCGGCATTCAGCTTTTCTTCATTTTCCGGATCCATAAATGCTGTAGCTTCATCAAGAACTATGATTGGTGCATCTTTAATTATCGCTCTCGCAAGCGATATCCGCTGACGTTCTCCACCGGACAACTGCTTTCCGCTGTCTCCGGCTTTTGTTTCGATACCATCCGGCAGTCGTTCAAGGAACTCATCACACTGTGCTCTGTGCGCAGCTGCAAGAATCTCTTCCCTGCCGGCGTCCGGTTTCCCGATCCGTATGTTTTCATATAGTGTCGTATTAAACAGGAACTGTTCCTGCGCGACATATGCCACCTGCTCATTCAATGCCTCCAGTGACATATCGGTAATATCCTGACCGCCGATCCGGATTGCTCCGCCATCCAGGTCATAGTAGTGTACGAGCAGTTTTGCCAATGTGGATTTTCCGCTTCCCGACTCTCCCACCAATGCGGTTGTCGTCCCCTGCTTCAACTCCATGCTTACGCCATGCAGTATCTCCTCGTCTCCATATCCGAACCGGACATTCTCAAAAAGGATATTCCGATCCGCTCCTGTAAACCCATTTTGCCCTTCCTTAAGCGGCGGATGTTCCATAAGCTTTTCCAGCTCGGATATCTTATAATCCAGCTGCGGAAACTTACCGGCAAAATTAAGTGCCTTTAAGAAGGACGGTCCCACCGCAAACGACATACAAAGAACAAGGATAAGCTTATCCAGAGTCATGGTTCCGGCCAGCACCATCCAGGATCCGACCGGAAGCACGAGCAGTGCAAGACAGGGCAGAATACTTGCATAAGCCGCCATCCATGGCCAGCACACTTTATACCAGGCGATCGTAAAATCACGATAATTTCTTACCACTTCACCAAATCTTTTGTAGGAATCGCCATCTTTGTTAAATACTTTGACAACCTCCATTCCGTTCACATATTCAATGATCGTATTGTTCATTTTTGCGGCGGATTCATAGTAATCATTCATCTTTTCGAATCCTGATTTCATCATCATACCCATTGCAAACATACCAAGCACAAGGGGGACAAGTGATAGCAACCCCAGTCTCCAATCCATAATAAACATTAGTAGGATGATGAGGACCGGAATAAAGATATTTGCGATGCCTTCCGGTATGGCGTGAGCAAGCAGCAGTTCGATCTGATCGATATCGTCGGTGAATATTTTCTTAATTCGTCCCGTTCCGAGATTTTGTATATTACCCAGCGGCTGTTTTTCCAATTTCCCCTGCAAAGAAATACGCAGATTCTTCAGCGTATTGTATGCGCTTATATGTGAGAATTCCAATCCTTTCACATACAAAATTGCAAATAAGATCTCACAAACAGCAACCGCCAACACCCTTATCATCACAAATGCAAGATCGATATGCTCCCCCCGTGTAAGAGGTGAGATGATCTGATATAAAAAGAAATAGGGGACCACATTGGCAACGATTCCCAGCGACATCAGCACTGCCGCCCATACGGTGTACTTCTTGTACTCTCCGATATACGGAGCAACCTTCTTAAACATTTCTTTCCCTCCTGTGTTTTCGTTAGTTTTGTTTGTTTAAGGTTTGTTTCACCTAACCTAATAGCATATTTTTAGCCGTCCTGAGACGGCTTGAAAAACAAATAACTCCCCGCGGTATTCTGAACCGTTACAATTAATTCAGCTTTACCACTGCAGCCCAGTCAAAAAACCTGCACATCACTCTGCAATGCTCTTCCATCTGCTTGTCTGTAATGTCATGAACAAACGGCTCGCATATGGAACTCCAGTACGATGTCAGCAAAATGTGAAACTCATCACGGCTGACCTTTGCCTTTGCGATCCCACGTTTATAGGCTTCTTTGTAAAACTGCTCATACGCATAACTAAGCTTTATAACATACTCGTGACTGAAATTCTCAAATCCGGTTCCGGCACTCCTGTCGATCAGGATCCTGAAATCATCCCCGTAACTCCTGAGCATTCGGAACATCGGGATCATGTTGTCATAGCTCATTTTCCACGAAGCACGTATCTCATCATCGCTGAGACCGGAAAAATCAATGCCGGAGCGATCTGCCAGGAAGGAATCCAGTGCATTCACAACACCTTCCACCACGGCAGAAAAAAGTTCTTCTTTCCCTTTATATCTTTTATAAACTGCCCCTGTAGTGACTCCTGCGTTATCACAGATCGTTTTCAGATCCGCCTTTAAGAATCCTTTTTTTAAAAACTCTTCTCTTGCACTTTGCAAAAGTCTGGGGTCGATGCTTGTATCACGTACTGACATATCTGCTCCGTAAAAAATACTGATAATATAATTATCGGTAATTATATTATCAGTATCTCTGTTTATTGTCAAGAACTATTGTTACTGTTTCCTTTCCCTTCTGTCACTTGATCTGCCAGCTTCCCGCATGGCTCTGTTCATTCCACAATCCGGCATAGATCCCGCCCATCTTAAGCAGGCTTTCATGATCACCTTTTTCGGCTATACTTCCATCCTTAAGAACAACGATCTGATCGGCGTTGCTCACAGACCGGAGCCTGTGGGCAATGACTATGACCGTTTTATCTCTGACAAGTTCGGATATAGCCTGCTGTATCAGCACTTCATTTTCAGGATCAAGCGATGAAGTAGCCTCATCAAGAAGGATCACCGGCGCATCCTTAAGCAGAGCCCTTGCTATCGAAATTCTCTGTTTTTCTCCTCCAGACAGGGTAGACCCGCCTTCTCCGACCATCGTATCGTATCCATCCGGAAGTGCCATGATAAAGTCATGGCATGCTGCTTTCTTTGCTGCCTCAACAACTTCTTCATGAGTGGCATCACTTCTTCCCATGCGGATATTTGCTTCTATGGTGTCTTTGAAAAGATAGACATCCTGGAATACCATACTGATATTACCGAGCAGTTCTTCTGTCGTGAGATCCCAAACAGGCACTCCGCCCATACAGATCTCTCCGGAGTCACTATCCCAGAATCTTGCGATCAGTCTGGTAATAGTCGACTTCCCGGAACCTGAAGGACCTACAAGTGCCGTTACGCTTTTCTCCGTAAACGACAGATCAATGTGATGCAAAACCTCTTTATTTCCATATCCGAAAGAAACATCCTTAAACTCAATAGCAGTACCCGAAGGTTTTCTCCCAACATTGTTTTCCGGTAAAGGCTTTTCCTCAAACAGAGCCCTTATCCTCTTCCCGCTCCTGGTGGTCCGTGTAAGATCTGCAATGAAAGTAAACAGCAAAAGTACCGGATCATATATCGTAAGAGTCAGCAAGAGGAACGCTATATAATAGAACACCTGCAGTTTCCCCGTCACCATAAGTCCGCTTCCCACCAGCATAACAAGACCTATGCCGCAGTTAAGGATAAATCTTCCGATCATACTTACGGGAGCCGCAGCCCTTGTTTCAATAGAGATGGCTGCCTTTCTCTGGGTATCGAGCGTATTCTTCAGCGTTTCGAAATGTTCTCCTGCCATGTTAAAGGCCTTAAGAGTACGGATCCCTCCTACATATTCCAGTATTCCCGATGCCGTATGCTGCTGGGAACTTTGAAGGAGCGCTCCTTCTTTTTCCATCTTCTTCATAGAGATAAAAGCAAACGGAAACGCCAGTGGTATCACGATAAATACTGCAGCCATCATCCGGACATCAAATGCAGAAAGTACAATGACGGCGATGGAAAATCTCACAAGGATCGTTGCTACCTGCGGCAGCATCTGCTGTGCGAAGGTTTCTATCTCCGTATAATCCCTAAGAAGAACTGTAGAAAGATCACCTGCATCCCTGTTCGAAAAGAACCCCATACTGAGCTTACGAAGATGCTCTCCCATCTGTATTCTGGAAACCTTTGTCGCTCCGGCAAAACCGATACAAAAATCAAGATAGGATTTTTTTCTCACAAACAGATAAGCGATAAACTGAGCGATCAGTATCCCCATAAGGATCCATATGCGGTCCGTGGGAAGCGCCATTCCCGGTGATGCGATCGGGATCAGCAAAACATAAACCGCCATTACCAATACCGCATAAGGGATCGATACAACAAAACTGTCAAACAGACACCACAGCCAGAGTTTAATGTATAGTTTTGTCTGTCCCAGCGTCATGGTACTAAACCATTCTCTCAGATTTTTCATGCTCCCACCTCCATTCTCCCTATATTCCATTTTTCTCTCCTGTCATTGGCATCCACCATTTCTTTGTATTCCGTACAGGTTTTAAGGAGCTCGTCGTGGGTGCCCTGACCAAGCAGTCTTCCTTCTTTCATCACAAGGATCCTGTCCGCATTCTCAATGGTCTTTAAACGGTGCGCTATGATCAACACCGTCTTGCCCTTTGCCAGTCCGGCAAAAGCCTTCTGGATCTTTGCTTCATTCTCGGCATCCGCGTAAGCCGTTGCTTCATCCAAAACAACGATAGGTGTATTTCGAAGAATAACTCTGGCAATAGCAAGTCTTTGCTGCTCGCCGCCGGAAAGATAAACGCCATTCTCCCCGATAATACTCTGATATCCATCCGGAAGCTTCATGATCACATCATGGATCTCTGCAGCTTTAGCAGCTTCGATCACCTGATCCATGGATTTATCTCTGTCACCCATGCGGATATTGTTCTCGATAGTATCGTGGAACATAAAACTTTCCTGGAAAACATAAGATACAAGTTTGCTTAATGTTTCGGGAGAAAAATCCTGCAATTTTGTGGTGCCTATCATAATGCTCCCTTCCTGCGGATCGTAAAAACGAAGAAGCAGACTTGCCAGAGTAGATTTGCCTCCGCCCGACGGACCTACCAGTCCTGTAACGCTGCCCTGTTTCAAAATGCAGGATACATTCTTTACAGCCTGCACTCCTTCCTCATAGGAGAAAGTCACATTATCTATAGTCACATCGTAGTTTGCCGGTAAAGCGGCATCACCGCTTACAAGCTCCGGAGCATACAGGATATCATCCATTCTCTTTACGCCTTCAGAGATCCTTCCTGAGAGGATCACCATCTGCATCATGTTTTCCATCGGGTCTTTAAGCCCTGTTCCGACAAGCAGGAACAAAAGAACGACAGGAAGATATCCTATGTAGGAATCTGCTTTTAACAGAATATACGTACTCGACGGGAGCAGGAACAGAAGCTGTGCGCCAAAGAATGCATAGTAGAAGGACATGGCCCACGCATTAGCCCGGGCTGTTTTGTCTACCGCCGTCACGAATCTGTCTATATCCGACTCATACTTTTTAAAGGCGCTGAGTGAACGGTTGAAGATCTTGATGACCGGCATGCCGTGAATGTACTGTACTATGGTACCCTGCATCGCCTCCATGCTGTCGTGCATCTCCGTCTGAAGCGCCGCCTTATCCGGCTTTACAAGACACATCGCCAGAAGAAAGATGGAAATAACGATCGGCAAAAGTGTGATCAGAGCCAGTCTCCAATCCATTACGAACAGGTAGATAAGTGTAAACACAGGGGTTGCTATAGCCGCTGCTATATCGCAGAGATGATGTGCCACAAAGATCTCCACCTGCTCGGTATCATCAGATAAGATCTTCTTGATCCCGCCCCGTGTCTTGCTCGTAAAGAATCCCGATGGTAATCTTCCGAGCTTATCCATGAGTTTTATCCTGAGCTCATAGATAATGTCATAAGCCGCGGTATGTGCCAGCGCCGATGAACCATAAGCACAGAGCCCGTAAAGTAATGCTGCTCCGAACGTGAGCCCTGTCAGCATCATAATACGTTTGCCATCTACCTGTCCTATGTCGTTATAGACGGGCAGGATCGCCGTGATGATCCAAAAAACCGCAAAATACGGAAAAATCTTAGCACCCGATGACAATACAGAAAGCACGCACGCCACAATAAGCTTCCCTTTTTTCTCGCCTGCAAGTTCCAAAAGTCTCGTAAATCCGCTCTTTTTCTTTTTATTCATGTTACCTCCATATATCCGTGGTTAGTGTTTTCTAACCCCATATTAAAGAAAATGCCGCAGGTGCAAATGTCACACTTGCGACATGTCTTAATGTATGATATTCTTTCCGTGAAACAAAGTCAATAACTCTGCCCAAAACGCTACAAAAAGGCAGGTCTGTGACATTTTAAGAGAGGTGGCGCATGGAAAAGAATACAAACAAAGGAGAGCAGGCTTTTATAAATGCTCTTTTATCTCTGATGGAAGAAAAGCCATACAATCAGATCTCCGTATCCGAGCTGTCTGAACTTGCAGAGTACGACCGCAGAACTTACTACCGCTATTTCACATCAAAAGATGACATACTGTTTTCCCACTGTTCTGCCCTTCTTGCTGAAATGGCAGCAAGCATGAGCGCCACACCTCTTACACCGAAGTCAGGCTTTTTGTCTTTCTTTAAATTTTGGAATGATCACAGGGATTTCCTTGCGCTTCTTTACAAACAAAACCTTATACATTTTCTGGGTGAAAAACTTGACCGGCTATTGTATCAACAGGTGGGCCTTAAAGTTCATGACGATCTGCCGGATGAACTTACTTTAGTGTCTGAATTCTCACGTTACGCTTACTACTTTACCCTTGGCGGGCTGTGGCATGTGCTGGTTCTCTGGATCCGTGACGGTATGACTCTAACGCCTGAGCAGCTTACAGCTCATGTCCTTAACAGTTTTTCGGAAATGCAGAAGATGAACCGGGATTGATCTTTTTATGATCTTTTACCCCTTCCATCGACCATCTTTTCGATCCCTCTGGCGAACTTTTCCGGATGGAACGGTGCCAGACCGCCTTTCCCTAATTCATGTATTGTCATAACTTACCCCGCTTTGGCCGGAAGGAGATCCGTCATACTCTTTAGTCCCAGCGCTACCGTGGATCCGTTATGCAGCATTGCGGAAGTCGCCGGCGGCAGGATCCCTGCAATGCCAAGAGCGATCAGACCGGTATTGAATCCGACGATGGTCCGGTAATTGAAACGGATCCGCTTCATCAGAAGTGTGCTGATCTCCTTCAGCACTACAATACTCTCCAGACTGTCCGAACCGATCGTGATGTCTGCGATCTGCCTTGCGATCTCTGCGCCGTCACTGATCGCGATCCCGGCATCGGATGCCGAGAGTGCCGGTGAATCATTGATGCCGTCCCCGACCATGAGCACACGGTGTCCGTTCTGTTTTGCATCCTCTACATATTTTGCCTTATCTTCCGGAAGTACCTCCGCATAGTATTCCGTGATACCTGCCTCCGAAGCGATCCTTGCCGCCGTCCGCTCACTGTCGCCGGTCATCATCACGATATGTGCAAATCCCTGCGCCCGCAGTTTTTCCACCACTTCTTTGGTCTCTTTTCGCATGGGATCCTCGATCAGAATGCAGGCAACCAGTTTTCCGTTCTTAGCAAAATACAGATGGGAATACTCATCCGAAAGCGAATTAAACAATTCCTTTTTCTCTTCAGCGATCACGGCCTTCTCATCTTCAAAGACAAAATGATAACTGCCGATCACTGCTCTTTCGCCATCGATCTCCGACGCGATCCCGTGCGCAACGATATACTCCACACTGGTATGAAGCTCTTCGTGTGTCAGTCCCTTCTCCAGCGCACACTCCACCACGGCGCGTGCCACGGAATGCGGGAAATGTTCCTCCAGGCATGCCGCCTGCCGCAGCATTTCATCTTCGGATTCTCCACAGAACGAAACCACACGGACAACCATAGGTTTTGCCTTTGTGATCGTTCCCGTTTTATCAAACACGATCGTATCCGCCTCCGCAACCGCCTCCAGAAACTTTCCGCCCTTTACGGTAATGTCATAATCCGCCGCTTCCTTAATGGCAGACAATACCGAGATCGGCATTGCCATCTTAAGCGCACAGGAGTAATCCACCATAAGGACCGACACGGCTTTGGCCACATTGCGGCTGATCGCCCACGTCAGGCCGGAAGCAAGAAACGTATACGGCACCAGCCGGTCAGCAAGCCGCTCCGCGTTGCTTTCCAGTGACGATTTCATCTTTTCCGATTCTTCGATCATCTTTACGATCTTATCAAATCGTCCGCAGCCTTCCGTCTGTGTCACACGGATCGTCAGTTCGCCTTCTTCCACTACGGTTCCGGCAAACACGCTCATCCCGGTACCTTTATGTACCGCAACGGATTCGCCGGTCATGGACGCCTGGTTGACCATTGCCTCACCCGCATCCACTTCCCCGTCGAACGGGATCATATTGCCCATACGTACCACGACACGGTCACCGCTCTCGATCCGTGATGCATCGGTCTGTACTTCGCCATCCTCCGTCAGCAGCCATACCCGGTCGATATTCAGTGACATCCTTCTGGCCAGATCATCCACGGAACGTTTATGTGTCCACTCCTCCAGCGTATCGCCGATGGTCAGCAGAAACATCACACTCGACGCCGTATTGTAGTCTCCCGTCAGTATGGCAGACGTGATCGCCGTAGCATCCAGCAGTTCTACCTGCAGCCGCCGGTTCCGTATCGTTTTCAATCCCCGCCACAGATATTTCACCGCTTTGATGGTGTCCAATACCCTGCGAACGGGAAAAGGCAGTATCAGCCGCTTCCCGTAGTGCAGGAGCACGGTAGACACCACCTTATCGTAATACGCAGCAGACAGTTCCCGGCCCGAGCATTCAAATACCCGCTCCGGTACCACCGCGTTCTCAAACGAGAAGTCTTTTAAGATCTCAAGGATCTTTGTCCGGCCGCAGCGGAACTTAAGCACGGCATCCGCTGTTCTCTCATATACTTTGACTTCCCTTATCTCCTCAAAACCTTTCAGGTAATACTCCAGTGTATCGGCCTCCCGAAACGTAAAATACTTCATCGGGAAATGGACGCGGAGTCTCCCCGGAATCTCATGCTTGATCGTAAATCTCATGACCGGTCACTTCTTTCTTTAGCGATTTTATTCTTCCAATTTTATTCTTCCAATTTTATTCTTCCGTATCTTCCGAAACTTCCGCTTCCTTATCCTGCTTTGCCCGTTCTTCGTTGATCGCCTTGGCTTCCTCATAGATATCCGAGCAGTTTTCCTGCAGCGTAGTCACCTGCGAAACTACCGCATCCTTGGCACGCAGTACGCCCGCAGTACATTTCGTATACACTTTCTTGGCATCCTTAGAGGACAGCAGTTTGATCCCCTCCAGACCAAACAGTGTTCCCAGTGCAAATAATCCCCATCCTTTCAGTTTCATGATCATTCTCTCCTTCCCTGTTGGTTACCGCAACCACATGTTTGTTGTTCCATTCTGCTATTAGCATCCACTAACATCCAGGTTATAATATAGCTCCGCTTGCAGCGGAGCCGATAGGTTTGATATTTCAACCAGCAGTTAAATATTTATGCCATTTGTTAGTATCTGCTAATTCACCGTGTATAATAGCACAAACTCCCTTCCTTGTCCAGTCCAATGATTGTTCGGTATTCTCGCTCTTATCGAGCGATTTCCTGATACATCTTCAGTCCCGTTTTCAATCGTTCCATCCCATCTGTCACATAACTTTTAGGGCACGCCAGATTGATCCGTAAAAAGCCTTCTCCACCGGGTCCGTACTGTTCCCCGCGTGCAAGATACAGGCCGGTTTTTTCCCGGATAAAATCTGCCAGATCCACACTTTCGTTTGCGATCCGGGTACAGTCCAGCCAGATCAGATACGTGGCCTGCGCATGAAGGAGTTCCGCATCCGGAATATTCTTAGCGATGAAATCCTCACAATAGCATTTATTTGCGTAAATATACGCATTCAGTTCCTTCAGCCATTCTTCCCCTTTGGTAAAGGCTGCTATGGCTGCCGTTACTGCCAGAAAAGACGGTTCCCCGCATTCATCCGTATTGAGCTGCCGCCATACCTTGTGCCGCAGGAAGGCATCCGGAACATAAACGGCACTGGTGGCTATGCCTGCCAGATTAAACGCCTTGGATGGCGCGATCGCAGTGATACTGATCTTTCTGCAAAGCTCCGAAGCCGAAGCAAAAGGCACATATTCTTTCCCCGGATCCGTAATATCACAATGGATCTCGTCCGATAGTACGGTCACTCCGTACCGATGGCAGAGTTCCCCGATCCTTCCAAGCTCTTCTTCTGTCCAAATACGCCCTACGGGATTGTGCGGATTACAGAATAAGAAAAGAGATGTCTGCGGATCTGCCAGTTTCCTTTCCAGATCTTCGAAGTCAATCTCCCATTTTCCATCCTTCTTAAACAGTCTGCTTTCGAGCACTCTGGCGCCGTTATTGATGATACAATTATAAAAGATATTGTAGACCGGCGTAAGGATCACCACATTTTCATTGGGGGTGGTAAGCTTTCGGACCGAACTGGAAATGGTCGGGATCACGCCGGTAGAAAAGATCAGTTCTTCCTTCGCGATCTTCAGATGATGTCTCCTTTCCCACCAGGAAATATAGGCATCATACCATTCCTCCGGAAGATAGGTATATCCGTATGCGCCCACCTCCAGACGGGATAACAGTGCTTCTTTTATTTCCGGTGCCGTCTCAAAATCCATATCGGCGATCCACATCGGCAGCTCGCCATCCCGAACATCCCATTTCTCCGCCCAGGAAGTGCGCCGGTCTATGACTTTGTCAAAATTATATTTTCCCATATGCCACCCAACCACAAAAGGTCAAAAAATCAGCAGACCAGATGGAGACTCTTTTCCTCTCCGTTCCGGCTGTCTTTTACCGTGATGACCGTCTTATTGATATCGCAGTTATCCGGTTCAATGATCAGTTCCGCGATCTCTCTTGCCTTGATCCGGCCGGATCCCGGATTGAGTATCCCATCCACCCGGCTGATGATCTCCGCATCCATGTTTTCAACATATTCAAATGCCAGTGCCGTATTGACCAGCTTGCAATTGATCATCTTAAGTTTATCGATATAGCAGAGTCCCTGATTGGATTCGATGGTACAATTGACCAGCGTCAGATTCTTCGTATTCCACGCAAGATACTCTCCGGAAATATAGGAATCATATACTGCAACATTTTCACAGTTCCAAAAGCAATCCTTCGTCACAAGTCTGGAGTTTCTGATCTCCACATTCTTCGAACCGTCAAAAGCATAGTTGCCGAATAATTCCAGATGATCCGCCCGGATATTGTCGGTATTCATCGCAAAGTAATCTCCTCTGGCGGTTACGTGATCCAGTTCCACACCGTTACACATCCACAGCGTCTCCTGCGCATTCGGTATCGAAGAATTCCGGATCGTCAGATTCCGGCACCGTCTGAAATTCTTGGGAGCTCCGATCAGACAATCCTCAACGGTCATATTGTTGGTATACCATACACCCGAGCGTCCCATTTCCTGCCAGACACAGTCTTTCGCATAGATATTTTCCGAATACCAGACCGGATACTTCCATTGAAACTCGCATCCGTAGAGTTCAATATTTCTGCTCTCCTTAAGCGGAGACTCCCCGTCATGAAAAACCGTATCATAGATCTTCAGTTGATTTCCTTTATAAAGTGCTCTTTCTCCCGAAAGCAGCTCCTCATGGATCTCTTCCCCGGTTCTTCTTAACGGATTAAATCTTTTCGCATTTCCCACTGCCAAACCTCCTGCCTTTACTGCATCTTTCGATTGAAAAGATGATATTTTCCGTTTCCTGTCAGCTGTTTACGATGTTTTATGATACCACTCTTCCCGATATATGTCCATCTAACTTCCTGTGATCGGTATGATCATGTTTTGACAATGGCAGCATCCGGGAGCCTACATAGACAGCCGGCGCCGGTGTTTCCACCGGCGCCGGCCATATCCAAAAAAAGGTAACCAATAAGGAGGGAACTGCCAAAACCTTATTTCTTAACGTGGAATGCATCCATTCCCGGATATACCGCGGAATCTCCCAATGCTTCCTCAATACGGAGTAACTGATTATACTTTGCTACACGCTCACTGCGGCTCGGAGCACCGGTCTTGATCTGGCAGGTATTCAGAGCTACTGCCAGGTCTGCAATGGTGGTGTCTGCCGTTTCCCCGGATCTGTGGGAAGAGATCGCTGTATAGCCCGCATTATGTGCCATCTTAATGGCTTCCAGTGTTTCGGATACGGAACCGATCTGATTGAGCTTGATCAGAATGGAGTTACCGGCCCCCAGCTGAATGCCCTTGGAAAGACGCTCCGTGTTTGTTACGAACAGATCGTCACCTACCAGCTGTACCTTATCGCCCAGACGTTTTGTCATACGCTGCCAGCCTTCCCAGTCTTCCTCATCGAGACCATCCTCAATGGAAATGATCGGATACTTCTCGATCAGGCTCTCCCAATGTGCGATCAGCTCATCGGAAGTAAATTCCTTACCCGACTTCGGCTGCTTGTAAAATCCCTTGCCTTTCTCGCTCTTCCATTCGGAAGATGCCGCATCCATAGCGATCATAAAATCTTTCCCCGGTTCATATCCTGCCGCTTTGATCGCCTCTAAGATCTTTTCGATCGCATCCTCATCACTCTTTAAACTGTTCGGAGCATAACCGCCCTCATCACCTACGGCCGTTACATCGCCCATTTCCTTGATCAGCTTCTTCAGTGTATGGAACACTTCTGCACACCAGCGAAGACCTTCCTTAAAACTCGGAGCCCCTACCGGCATGATCATAAATTCCTGTGTATCTACCGCACTGTCTGCGTGTGCACCGCCATTTAAGATGTTCATCATCGGTACAGGAAGACGATTGCCGGATACCCCGCCAAGGAAGCGATACAACGGAATGTTCAGAGACTTGGCCGCTGCACGTGCCGTTGCGATGGAAACGGCCAGGATCGCATTGGCTCCCAGGTTGGACTTATCCTTTGTTCCGTCTGCCTTGATCATCGCTGCATCCACTGCATACGTGTCGGAAGCATCCATCCCCTTCAGTACACCGTTGATCACATTATTGATATTATCGACCGCTTTGGTAGTTCCCTTGCCCAGATATCTGGACTTATCACCATCACGCAGCTCCAGAGCTTCAAACTCTCCGGTGGATGCACCGCTCGGTGCTGTTCCCAATGCTACGGTACCGTCTGCCAGAGTCACCTCTGCCTCCACGGTAGGATTGCCTCTGGAATCCATGATCTCTCTGCCGAACACTTTCTCGATCGTTAAATTTGACATATCGTTTACTCCTCCTTCAAGAATTCAATCTGTTCGAGCAATCCATAATGGAAAACTCCTCCCTACACTCGATTGAAACAGTTTCCCGGTTCTGTTCCATAAAGCAGGAAGGAGTTTCATATGATTTACTCTAGTTAGTTGTAACATACTACAACTTATCTGTCAACTCTTTTTTGTAAAACAATATTATCCACTAAAAAATCCCCCCTTTCACCTCCGGGGGGATTTCATTCGTATCCTTCTTGCGGGTTATTCGCCGGATATTATAGTAAGCGCAATAAATAATTGCGCTTACTATAACGCTCCGCGAGGATGCGCACGGATTTTGTAAGGAAATACGCCGCTTTCAGCGGCCAAAATCCGGCGCAGTAAACGACAAAACGAAAAGAGTTTTGTCGTTTACT
>JAGBMJ010000071.1 GCA_017634975.1 Lachnospiraceae bacterium | reverse complement strand
TTTGCCCAGGAAGCCCTTCGGATCGCATATGAATTACTGTCCATGCACTAAACCTCCCCATTAGAATAATCTACTTCTTACAAGATCAATACTAATGGGGAGATTCATAACCGTACAGACTCGATTATTTGACGCTTACTTGAAAGTGACAACAAAGGGGAGTATAATAAAAGTCACGCAGAGAATAATGTTATTAGAATGGGATTTATAATGAATAAATATACTTTGCTTTGGTTATCTGAGTAAACATATATATAAATAGTGTAAGCAACATTTTGTAATAAACTATACACTCTCTGTTTGTTGTGATTCCTTTTTATCGCGTTGTTTTTGGCCGGTAGAACAGCATATTTCATTACTCAAATATCTTGTGGTAAGAGATTCTTTCATAGCTATAGTATATGCAGTTCACTTAATGAAACAGTATAAATACCCAGGCGGAGCTTGGGAGACTTAACAATGCTGGAGGCGATGAGCGAAGTAACGGAAATGAAAACCCCGTGATACAATAAGTGTGGGTCTGATAAACCATACAATGTATAACGGAGATATCCAAAATGGATGACAATAGTTTAGCACACAGTAGGTATAATTTCACGTACCATATTGTTTTTATACTAAAATATCGGCGGAAAGTGATGTTTGGTGCGCTTAGGGTGGAAGTAGGAGAGATCCTTGCGAAAGTATGTAAAATGGAAGAAGTGACTATAGTAAAAGCGGCGACTATGCCAGATCGCGATCACATGTACGTATCAATATCGCCCAAAGTAAGCGTTTCTAAGACGATTGAAAGGATCAAAGGAAAAAGTGCACTGAATGATATTCGACCGGCGCCCGGAGTATCGCGAGAAATACAATAGGCATTTTTGGGCGAGAGGATATTATCGCGAGACGGTCGGTCAAGTAAACGAGGAAACAATCGTAAAGTATATCTCAGAGCAGTACGAGAGAAATCGAATGGGGGGCGAGAAGTAACCGCCTTTAAGCGGTCACCAGCAACAGTAAACGGTTTACCAGACCGCCTTCAGTCGGAACAGTAACAGCGGCTCCCGTAGGGCAAACATCAAACCACCAGCATGGCCGGTGGTTTGTAACTTTGATTGCCGTTGGCAATCAATAATGTGGATTATTATAACCAGTATTTGGATTAAAGTTTAATTGATAAAATGTGCGAGGTGATAATATGAAGTATGTAACAGGATATTATATACATGCTATTTTTTCCTTTTTTGTTATGCTGCTTAGCATTTGGCTTGGTGTGCAGATTATAAGGTTTAGAACTGAGGGAGATATTAGTTATTATATTGTTGCGATAGCGTTATTCTCTATAGGAATCTTATATTTTGTATATTCTCTAGTGGGTGTTTTTAGACACAATGTATACAAGAAATACGGTTTATGTATACCCGGCCGTATTATTGGAGCCGAGAGGATATTGGGTAGAAAAAATGGTAGATATTTTTTGAAGATTCAGTTTTTTGATGAAGTAATGAAGATCAGATACACGGAAGCATATCTGGGGAATCCTAATCATATACTACAGGATTGTTTTTGCAATATATATAAGTGGAGGGGGAAATATATAGAATCTGACTTTAATACTTTGAATGAAAAGGAAGAATCATTTGTGGAGATTATTCCAATTAAAGCTATATGGAGCTATCCATTTTTTAAAGTTGGTCGGGTAAAAGAGATTCTATGATGAAAGTTGTATTAAGTCTAGAAAGGAGAGAAAGATGCGTTATGGTATATTGATTGGAACGATTGTCAGTGTTATAATCTTCATCCTTGATGCGAAGGCTGAAAAAGAAAAGGAAAACTTAAGAAATCATGAAAACATAGATGAACATCTTAATAGTACTGGTTGTATTAATAGAAGCGAGGATGAAGAGTCAAATATGAATAAATGAGAAATCTAGTGTAGCGTTTCAATGACTCTTTTAGTTAAAATGCCAGATTGTCGTCAGATGCGAGGCGGAGGATGGAAGTGTAGCGGGCTACGCTGACTGACGACAACGAAGTAGCTGGCGGCAAGATGGTATTTTAAGTAAAGAAGTGATTGAAACGCTACACTAGTACAGTGTAAGCGGGAGCCTGGGCAACAAAGCATTTTTGAAGCCCCGCTGGAGCATTTCGCCAGAATACGAAATGGTGTTGAGACAATGCCGTCAATACTGAGAAGAGCTGATACAGTCGAAACTTAATAATTTTGAGGAATACACGATCCTTGACGCTAAAGATTTAACTGAATTTGTGGGCTTTATTCCTGAGGAAGTAAAGGAACTTTGCAAAGAGTTTGGAATGGATTATGAAGAATGTCGTCGCTGGTATGACGGCTATTATCAGAATGGATACGAGATATATAATCCTGAATCGGTGGTAAAAAGCATGCGAGATAAGAAGTATTCGAATTACTGGGGAAAAACTTCGTCCTATCGCGTGAGCAGTGACAGGCTGGAGGAAAACTTCAGAGGCTCCAGAGATGCCGTGGTACGGATGCTCGCAGGTGAAGAGGTTCCGGTCAATGTATCCCAGTATCTGAATACAATGGATTGTTTTGCCACACTTGATGATGCTCTTACCTATCTTATACATATCGGATATCTGGCATATAACGAGTCGGAGGAAAGCTGTCATATCCCGAATCTTGAGATAAGAAAGGAATGGGCGAATGCAGTAGCGGTTATGAGTGATCAGGAGATCACGGACCGGATCATAAAAGCATCAAAGGAATTGCTGAAGTCAATGCTAGCGGGTGATGAAGATGCGGTTGCAAAGGCTTTGGATGAGAGTCATATTCACGTGACGAGTAATCGAAGTTATAATAACGAGGATGCGCTGCAAAGTGCGATATATCTGGCATATATCTATGCACTGAATAAATATACGGTGATAAAGGAGATGACGACCGGTAAAGGGTTTGCGGATGTGGTCTTTATACCGTATGTAGCAGATCTGCCGGCGATGGTCATCGAGCTGAAACATAATAAATGCGTTGAAAGCGCCCTTGATCAGATCAAGGAGAAGAAGTATTCCGATTCCTTGAGGGATTATAAAGGGGGCTTATATTTATGGGTGTAAATTATGATGAGAAGGAGAAGACCCACGAATGCAGGATAGAGCGATTTGCTAAGGAATGAAGCCTCTCCCAGGAGCAGAGCCCCAAAACGTTCCCCGGCACCTGGATATTGACAGGGAGTGTGCCATTCGCAGCCGGCCGGGATTCAATGGTGCCGGATCACCTCAAAACGCTGCAGCGTGACCGGTTCTCCAGGACGGATCCCTGCTTTGCGGCTGGCGATCGCAATCTGTTCTTCGACCGTATCCACACCATCCAGATCCGGCAGGAGCAGCCCGCGTTTATATCCGCTGGTCACGAGCACGCCGTAACGTTTGACATCCAATTGTTCTTTGCTTTCGATAGCTTCCGGTTCCCCGAGCACATCCACACTGTATTCCAAAAACGGTACTTCCTCCGGTTTGACCGGAGAGAAGCGGGGATCCTCGGTAGCAGCACTCACTGCATTGCGGATCAGTTCTTCGGCAACGCTTCCGGTAACCGGCAGGATCGTGCCAATGCATCCGCGCAGCTGTCCGTCTTTATGCAGTGAGACAAAAGCACCGGCACGTTTCTGCAGCAGCTGTTCGCGAATCTCCTCCGGATCCTTTGCATTGCTTTCGTTCAATGCCTGTTCTACGGCAGCGTTCACATCATCGAGACGTAAGCCGCCGCATACAAAACTCTCCAAAGATGCACGCGCGATCCGTACCCAGGGATCCTGCGCGGCATGCTGCTTTGCAATCTCTTCTTTTCTCAGATCGTTCCGTTTTTTCAAAAACTGACGGTCCGCATCGGCTTCTCCAATCTGAAAGGTACAGATGCCGTAACCGACACCGAAGGTTGCTTCGTGTACCAGAGCTTCGGCAGTCACGGCGCGGCCGTCCAGTGCACCTGCCATCATTACAAAAGAGCGGTGCCCGCATTCTGCGGCGCGGTCACAGAAATCTTCATCAAAATCAAACAGTTCCGCAAAATTGCTGCTTCCCATCACCTGCATGATACGATCATCGTATTGCGGACCTTCCGGGGCAAATCCGTAAGGACCATCCTCTCTCATCTTGTGTGACAGATCACCACTGGCGATATAGACGATGCGGCGTCCGAGTTCGGAAGCAGCCCGGGTGATCAGCTGCCCCAGACGATAATGTTCATTCAGAGACTGTCCGGACAGACCGACACGCAGCAGACGGAATTCAGAATATTTGCGCATGATGAAATACAGGGGGACCATCACACCGTGATCCAGTTCCTTTTCGCGTTCGCCTTCCGTACCTGCGCGCAGGCCTTCCATACCGGCCATCACAGCCAGCGTATCGGCCAGAGACGAATCGTAATCGAGTGAAAACTCCACCTGCGGCGCACCGAAACGGGACATGGTACCGTGTGCATGTACGCCGGGAGAAATATGAAAATAGTCAGAGTACATAATGGTATGCGGGCTGGAGATCACAATGGTATCGGGACGCAGCTTTGCCACCGCATCTGCGACCTGCTCATAAGCCGCCGCTGTAGCCCGGATCTTTTTTTCTTCCCCGTGTCCCACTTCCGGCAGGATGATGGGGGGATGCGGTACCATAAAGGCGCCGACGATCGGAAAATCCTTATCTGCCATATGCACTCTCCCTTCTGAATCTGCAGTTCTTTATTTTTCTTTTGTGCGCAGCTTTTTGATCCGGCAGGTACGATCCTTGCAGTTCGCACATTGCAGGATCTTGTTGGAGCCTTCCCAGAACCGTTCCGGATGCATAGCGTATACGATCTCCCATTTGATCAGTACCACCAGTGAAGTAAAGAACAGGCTCCAGCTGAAAAAATTCTTGATGAACAGCATCGGCGTAAACATCATGAAATGTCCCCAGTCATAGATGCGGCAGTTGACGCAGCATTTGTTTCGCATAATAAAGGTCTGGAACGGACAGAAAAAAAGGATGCAGATGTAATCGCAGAGAAAGAAAAATACGGTAAGCATCAGCAGCTCTGCTTCTGCGATCACGCCGAACAGATACAGTATCGCCCAAAAAGCATTGAAGCAGAGCCAGACGAGCATTACGGTCCATGCAGCCCGGTTCTGTTTTTGGACAAATTTCAGCAGCTCATACTCCGAGTAGTTTTCGACTGGCTGGTAGGTTTCTTCTTTTGCTTTCAGGATCGCCATCGTCCGCAGTGCAGTTTTGACCGGGAAGATATGCATCAGCATGATCCCCATAAAAATGGCCCACAGGACATGCAGCGGTGCGACACCGAATCCGATCGGCTTGGTCAACAGGTCCGTCATCCATTGCTTGTGGAACAGGTACATATAAATACTGCCGCAGACGATCAGGACGCGGAACACGAGCTTCACCATATAATAGATAAATTTTTTACTTGCTTTCATTTTGGTACACCCTTTATTTCTTATAATTCTGTAAATTCTTCCCTATGATTATATTACTTTCATAAATATTATTCAATCCGACTGTTTCTGACTGATAAATTCATGTTTAGCGGGGAGATCATGAGGACAAGGGGACGGTCCTTCTGTCCTCATAAATTCATGAGGACAAAAGGACCGTCCCCTTGTCCTCAAAGACTATTCAATTGCGGGCCACAGAAACGTCCCCCTGATTCGTTGGGGCTTGACAAGGGGTGGTGATTTCATTATAGTGAAATCGAGCAACCGTTTGCGCAGAGGAAAGGAGAGGTTTCGGAAAAGACAATGACGAATGAAAACCTGACAATTGATGATATCGCCAGAGAACTGGGGGTCTCCAAGACTACGGTATCTCGATCGATCTCGGGGAAGGGGCGTATCAGCGAAACAACACGCAGGCGCGTACTGGATTTTATTGAGAAGAATAACTATAAGCCGAATCTGATGGCCAGGGGACTTGCGCAATCCAGGACTTATAATATCGGCTGGGTGGTGCCGGGAGACAGTGAAATGACGGCGCTTTCATTTTTTCAGCAGTGTATGCTCGGCGTGATCGATGTGGCAACACAGGCGGATTACGATCTGCTGATCACCACCATCTTTGATCATAATATCGGTGGCCTGTTGCGCGTTTTGGACAATCAAAAAGTGGATGGCGTGATCCTGGGGCAGACGCTGACACAGGATCCTGCGATCCGGGCGCTGAAAAAAAGCGGTATTCCGTTTGTGACGGTCGGCAGTACCGATGAAAAAAATGTCGTGCAGGTAGATCACGACCATAGAAATGCATGCAGGGAACTGGCTTCCATCCTGAAGCTGAAGGGGATACGCTCGTCGGTACTGATCGCAGGAGCGGAGAATAAAGTGGTAACACAGGCCAGACGCCGGGGCTTTGAAGAAGGTATGGATGGTGTGAGTACCACAGTGTACATGAATTGCGAGAGGACAGAAGAGATTGAACAGGCGGTGGAAGATGCGCTGCGCTCCAAGACGGATTGCATTGTCTGCGAGGATGACCGGATCTGTTATATCGTGCTCGGTAAACTGAGAAGAGACGGGGTGCCGATCCCTTCCGGGGTGCGGGTTGCTTCGTTTTATCACAGCTCCCTGATCGAAGACAGCCAGCCGGCGATCACGTCTCTTTTGTATGATCCGAAGGCACTGGGGGCAACGGCATGCAGAACGCTGTTGGCTATGATCGCAGGTGAAACCACGGAACCGCGGCAGCTGCTGGGATATGAAGTAATGCTGAAGGCGTCTACACTATGAGTGTTTTATCTAAATTGCTGAAAAATCCGGACCTATAATTGTAAGAAACACCTACAACTTCCTGTTTGACAAAGAAACGCCAAAATGCTACTATCAACTTATGAGCAACCGATTGCGCAAGCACGCATCAGGAAGAACAAAACGTTTAGAACGTAACAGAAAGAACCGGAAGGGTTCTGAAAAGTTAATATCAAAACAAGGAGGAAAAAAGATGAAAAAGAGAGCGATTGCACTTGCGATGTCTGCTATGATGATGACTGCAGCACTTGCAGGGTGCGGTTCACAGCCGCAGCCGCAGACTCCGCCGACAGCTCCGGAGACGACTCCGGCAGCGGATGCAGTGGCAACTCCGGGAGAGGAGCCGGTCGTAGAGGTGGCAAAGGCAGATGAATCTGCAGTGGGCAACCTGATCGCGGCGACTACCGGCCCGGTGAAACTGACGGTATGGGCATCTGAGGAGGATCAGGATCTGACCAAGAAGCTGATCGACCAGTTCAAGGCGCAGTATCCGGATGTGACATTCGACATCCAGCTGGGCGCTTGCTCCGAGTCTACCGCAAAGGATAATGTATTGTCCGACCCGACGGCAGCGGCTGACGTATTCGCATTTGCGGATGATCAGATCAGCGATCTGGTAAACGCAGGCGCGCTGCAGGAGGTGGCGGCGGCTTATACCTATGATGTATCCAAAGAAAATGTTGCCGGTTCCGTAGCGGCAGCTACCGTAAACGGAAAGGTATACGCATATCCGATGACCGCAGACAACGGATATTTCCTGTACTACAACAAGAGCGTATTCAGTGATGACGATATCAAGAGTCTGGACAAGATGATCGAAGTGGCAAATGAGAAGAATACCCAGATCGGATTTGAGCTGGCAAATGCATGGTATCTGTTCGGATTCTTTTCAGCGCAGGGAACCGATCTGTATGCGAGGCTGTCTGCGGACGGTGCAACCAATGAATGTAACTGGAACGAGGGTGTAGGTGTGGATATCGCAAATGCACTCATCGGATATGTTGATACAGGGGCTTTTGTAAAGGCAGCAGATGATGCGTCGGCAGTTTCCAATATGAAAGACGGCAAGTATGCGGCAATCGTCAACGGTACCTGGAGTGCATCTTCGATCTCTGAGGCGCTGGGAGATGATTACGGCGCAGCGAAGCTCCCGACATTTACCGCAGGCGGCAAAGAGTATCAGATGAGTTCTTTCGCAGGTTACAAGCTGATCGGTGTAAATCCGCACTCGGAATTCGTAGGCTGGTCTATGCTGCTGGCAGAGTACCTGACCAACGAAGAGAGCCAGGTAGCAAGATTTGAAGCCCGCGGCCTTGGACCGGCAAACATCAAGGCAGCATCTTCCGATGCCGTGAAGGCAGATCCGGCGATCGCAGCCATCGCAGCACAGGCAGAATATGCTACACCGCAGCGTATCGGCGGCAACTTCTGGGATCCGGCAAAATCTCTCGGTGAGATCATCGGCAACGGCAATCCGGATGGAACCGATGTACAGACCCTGCTGGATAATGCAGTAGAAGGTATCAACGCACCGGCCGGCAACTAAGCGAAGCGGAACGTTTTTTGGAACCCCATATGCTTTACATACGGAAGGCGTATGGGGTTTTTTACACCGTAAATCTGTGGTAACCATCCGGAATAGCCAGAAAAAAACGGTTGTTTTACGGGGAATTATGAATGGTTACGATCGGTGACTGAAGAGGTGAATTATGGCGAAGAAGAAGAAAAAGACAGAAGAAGTTGAAAAAAGAGACCTGTGGAAAGAGGTCAAAGAAGGTTTCCGAAAGTATTTTGCCGAGTTCGGAACCGCAGTAAACAAGGGCGACTGGGGCACCCGCGCATCGCTGATCGTTATGGGCGCGGGATTTATGGCCAGAAAACAATATGTTAAAGGCATTCTGATTACACTGATCCAGATCATGTATTTCATTGTGTTTGCGGTATACTCCCTTCCGTATCTGGAAAAGTTCGGAACGCTGGGAACCGTAAAGATGGAGCAGACTTTTGATCCGATCACGATGCAGCAGACAACGAATCAATATGATAATTCCTTTTTGATCTTGATCCACAGCATGATATCGCTTTTCCTGCTGGTGGTTTTTGTGATGTATTACATCCATAATATGAAGGCGGCTTATCAGCTGGAAAAAGATGCATGGATCGGAAAGCATGTCAATAATATCCTGGAAGACATCGCGGAAATGGTAGGAAAGAAGTTTCACATCACACTTCTGACACTTCCGACGATCGGGATCGTATTGATGAACATCCTGCCGATCCTGGTACTGGTCGCGATCGCGTTTACCAATTACGATCAGAATCATATGCCGCCGGCAGCACTGTTTACCTGGGTAGGATTTGAAAACTTTAAAACGCTGTTCAGTTCCGGCGGTATGACGATCACCTTCGGTTATGCTTTTGGAAAAGTCTTAAGCTGGACACTGGTGTGGGCTGTACTTGCTACCTTTACCAACTTTATCGGTGGTATCGTACTGGCGGTTATCATCAACTCCAAGGGTGTGAAATTTCCCAAAATGTGGCGATCCCTGTTTGTTATCGCGATCGCGGTTCCACAGTTTGTAACGCTGATCCTGGTCCGGAATTTCTTCCGTGATGACGGTATCGTAAACACCCTTTTTGCAAATGCAGGGATCACGGATTTCTTTAAGAGCATCGGTCTGCTTGGTGCCAATATGCAATATATTCCGTTTCTGACCAGCAAAGGGTGGGCAAAGGTAATGATCGTACTGATCAATATCTGGGTCGGTATCCCGTATCAGATGCTGATCGCTACCGGTGTATTGATGAATGCTCCGCAGGATCAGGTGGAGAGCGCACGCATTGACGGCGCAAGCCGAGGCCAGATCTTCTGGAAGATCACGATCCCGTATATCCTGGTGGTACAGGGGCCGGCGCTGATCACAGATTTTGTACGCAACATCAATAACTTTAATGTGATCTATCTGCTGACGCAGGATGTGTATACGACGACCGATCAGATGCTGGCAAATTCCAACGCAAAGGAAGTGGACCTGCTGGTGACCTGGCTGTTCCGTCTGACGAATGAGTATTATAATTATAAGATGGCCTCCGTGATCGGTATCATCGTATTTATCATCTGTGTGATATTTACACTGGTATCCTATTCCAAACTGATGGCAGGTGGCAGAGAGGAGGATTACCAGATATGATGGATGAGAAGAAAAACAATTCCACCGATGATTTACGGGAGATATCCGAATTGTTTCCCGAAAAAAAAGAAGATGAAACGATGCGGGCTGCTGACGGTGCACCTGACGGCAACGCTGTGAAAACGATGGGGACAGAGATGGCAGCAAAACCCGGGATAAGTGTGAGCCGTGAATCGGAACACCGTATGGGAATGAAGAAAAAAGAGCTGATCTTCAGCATCATTAAGAATTTGCTGCTTGCATTTTTGGCGGCATTCTGGCTGATCCCGATCCTCTGGCTGATCGTCACGGCATTCAGTGCCGATCCGGGTATCAGTTATACGCGGTTCTTCCCGGAAAAATGGACACTTGCCAATTTCAGCCGTGTGTTGTTCCATCCGGATTCCGTATTGCAGTATGGCAGATGGTTTCTGAATACGCTGATCATCGCGGTATTCAGTTGTGCGATCTCTACTGCATTTATTCTGATGGTGAGTTATGCATTCAGCTGTATGCGTTTCCCGGGGCGTCAGGGAATGATCCGTTTTTCGATGATATTGGGAATGTTCCCCGGTGTGCTTTCCATGATCGCGGTGTACTTCATTATGAAGTCCATCGGTCTGACGAACAGCCATATCGGTATGATCGTGGTGTACTCAGCCGGCTCCGGTCTGGGTTATCTGATCGTCAAAGGTTTTATGGATACCATTCCGGTCTCGATGCGTGAGGCGGCCAGGATCGAGGGCGCCAATGAACTGCAGATCTTTTTCCGGGTGATGATGCCGTTATGCAAGCCGATCATCGTATACCAGATCATTTCGGCATTTCTGGCACCGTGGAGCGATTTCGTATTTGCAAGACTGATGCTCAATTCCGGTATCTCCAAAGACTGGACGGTAGCGATCGGTCTGTACAATATGCTGGATAAGACATTGATCCATACCAACTTCGCGGCATTCTGCGCAGGCGGTCTGATCATCTCCATACCGATCTCCGTTCTGTTTATCATCATGCAGAAGTACTATGTGGAGGGTGTGACCAGCGGTTCGACCAAAGGATAACGATCCGAACAGTTTTCGAGGATTCCCCCCGCTTCCGGGGGGAAATCTGTCAGAAAGAGTTGCGGAAACGCAGGAAACAAAGGAGAAGAAACGGATGCGAAAAGGCTCTCTGTATATTAAAGGAACTGCAGTGGCATTGCTTATGGCAGTTACCGCATGCGGAAAAACGGACGTCCATCCCCAGGCAATGAACGGGCAGGAGATTCCCGCGGAACCGGTAAGTGACAGCGGCAAAGCACCGTATCTGGAGATCTGGGGGGCCTATTCTTCTGCACTTCCGACGGAAAAAGAAACCGCAGAGATCTTTGTGGAGCCGGTCAACGGACTTTCGCAGGATTTTATTCGCGGTATGGATATTTCTTCTCTGATCGCGGAAGAAGAAAGCGGTGTCGTGTATTATGACGAAGACGGCAATGCACGGGATCTCTTTGAGATCCTGGCAGATGCCGGTATCAATTATATCCGCGTGCGGATCTGGAATCACCCGTATGATGCGGATGGCAACGGATACGGCGGCGGTAACTGCGATGTGGAAAAAGCAGTACAGCTGGGTAGACGTGCGGCGGAACATGGGATGAAGCTGCTGGTGGATTTTCACTATTCCGATTTCTGGGCGGATCCGAACAAGCAGTATGCTCCGACGGAATGGGCCAGAAAAGATGTGGCGGAAAAGGCAGCGCTGATTGATGAATTTACGTATCAGAGTCTGAAGACGATCTACGAAGGCGGCGCCAATATCGGTATGGTGCAGATCGGAAACGAGATCAATAACGGTATGTGCGGCGTGTATGACGATGATGATAAGATGTCATTGCTGGCTTCCGCTTCCGGGGCGGTGCGGAGATTCAGCATCGAAACCTCGTCGGATATTAAAATCGCCATTCATTATACGCAGGTGGATGATGCAGCCGGTACGATGAAAAAAGCAGAACAGCTGAAATCGCACGATGTGGATTATGATGTATTTGGTATTTCCTATTATCCGTACTGGCATGGTACAATGGAAAACATGCGGGATGTACTGAAGGATATTCGTACGCACTACGGCGTAGAGACCTGTGTGCTGGAGACGGCATATCTTTCGACCGATGAGGATGGTGACAACTTCGGCAACAGTGTAGCTGCGGAAGAAGCATTGACCGGCTATCCGGCAGATTCGCAGGGGCAGGCAAAGATGATCCGCGACATTATGTCGTATGCCGGTGAAGCGGGCGCGCTTGGTGTATTCTACTGGGAAGGTGCGTGGGTACCGGTCGGCAGTGATTATGACAGCAACAAAGCCATCTGGGAAGAACACGGATCCGGCTGGGCAAGTTCCTATGCTTCCGGGTACGATCCGCAGGATGCCGGAAAATATTTCGGCGGATCATCGTGGGACAATCAGGCAATGTTTGATTTTTCGGGAAAAGCATTACCGTCACTGAATGTATTCAAATGGGTATATCACGGAACGGATGCTCCATTGCAGCCACTAGCCTATGAAGAGGTGTATATAGAAAGCGGGATCGGTGAAACGATCGAACTGCCGGAAGAGATCGGTGTCTCTTACAATGATCCGTCCGTAAGCGGTACGATGAAAGTCGAGTGGAGCGAAGAAGAGCTGGCGGCGATTGATGTGGATACCGGTAATCTCTATACTGTAACGGGAACGTTGGAAAACGGCGCGGAAGTGACGGCCACCGTAAAGGTGATGAATGTCAATTATCTGTCCGATCCGGGATTTGATGAAACGGATCCTTCGGTCTGGCAGGTAGAGGACCGAGGAGCCGGTGATACGACGGATATCCAGAAGAAGGCGGCGGATGCACTGTCGGATGAATATGCATTCCATTTTTACTCCACCGAGGCGATCGACTTTGATGTGTACCAGAGCGTTACGGTACCGGCAGACGGAATGTATACGGCGTGTGCGAATGTTCAGGGCGGCGATATGGGACCGGATCAGAAAGTATGTGTATTCGTAAAGAACGGAGATGAGGAATTTGTTTCGGAACCGGTAGCTTTGGACGGATGGAGAAGCTGGAAGAAGATAACGCTGCCGGATCTGTCTATGAAGGCAGGCGATGAGATCATCGTCGGGATCTCCGTACAGGGCGCCGCCAAAGGCTGGGGCACCATCGATGACGTAGAACTATACAAATAATTGTCTCAAAAAAACATGGTTTCTCCCCTCGGGGGGAAAGCTGACGGATGAGGGGGCACGGAGGTATCGATATGAATATTACAGAACTACGTAACTACATAGAACAGGACGGACTGCAGTCCTTCTTTCATGATTTCTATTTTGGCGAGGCGGATCTTCAGAAAGACCGTTATCAGAAGGCAATACGGTCTTTTGAAAAAGAGTTCGGCCTGCAGGATCTTTCGATCTTTTCCGCGCCGGGGCGTACGGAGATCGGAGGCAATCACACGGATCATCAGCATGGAGAAGTGCTGGCGGCTTCGATCAACAAAGATGCGATCGCGATCGTAGCCGCAACGGAGGATGGCCGGATCTCGCTTGTGTCGGGGGAGGATCCGCTGCTGCAGATCGATGCTGCAGATCTTGCCGTAAAGGAAGAAGAGAAGAATACGACCGCATCCCTGATCCGCGGTGTTGCAGCGGGGATGAAGGAACGGGGATTTAAGGTCGGCGGTTTCAAGGCTTATGTGACCAGTGATGTGCTGATCGGTGCGGGGCTTTCTTCCTCGGCGGCATTTGAAACCCTGCTCGGGAATATTTTTTCCTATCTCTATAATGACGGTTCTGTTTCGGCGGTAGAGATCGCAAAGATCGGACAGTATGCGGAGAATGTCTATTTCGGAAAACCCTGCGGATTGATGGATCAGATGGCCTGCTCTGTCGGCAGTCTGGTGCATATCGATTTTGCAGATCCGGAAAAACCGCAGTTTGAAAAAGTGGATTATGATTTTGCAGCCAGGGGATATCATCTGTGTATCACCGATACTAAGGGATCGCATGCAGATCTGACACCGGATTATGCGGCAGTACCGGCGGAGATGCGTTCCGTGGCAGAATATTTCGGAAAGAACGTTTTGCATGAAGTGGGTGAAGAGGAAGTGGTGAAGAACATCAGCGTTCTGCGGGAAAAATGCGGAGACCGTGCCGTACTCCGTGCCCTACATTTTTATGAAGAAAACAAACGGGTACAGAAGGAAGTGCAGGCACTGAAAAAAGATGATGTGGAAGCTTTCCTGCAGGCGGTATCCGCATCCGGTGCTTCGTCGTTTCAGTTTTTGCAGAATGTCTATACCAATCATGATGTCGCGCATCAGAATGTATCCGTTGCACTGCAGCTGGCGGAAATGGTATTGCAGGGCCGCGGAGCGGCAAGAGTGCACGGTGGAGGTTTTGCCGGAACGATGCAGGCATGGGTACCGGAGGATCTGGTGGATGCGTATAAGGCACAGATGGATGCAGTGTTCGGAAACGGGGCATGCAGTGTGCTGTGGATCCGCAGCTGCGGCGGAATGCGCGTGATCTGATATTTGAAAATGCAGGCATCACAAGGGAAGAAGGAGCAGATAAAAAAATGCATAATAAGATTTGGCTGAACAATGACTGGCAGTTTACCGAGACTTATACAGAAGAACTGCATAAGAAAGACTACAAGGGCGATTGTGTGCAGGTACGCATTCCACATACCGTAAAAGAAACACCGTTCCATTATTTTGATGATGCGATCTACCAGATGGTGAGCGGTTACCGGCGTGTGATCAAAGCGGAAAAGGAATGGGAAGGAAAGCGTGTCTTTCTGACCTTTATGGCAGTGGCACACAGCGCATACGTATATCTGAACGGTGTGCAGGTGGCAGAGCATCATTCCGGCTACACGGCATTTACGGTGGAACTGACGCATGAACTGCGCTACGGCGAAGACAATATCCTGGTCGTGAAAGCGGACAGCAGGGAATGCCAGAACATCCCGCCCTTCGGAAATGTGATCGATTATATGACCTACGGCGGTATCTATCGGGAAGTATTTCTGGAGGTGAAAGAGCAGATCCGTATTCAGGATATGCATCTGCGTCCGATGGAACCGCAGGGTGTGATCCTGACGCATGAGATCCGGGATTATCGCTTCCATGGATCTCTTATGATCGAGACGGTTTTGGATGCGGGAGAAGAGGATACGGAGGACCTTTGTGTAAAACTCAGGATCAGCGAGCACCAGAGCGGGATCCTTGTCGCGGAGCAGACCATGCCGTATGCGAGAGTGCTTGAGGCGGAGATCACGGATGCGCGTCTGTGGGATGTGACCGCACCGTATTTTTACGATGTGACGATGCAGCTGTTCCAAAAGGAAAAAGAGCTCGACTGCGTGGAAGACAGTTTCGGATTTCGTCGTTCGGAATTTCGTGAGGACGGGTATCATCTGAACGGACGTAAGCTCAAGATCCGCGGATTGAACCGCCATCAGAGTTATGCATATGTGGGATATGCGATGCCGGCATCCGTGCAGAAGCTGGATGCGGAGATCCTGCGTTTTGATCTGGGCGTGAATGCGGTCCGTACTTCGCACTATCCACAGTCGCAGCATTTTATCCGGCGCTGTGATGAACTGGGACTACTGGTATTTACCGAGATCCCAGGCTGGCAGTATGTGGGCGATGCGGAATGGAAAGAGCAGGTGATCAAAAATGTGGAAGAAATGGTCATCCAGTATCGCAACCATCCGTCGATCATCCTGTGGGGGGTGCGCATCAACGAATCCGGAGATGATGATGCGCTGTACGAACGCACCAATGCCGTCGCACATGAGCTGGATGCCGACCGTCCGACCGGCGGTGTACGTTTTCTGAAAAAAAGCCATCTGCTGGAGGATGTCTATACCTATAATGATTTTGTACATGACGGTACCAACCAGGGCTGTGATAAAAAAGCAGCGATCACACCGGACACCTCCAAGCCATATCTGGTCACGGAATACGGTGGGCATATGTTCCCGACCAAGAGCTTTGACTGCGAGCAGCATCGTCTGGAGCATGCCCTGCGTCATGCGGCAGTCGTGAATGCGGTACGGAAGGAAAAAGATATTGCCGGAAGTTTCGGCTGGTGCATGTTTGATTACAATACGCACAGGGATTTCGGAAGCGGTGACCGCATCTGTTATCACGGTGTGATGGATATGTTCCGTAATCCCAAGCTGGCGGCGTATGTGTATGCTTCCCAGCAGAATGTCCGGCCGGTGCTGGAGATCTCGTCCACGATGGACATCGGAGACTTCCCGGGAGGGACCAGAGGGGCGATCTACATTTTTACCAATGCGGACAGTGTACGGATGTACCGGAATGATGAGATCCTGAAAGAATACGTTACAGGAGACCCGAAGTACGGAGCGCTGCGGCATCCGCCTATTCTGATCGATGATTTTGTGGGAGACGATCTGAAGCGGGAAGAAGGTTTCGGGGAGCATCAGAGTATGGTGGTCAAAGCGGCGATCCATTATATGACGCAGTATGGTGTGAATCATGTCCCTGCAGAGATCAAAATGAAGCTGTTGCGTTCGCTGGCAGTCTATCGCATGAAGTGGGAGGATGTCATCGCACTGCATGGCAAATATGTGAGCAACTGGGGCGGCAGGGCCAGAAGTTTCCGTTTTGAGGCGATCAAGGACGGAAAGGTGGTGCGTACCAAAGTGAAGTCCACACTCGGACAGCTGCGCCTGGATGTGCGCGTGGACAATACGGAGCTTAAGGATGCCGAAACCTATGATGTGGCGAGTGTCCGCATCCGCGTGTGTGACGAGTACGGCAACGTGGCACCGTATTTTGCGACGCCGCTTCCGCTTACGGTAGAAGGACCTCTTGAGATCATCGGACCCAAAGCGGCCTTTATGGCGGGCGGTATGGGCGGAACCTACGTAAAGACCACCGGGGTGGCAGGAGCCGCAAAGCTCACGATCTCGCTCCCGGAGGGCTGGGGATTTCAGGAAAAAACGCAGGAAACCGTGGAGTTTACGATACGAACAGAGTGATCGGGAGATCCATACAAAAGCATTGTATTTTCAGTAAGAATATGATATAAAGATAGCAATGTTGGATGACGAGGCAGGGACTTTTGGTACCTGCCTTGTTTTAGGAATGGTTGCGAAATGACGGAGTTGATCTGCGGCAGTTCCGTAGAGGGAGTAAATAAGGCATGGATATCGAAAAGCAGAAATCGGCACCTTTATATGAGGCATTGGAACGCTTCCGTAAGCAGCGTGTCGTTCCTTTTGATGTACCGGGACACAAGCGGGGACGCGGCAACCCGGAACTGGTGACACTACTGGGGGAAAAGTGTGTCGGTCTGGATGTCAATTCCATGAAACCGCTGGACAATCTCTGCCATCCGGTTTCCGTGATCTATGAAGCGGAGCAGCTGGCAGCAGATGCATTTGGCGCGGACCATGCATACTTTATGGTAGGCGGTACTACCTCTGCAGTGCAGAGTATGGTGCTCACGGCCTGCAAGGCAGGGGATAAGATCATCCTGCCGCGTAATGTTCACCGCAGCGTGATCAATGCGCTGGTATTGTGTGGCGCAGAACCGGTATATGTGAATCCCGAGGTGGACAATCACATCGGTATCGCTCTCGGTATGGAACTGTCCCAGGTGGAACAGGCCATTCTGCAGCATCCGGATGCATCGGCAGTATTTGTAAATAATCCCACCTATTACGGGATCTGCTCGGATCTGCGCGCCATCGTAAAACTGGCACATGAACATGGCATGATGGCGCTGGTGGATGAAGCCCACGGAACCCATCTGTATTTTGACGAGACACTTCCGGTATCGGCGATGGAAGCCGGTGCGGACATGGCAGCCGTAAGTATGCATAAATCCGGTGGCAGCCTGACGCAGAGCTCCATCCTGCTGCTCGGACCGGAGGTAAACAGCCGTTATGTGGAGCAGATCATCAACCTGACACAGACGACCAGCGCAAGCTATCTGCTGCTTTCCAGTCTGGATATCTCCCGGCGAAACCTGGCACTGCGCGGACGCGAGTCTTTTGAAAAAGTAAAAGATATGGCGGAATACGCACGCAGCGAGATCAATTCCATCGGCGGATATTATGCCTACGGGAAAGATCTGGTAAACGGCGGCAGCATATACGATTATGATGTGACGAAGCTTTCGGTCTATACAAGGGATATCGGCCTGACGGGCATTGAAGTCTATGATCTGCTCCGCGATGAATACGATATCCAGATCGAGTTTGGCGATATCGGAAATATCCTGGCGTACATTTCCATCGGCGACCGCATCCAGGAGATTGAGCGTCTGGTGGGGGCATTGGAGGACATCAAGCGTCTGTGGTCAAAACCGACCTCCAGACTGCACAATGCGGAATATATCGCACCGATCGTGGCAGCGACTCCGCAGAAGGCTTTTTATGCGGAAAAGGAACTGGTGCCGATCCGGGAAACGGCAGGACGTATCTGCGGCGAGTTTGTTATGTGTTATCCGCCGGGGATCCCGATCCTCGCACCCGGTGAGATGATCACCAATGAGATCATCGATTATACATTATATGCAAAAGAAAAGGGCTGCTCGATGCAGGGGCCGGAAGACGGTTCCCTGGAGAAGCTGAATGTTTTGATCGAATAGTCCGGAGGATTCACGGTTTTACGTGAGAAGCTGACGGATGAGGGGAGGTATAAATTGAATTTCTGGTTTTCCGAAATGCATACCGACAATGTGAAGATGTCGATTCGTGTAGAGAAACAGCTGTTTTCCGGTACGAGTGACTTTCAGCGGATCGATGTATTTGATTCCATCGAGTTCGGACGCTTCCTTACATCGGACGGCAGCGTGATCTTTTCCGAGAAGGACGAGTTTACCTATGATGAGATGATCGTGCATGTTCCGATGGCGGTGCATCCGAATGTAAAGAAGGTGCTGGTGATCGGTGGCGGTGACGGCGGCGTGGCAAGAGAGCTCGGCCATTACGAAGAGATCGAAGAGATCGATGTGGTGGAACCGGATGAGCTGTTCGTAAAGGTCTGCCGTGAGTTTTTCCCGGACAATGCATGCGGTCTGGACGATCCGCGTGTAAAGCTGCATTACCGTGACGGCCTGCGTTTTCTGCGTGGCAAGATGGATGAGTACGATCTGATCATCAACGATTCAACGGATCCGCTGGGACACACAGCGGGACTGTTTACCAAGGAGTTTTACGGATCCTGCTACAAGGCACTCAAGGAAGACGGCATCATGGTGTACCAGCATGGCAGTCCGTTCTTTGATGAGGACGAAGATGCCTGCCGGGCGATGCACCGCAAAGCGTTTCGCAGTTTTCCGATCAGCCGTGTATATCAGGCGCACATTCCGACCAGTTCTGCAGGATACTGGCTCTTTGGTTTTGCCAGCAAGAAATATCATCCGCTGCATGATTTCGATGCGGCGCGCTGGAACGCCAGACATATCAAGACGTGGTATTACACGACCAATCTGCATATGGGAGCTTTTATGCTGCCGCGGTATGTGGAAGACCTGCTGGAAGTAGAAGAAGGAAGAAATACGGCACTGTGACACTTCTTGAATTTTTACAGTCAAAATGATAATATTTTTTTATGATGGTTCTGAGGTTTTTCGCAAGGAACAGAATATATGCCGGGAGGTATCGAAGAGATGAAATTATTGGTAATCGGCTGCGGCGGCGTGGCAACGGTGGCAATCCACAAATGTTGTGAGAATCCCGTATTTACGGAGATCTGCATCGCCAGCAGAACTGTTTCCAAGTGTGATGCACTGGTAGCAAAGTTAAAGGACAAGACAAAAGCAAAGCTGAGTACAGCAACGGTGGACGCGGACAGTTTTGATTCGCTTGTAAAACTGATGAAGGAGTTTCAGCCGCATACGGTATTGAATGTGGCGCTGCCGTATCAGGATCTGACCATTATGGATGCCTGCCTGGAATGCGGAGCAAATTATGTGGATACCGCAAATTACGAGGCAGAGGATACGGACGATCCGGAGTGGCGCGCGATCTATGAGAAGCGCTGCAAGGAAAAAGGCTTCACTGCATATTTTGATTACAGCTGGCAGTGGGCTTATGATGAGAAGTTCAAGAAAGCAGGTCTTACAGCTCTTTTGGGTACCGGCTTTGATCCGGGTGTCACGCAGGTATATTCCGCGTATGCACTGAAGCATTACTTTGATGAGATCCATTATATCGATATTCTCGACTGCAACGGTGGTGATCATGGCTATCCGTTTGCGACCAACTTTAATCCGGAGATCAACCTGCGTGAGGTATCCGCTAACGGTTCCTACTGGGAGAACGGTCACTGGGTAGAGACCAAGCCGATGGAGATCAAGAGAGAATATGATTTCGCACAGGTTGGAAAGAAGGACATGTACCTGCTGCATCACGAAGAGATCGAGTCGCTGGCAAAGAATATTCCGGGGGTGAAGCGTATCCGCTTTTTCATGACCTTTGGACAGAGCTATCTGACGCATATGAACTGCCTGCAGAATGTAGGCATGCTGGGGACCACACCGGTAGAGTTTGAAGGACACCAGATCGTGCCGATCAAATTCTTAAAGGCACTGTTACCGGATCCGGCATCCTTAGGACCGCGTACGGTGGGCAAGACCAATATCGGCTGTATCTTCACCGGTGTGAAGGATGGCAAGGAAAAGACGATCTACATCTACAATGTATGCGATCATCAGGAGAGCTACAAAGAGACCGGCGCGCAGGCAGTCAGCTACACCACCGGTGTACCGGCAATGATCGGTACGGCGATGGTAGCCGGCGGTACATGGAGTAAGCCGGGCGTCTTCAATGTAGAGGAGTTCGATCCGGATCCGTATATGGAAGCACTCAATAAATATGGCCTTCCGTGGGTGGTAGATGAAAATCCGGTGACGGTAGAGTAAGAAAAAATTATTATGGGGCTGTCGCTTTCGATGATCAAAATCATCAAGGCGACAGCCTTTTTTTGCTTTAAAGGAAAACCAGGGGGACGAAACCAGGGGGACGGACCTAGTGGTACTAAAGTACCACTAGGTCCGTCCCCCTGGTTTTCGTCCCTCCCGGTTTTCCTAAGATATCTCCGGTTTCTTGATCTCGAAGTGTGCACAGGTACCGCTCATGCTTTCGGCTTCCGGGTTCTTCTTTTCTCTGCTGTAAAAGAGGATCAGGATAAAGTTCAGCGTAAAGGCGGCGCTGAGCGCCAGCAGTACATTGGGGATGAGTGTGGATAAAAAGGTGGTTTCCTCCGCACTCTCGAGGATCGCTACAGCGGCCCGTTCCGCCTGCACTTTTTCATTTGTTCTCACCATTACCGGTATGAGCAGCTGCAGAAGGATGAAGAATCCGATCGGAAGTGTTTGTAAAAAAATGGAAATCAGAGTGGTTTCTGCGGCTTTTTTATTCATTTGTGTTACCTCCCATACGATTTAAGTGCGCCAAAGGACGTGCCGACAGCATATTGTACTGATCCAGGATCAGCAGCTGTGCGAAGATCGTTCCGGCCAGCTGCAGACAGATCGCAAACTGCACCTGCGAGAATCTTGCTGTTCCCAGCAATACCAGAAAAGTGGCATACAGTGATGACAGCAGTATGAGCCATATACAGCCCAGGATCCAGGCTTTTTTGCGGATCCGTAACTTCCATATTTTCGAGGTGATATGCAATATAACGATCTCTACCGCGATACTGATCATAAATGCCAGAAAGATGGCATTGCCACCAACGAGCCCGGAGTAAAACTTAAAGAGCAGCGGGATCCCGACGAGCAGAGCAACGATCACGATGGGGATCAGTCCCTTCTTTTGGGCTGCTTCCAGACGCCGGTCAGCATTTACTTTCAGACGGTATTTGTAGTTAAGCATATCGTTTTTGCTAAGATATCCTTTGTCATAAAGCATTTCATTTCGTATGATCACTTTTCGGATCATAAACATCAGCAGCAGAACCGAAAAGAGAGAAAAGGTTTCTCCCGTGATCAGCAGTCCGGCTTTGGAAAAAGGCGGCAACACATAAAGCAGAAGGAGCAGCGGGATCGCAATCAGGCAGCCGGAAAGGATGAACTTTTTGGAATCTACCGGAAGGTCTCCTGCAACACGGCCGGTCTGCCCGTTTACCACGGCATAAGATACGCTGTTGTTTTTCTGCCAGGACAAAAACCACACCGGGAAAAAGGTGGTATAGGATGCGGAACAACGGGTGTCCATAGCGGCATGGAATTTTTCTTCCTGTTCACTGTCGAAGTACATATCCGGAAAGGCCCGGTTTAGGCGGGAAGACTGGTAGGCTTTATCTTTTGCGATCTCCAGAGCTTCCTCCAGGTACACATCATCCGGGAGATCGGGCATATCGGCATAGAAGCCGCTTAAATACGCCGGGTTAAATTCTGCTTTGGCACCGTAATTGAAGGGCGCGATCTGCTCGCTGTAGCGGTCTTCAAACATTGAAGAGGCATCAAAAAAGATATTGTTGAAGACGGCGTTCAGCCAGCCCATGCATTTGTAGTGTGTACCGTTGCGTTTTCCGTCCAGATACAGAAAGCCTTCCATGGTGACATCGTATCCCCAATAGGAGATGTAGATCCCGCGGAAGTTATCCAGTCTGGCCTGTTCCTTCAGTTCAGAAGGCGCAAACAAGGCTTTTTTTACATAGTTTTTGTATTCCTCGATACATTGCTCTTTGGTAATGCGGAAAGGCACGATGTATTTCGGATGCTTCATTTTAACAAAACGGGATTCCAGCATCACATAAGAACCGCAGTAGCTGCAGAATCCGTTGATCGAGTGCTCGGTGGAATAAATGCTGCCGCCGCATTGCGGACAGGTATACAGGATCATATCCGTTTCCTCGGCAGAGGGATCACCGGGACGGGATTCTTCTGCATTTACATTGTATCCCGTAAATCTTTGCGGATCCTTTTTTTGATCGCAAAAAGGACAGCGCAGTGATTGCGTTGTGATGTCAAAGCGTAATTCACCACCACATTCCGGACAGGTAGTCAAAGCTGTTTCCTCCAAAATAATAAATCTGCATAAGTGCGCATCCTCGCGGGGCGTTACAGTAAGTGCAATTCATTGCTCCGCAGATTCTTTAAAGTATATCAAGTAAACGCATACACTTCAATATACCGCCTGTTGCGTTTTTGCTGTTTTCAGTTGCCGCACATTCACACGTTCAGTTGAAAAAAAGAGGCTTTTGTGATAATCTACAGAATAATTGGTTTGAAAGTATAGAGGTAATACTATGATCCCGGTGATCCGTGATGTATTAAAAACAATCGAAACACCTGCTTATGTGATCGATGAGACCGCGCTGCTTCGCAACCTGCAGATCTTAAAAGAAGTCAGGGAACAGGCAGGCTGCAGGATCCTGCTGGCGCAGAAAGCTTTTTCCGCATTTGCGCTGTATCCGGTGATGGCGGAGTATCTCGACGGTACGACCGCCAGCGGCTTGTATGAAGCCAGACTCGGACGGGAGTGTTTTCCGGGAGAAGTGCACACTTTCTGCCCGGCTTATAAAGAAGCGGAAATGGAAGAACTGCTGCACATCAGTGATCACCTGGTATTTAATTCCGTTGCGCAGCTGAAAAAATACAAAGACATCTGCGCAGGGAAAAGAATTGGTCTGCGGATCAATCCGGAATGTTCGACACAGGAGACGGCGATCTATGATCCATGTGCGCCGGGATCCAGACTGGGGGTAACGCTTGCGAATTTTGATCCGGAAGTAGTGCAGGATATTGACGGATTGCATTTCCATACCCTTTGCGAACAGGGGGCGGATGCCTTGGAAAAGACACTTGCAGTCGTGGAAGAAAAATTCGGAGAATATCTGCATCAGGTAAAGTGGGTGAATTTCGGCGGCGGTCATCATATCACCAAAGAGGATTACGACCGGGAACTGCTGATCCGTCTGATCAGAGAGTTCAAAAAAAAGTACGATGTGGAAGTCTATCTGGAACCGGGCGAAGCCGTTGCGATCGATGCCGGATATCTCGTTACCGAGGTGATGGACATCGTTCATAACGGGATCGATATCGCGATCCTGGATGCATCGGCGGCATGCCATATGCCGGATGTACTGGAGATGCCGTACCGTCCGCCGCTGTATCTTTCCGGAAAGCAGGGAGAGCAAAAATACGATTATCGTCTGGCGTCCAGGACCTGTCTTGCCGGAGATGTGATCGGGGATTATTCCTTCGATACACCGCTGCAGGCCGGTGACCGTCTGTGTTTTGAAGATATGGCGATCTATTCCATGGTAAAGAACAATACCTTCAACGGGATGCCGCTTCCGGATATCGCAGTACTGCATCGGGACGGACGTTATGAAGTGGTAAAGCGTTTTGGTTATGAAGATTTTAAGGAGAGACTATCATGAGATTACACGGAATGCCTGCGATCGAGGGCTTTCATATGCCGGCAGAGTTTGCACCGCATGACGGTACGGTGATGATCTTTCCGGAGCGTCCGGGATCGTGGCCGTACGGGGCAGTACCGGCGCAGGAAGTATTTGCCGGGATCATCAGAGAGATCGCAAAAGATGAAAAGGTCTATGTGATCGTCAGTGAAAATACGGCAGCAAAAGCGGAACGGCTTTTGGAAGGTGTAGACCGGGTACGTTTTTTTGAGATCCCTGCAGATGATGCATGGGCCAGGGATACGGCACCGACATTTGTGACCAACGGAAAAGAGGTGCGCGGGATCGACTGGCAGTTCAATGCCTGGGGTGGTGTGTTGGATGGTCTGTATGCGCACTGGGAGCAGGACAATGCATTGGCCGGTGCACTTTGTGACCGGCTTGGATTGGACTATTATGATGCGCAGCATCTGGTACTTGAGGGCGGATCCATCCATACGAACGGCGAAGGAACGTTGATGACTACGGAGAGCTGTCTGCTGAGCGGCGGACGCAACCCGCAGATGAATAAGGCGCAGATCGAAGCGGAGCTGAAGAAGTATCTCGGCGTGGATCATGTGATCTGGCTTCCCCGCGGGATCTATAATGATGAGACGAATGAGCATGTCGATAATGTATGTGCGTTTATCCGTCCGAAGGAAGTGGTGCTGGCGTGGACGGAGAACAAAGAGGATCCGCAATATGAGCTGTCGGCATCATGCCTTCGCGTATTGGAAGCGGATGGCATCACGGTGCATAAGCTGCCGATCCCGGACGTACCGGTGTGCGTGACCGAAGAAGATCTGAACGGTTATATTTTTGAAGAAGGCGAAGATGTGCGCGAAGCGGGCGAGCGTCTGGCGGCCAGCTATGTGAATTTTTATTTTACGAACGGTGCGGTTTTGCTCCCGCAGTTTGGAGGAGAGAATGCAGAGAGCGATGCGAGAGCGGTGGAGATCATGAAGAAACTGTGTCCGGAGCGGCGCATCGTTCCGGTTGCCGCAAGACAGATCATTCTGGGAGGCGGCAACATCCACTGCATTACCCAGCAGATCCCGAGCATCCCATAAAGGGATGCTCGGGATGTGTTCTCGCGATGCAGATTCGCCTTCGGCGAACGCGAGAACACTGAAATACTCGGGATTTTGCGGCGCAAAACCCTCGAGTGAATTGGAGCAGGCAGGATACAGCGAGCCTCATCCCATAAAGGGATGCTCGGGATGATTGAAAGAATATAGAGAAAGGAAAACAAATGGCAAAAGTAACAGTAGCAGCAGTGCAGATGAACTGTACAACAGACGTAAAAGAGAATATCGCACATGCGGAGAAACTGGTACGCGAGGCGGCGGAGAAAGGGGCACAGATCATCCTTCTTCCGGAACTGTTTGAGCGGCAGTATTTCTGCCAGGAGCGGCGTTACGAATATTATGATTTTGCAAAACCGACGGAAGAAAACGATGCGGTCGTTCATTTCCAAGATGTAGCCAAAGAACTGCAGGTAGTATTGCCAATCAGTTTTTATGAGAAAGCAGGCAATACGCTGTTTAACAGCTGTGCCGTGATCGATGCGGACGGGGCGCTGCTCGGCGTATATCGAAAGACGCACATTCCCGACGATCATTATTATCAGGAGAAGTTTTATTTTACCCCCGGGGATACCGGATTTAAAGTATGGAATACCCGTTATGCAAGGATCGGCGTGGGCATCTGCTGGGACCAGTGGTTTCCGGAAACAGCCAGAGCACTCGCCCTGAACGGTGCACAGGTGCTCTTTTATCCTACGGCGATCGGTTCGGAACCGATCCTGGAAGGGGACAGTATGCCGCACTGGCGGCGCACGATGCAGGGGCATTCCGCAGCGAATGTGATCCCGGTGGTCGCAGCCAACCGTTACGGACTGGAGAGCGTATCACCCTGTAAGGAAAATGGCGGGCAGGAATCGGCGTTACGGTTTTTCGGATCTTCCTTTATCACGGATGAGTTCGGTGAGGTGGCAGTACAGGCCGGACGGGAAGGGGATGAAGTGATCGTTTCTGCGTTCGATACGGATGCTGTGGAACACGCGCGGCTGGATTGGGGGCTCTTCCGGGACCGTCGTCCGGAGTGTTATAAAATACTGACAGAGAAATAAAAAAACGGCTTCCCTCATAAAAGGGGGAGCCGGTTTTTACCTTATAGGAAATTGCTCCGCAATTCCCTATGGTAAAAAGCCCTCCGGGGGATGCGCACTCGCGCGTAAGGAAGATGTTGCTATCGCAACCGCGCTCGGCGCGAGCGTTCTGCAAGCAGAACGCTTTTTTATAGGTAATTGCATGTACTTACCGTAGCTATTTCAGAAGGGAATCGATGCGTTTCATGTAGCCGTCCGGATCGGCTCCGACGACCGGTTCTCCGATAATATTTCCGGACTGGTCGACAAAGAACGTAGCGGGGATGTAGTCACTTTGGAAGAGTGAAGACAGGTCGCGGTTCATAACGATGACCGGATATCCGGCACCGGAATCGGAAAGGATATCTTTGGCATCGCGGATACTTCCCGCATCGCTATCTGTCAGCAGTCCGATCAGAGCGCAGTCTTTTTTGGCAAGTTCCTCTTCCATCGCTGCCAGTTCCGGGATCTCTCCCACGCAGGGACCGCACCAGGTCGCCCACATATTCACAACGGTATATTTATGTGCAGAGAAGATATCCTGCATCGAAACGGTATTTCCGTCCAGATCCTGAGCAGACACCGTGATGCCGGTGTAGTCCGGTACCGGAGCTTCTGTGGTTTCCGGCTCTTCCGGCGCTTCGGTGACCGTGGGTTCGCCGGCCGCAGTCTCCGTGTTATCGGCACTTTCTTCCGGACGTTCCTCTTCTTCCGGGAGCGCAGTTTCTCCCGTTTTTTCTTCCGCTGTTTCAGTTTCATTCCGGATCGGCGGAGCCTCTTCGATCGAACCGCGTTCCGATCCGCTGTCTGCGGAGCCGCAGGCTGTGACAGAGGCGGTTATGGTGAGGAGCAGGAGCGGCAGTAGTTTTCTTTTCATGGTTGCATTCCCTTTCTTTGCTTATCTTGTTTTTGTATTGTATAGAAAAAAAGCCTTTTCGGCAAGAGAAATAGTGTGCATTCCGTATGTTTTTATGATATACTGATACACGTGTGCCGGGCTGTCCGGTACGGACTTGATATTAGGAGGACATATAACAATGCCGATTATGGATTACCTGGAGCGCAATCGCCGGGAGTACGGCGATGAAGTGGCGCTGATCGAACTCAATCCGGAACAGAAAGAAACCAGACGCGTGACCTGGAAAGAATATTCCCTGATCCAGCAGACCGAAGATGAACCTTACCGCAGAGAGATCACTTGGCGTGTTTTTGATGAGAAAGCAAACCGCATGGCAAATATGCTGTTAAGCCGCGGCGTAAAGCGCGGAGATAAAGTAGCGATCCTGATGATGAACTGTCTGGAATGGCTGCCGATCTATATGGGTATCTTAAAGACCGGTGCGCTGGCGGTTCCGTTCAACTTCCGTTATTCCGCCGATGAGATCCAGTATTGTGCGGATCTGGCCGAAGTGGATGTGCTGCTGTTCGGACCGGAATTCATCGGTCGTATTGAATCCATCGTAGACAAACTTTCCAAGAACCGTCTGCTCATCTTTGTGGGTGAGACCTGTCCGACGTTTGCAGAGAGCTATCGTGAACTGGTGGCAGACTGCTCCAGTGCAAAACCGGACATCGAGATCAAAGACGAAGATGATGCGGCGATCTATTTTTCCTCCGGTACCACCGGATTCCCGAAGGCGATCCTGCATAAACACTTAAGCCTGATGACGGCAGCTACCGTGGAGCAGCATCATCACGGACAGGGCAGGGACGATTGCTTCCTCTGCATTCCGCCGCTGTATCATACCGGTGCGAAGATGCACTGGATGGGCAGTCTGGTAGCCGGCTCCAAAGCCGTACTGTTAAAAGGTACCAAACCGCAGTATATCTTTGATGCGGTATCCCGTGAACACTGCACCATCGTATGGCTGCTGGTACCATGGGCGCAGGATATCCTGGATGCGCTGGATGCAGGAACTTTGAAAATGGAAGATTACGAACTGTCACAGTGGAGACTGATGCACATCGGTGCACAGCCGGTACCGCCTTCTCTGATCAAGCGCTGGAAGGAATACTTCCCGAATCATCAGTACGATACCAACTACGGTCTGAGCGAATCCATCGGACCGGGCTGTGTACATCTGGGCGTGGAGAACATTCATAAAGTCGGTGCCATCGGTGTACCGGGCTATGGCTGGGAATGCAAGATCATCGATGAAAACGGTAATCCGGTGAAGCAGGGCGATGCCGGAGAACTGTGTGTAAAGGGTAACGGTGTGATGACCTGTTACTATCGTAATCCGGAAGCGACAGCAGAAGTATTGCATGACGGATGGCTGCTGACCGGTGATGTGGCGATGCAGGATGAAGACGGATTTATCTTTTTGGTAGACCGCAAAAAAGATGTGATCGTATCCGGCGGTGAAAACCTGTATCCGGTACAGATCGAAGATTATCTGCGGGCATTCGACAAGATCAGTGATGTCGCAGTCATCGGTCTGCCGGATAAGCGATTGGGTGAGATCGCAGGTGCAGTCATTCAGATCAAGGAAGGTATGACCTGCACCGAAGAAGAAATCGAAGAATTCTGTCAGGGACTGCCCCGATACAAACGTCCGCGCAAGATCATCTTTGCAGATGTACCGCGTAACCCGACGGGTAAGATCGAAAAACCGTTACTTCGAAAACGCTACAGTGTAGAGCGTCTGGTAGCGCAGGAGAACGAAGGCTAATAATAACACGCTGTTGTAGAAACGGACGGTCGTAAAAGCCGTCCGTTTACTGCATAACGAAAATCATTACCGGTATGCAGTATATATAAAAAGAAAGGATGTAACGTTCCGGACGGTTGGAAGGAACGAAACGTTACAAAGGGAATCTGTAGAATGAAAACATTGGAAGAGATCCGGGAATATTTTTCTCACGATAAATTTGCGACACAGGCAACCGGCGCAGAGATCATGGAAGTGTCCGAAGGTTACAGTAAGGTGCGGCTGGTCATCAATGAAAATCACATCAACGGCGCCGGGTATGTGATGGGCGGTGTATATTTTACACTGGCGGATTTTGCATCGGCAGTTGTTCTGAATCAGAACTTTGATGAGAAACTGTATGTGGCAACAACCGGAAATATCGATTTTATTTCTTCGGTGCAAAGTGGTATTTTATATGCGGAAGCAAGGATTTTAAAAGACGGACGCAAGATCGTATTCAGTGAGATCAACATTACGGATGAAAACGGAAAGCTGATCGCACACACCAATCTGAGCAGTTATAAAGTGATGGAGAAAAAATGATTCTTTGACGGATCACGAAATAATAAAACAGATGCAACGCTATATGTTGTGTCTGTTTTTTTTCCGAGTGTTGAAAAATCAGAAAAGAAAACCGCAGAAAATCAACATTTTGTGTTGACATAGGGAACGTATTCAGTTAATATAAAGGCAATTTAAGGGATTTCCTTAAAATCATTTTTTAATTTATCGTATTATTTTCCAAAAGAGAAGAGGAGAAAAAGAAAATGGCAAGACCTGCTGCATCGAAAGAAACTGAGACCAAGAAAGAAACTAAGAAGGCAACTGCAGAAAAGAAGACTGCAGTAAAGAAGACCGCAAAGGCAGCTGATAAGGCACCTGCAAAGAAGGCCGCAGCAAAGAAGACTACAGCAAAGGCTGAACCTGCAAAGAAGGCAGTTGCAGCAAAGAAGACAACGAAGGCAGCAGCAACGAAGACGACTGCAGCAAAGAAGACAACAAAGGCAGCAGCAACGAAGACGACTGCAGCAAAGAAGACAACAAAGGCAGCAGCAGCGAAGACAACTGCAGCAAAGAAGACAACAAAGGCAGCAGCAACGAAGACGACTGCAGCAAAGAAGACAACAAAGGCAGCAGCAGCGAAGACAACTGCAGCAAAGAAGACAACAAAGGCAGCAGCAGCGAAGACGACTGCAGCAAAGAAGACTACGAAAGCAGCAGCAGAGAAGAAGACTGCTGTAAAGAAGACCACAAAGGCAACTGCTACGAAGGCGGCAGCAGCAAAGAAAGTGACAAAGGCGGCAGCAAAGACAACTGCAGCAAAGAAGGCAACTGCAGAAAAGAAGACGACAAAGGCAGCAGCAACCAAGAAAACAACGGCAGCAAAGAAGCCTGCGCCTACATCTGCAAAAAAAAAGACAACGAACTAAATAACGCTTTTCAGAAACTCGAAACAGTTTGTGAGAGTTTATTTAACAAGCCATTAAAGAAGTGCAGCGATCGTGAATTGTATCGTGCACTTCTTTTATTTACCAAAGATGAACTGGCGGATCGTCCGCAGATCAAAGGAAAGAAAAAGATCTATTATATCTCTGCGGAATTTCTGATCGGAAAACTCCTCTCCAATAATCTGATCAATCTGGGAATCTACGATGAATTAAAAGAAGCGCTGGCAGCAGAAGGAAAAGACTTGAGCCGGATCGAAGAGTGTGAGCCGGAACCGTCTCTGGGAAACGGCGGCCTGGGACGCCTTGCGGCATGCTTTATCGACTCGATCGCAACACTCAATCTGCCGGGGGACGGGATCGGACTGAATTATCATTACGGTTTGTTCAAACAGGTATTCAAACGGAACAAGCAAACCGCAGAAAAGAATGACTGGATCGAAGACAACAGCTGGCTGAACAAAACCGATACGACGTTTAAAGTATATTTCGGAAAGACAGCGGTGACGTCACGTTTGTATGATATTGATGTTGTCGGTTATCATAAAGGCGTGAACAAACTGCATCTGTTTGATCTGGAAAGCATCGATGAAAGTCTGGTACAGAAAGGAATCGATTTTGACAAGAACAGGATCAAAAAAAATCTGACGCTGTTTTTGTATCCGGACGATTCGGACGATGCCGGACGGATCCTGCGTATCTATCAGCAGTACTTTATGGTAAGCAGCGGTGCACAGCTGATCCTCAAGGAGATGAAAGAAAAAGGATACGATCTGCATCAGCTGTATAAGCATGCCGTGATCCAGATCAATGATACGCATCCGACAATGGTGATCCCGGAACTGATCCGTATCCTGACGGAGCAGGAAGGCTTCTCCATGGACGAAGCCATCAAGGTGGTGAGCAAGACCTGCGCGTATACGAACCATACGATCCTTGCGGAAGCATTGGAAAAATGGCCGATCAGGTTTTTGAAAAAAGCCGTCCCGCAGCTGCTCCCGATCATCGAAGAACTGAACCGCCGCGTGATGGCAAAGTATAAGAATCCGAAGGTGTGGATCATCGATGATCAGAAACGTGTGCATATGGCGCATATCGATATCCATTACGGTTTCTCGGTTAACGGTGTGGCAGCACTGCATACGGAGATCTTAAAGAATACCGAGCTGAATGATTTCTATAAGATCTATCCGAAGAAATTTAACAACAAGACCAACGGCATCACATTCCGCCGCTGGTTATTGTCCTGCAATCATGATCTGGCCGACTGCATCACTTCTCTGATCGGTGACGGTTTCAAAGAGGATGCCAATGAACTGCAGAAACTGCTTGCGTACAAAGACGATGCAAAAGTCCTGAAGCGCATCGAAGCGATCAAGAAGCAGAAGAAACTGGAACTCTGTGCATATATCAAAAAAGCGGAAGGTGTGGAACTGGATCCGGAGAGCATCTTTGATATCCAGATCAAACGTATGCATGAGTATAAGCGTCAGCAGATGAATGCGCTTTACATTATCCATAAATACCTGGAGATCAAGAAAGGAAAGAAACCGGGACGTCCGATCAGCTTTATCTTCGGCGCAAAGGCGGCTCCGGCGTATGTGATCGCACAGGATATCATCCATCTGCTGCTGGTATTACAGAAGATCGTAAATAACGATCCGGAAGTAAGCCGGTATATGAAGATCGTTTTTGTGGAAAATTACAACGTATCCTATGCGGAAAAACTGATCCCGGCATGCGATATTTCCGAACAGATCTCACTGGCGAGCCAGGAAGCATCCGGTACCGGCAACATGAAGTTTATGCTGAACGGTGCAGTGACTCTGGGAACGGATGACGGTGCGAATGTGGAGATCCATGAACTGGTGGGGGATGACAATATCTTTATCTTCGGAAAGAAATCCGACGAGGTACTGAAACTGCGTGAAAACTACAATGCGGAGTATCATGCAGATCAGCTCTATGAAAACGATCCGGTGATCAAAGAAGCGGTTGATTTTATCATCGATCCGAAGGTATTGAAGATCGGCGATAAAGTGAGTCTTCAGAGACTGTATAATGAGATCGTCGGTAAGGACTGGTTTATGGGGCTTCTGGATCTGCGTGATTATATTAAGGTAAAGGATCAGGCATTGAAGGCATTTGAAAACCGTAAGAAGTGGCGGCAGAGGATGCTGGTGAACATTGCGATGGCAGGCTACTTCTCTTCGGATCGTACGATCGCGGATTACAATCGCGATATCTGGAAACTCTAATTCGGGTAACGGATACGAAAGGCGCAGGTTTGAAAACTTGCGCTTTTTGTTTTCACAAGCTATAATGTTACATATTTTATGAAGGAAGTCAGCACGCCGGAAAGAAGGCGGTGCAGAGGAATTAAGTTTTATGAGAGCAAGCGGAGTATTATTACCGGTCTTCAGTCTGCCGTCGAAGTACGGGATCGGATGTTTTTCCGAAGAGGCGTATGCATTTGTGGATTTTCTGGCAGAAGCCGGACAGACGTATTGGCAGGTGCTGCCGATGGGACCGACCAGTTACGGAGATTCGCCGTATCAGTCGTTTTCGACATTTGCAGGCAATCCGTATTTTGTCGATTTTGATGACCTGATCCAAAAGGGATGGCTGACCAAAAAGGAAGTGACGAAGATCAACTGGGGAGATGATCCGAAGAAGGTTGATTATGAGAAACTGTACCGCAACCGCATGAAGCTGTTGATGAAAGCGTATCAGCGGAGCGGTATCGAGTCGGAGAAGGATTATCGGGCGTTTGTAAAAAAGAATGCATTCTGGCTGGAGGATTATGCCCTGTTCCGCACGATCAAGGATGCGAACAAAGGCAAGAGCTTTATGGAATGGGAAGATTCCCTGCGTCTTCGCAAACGCGCAGCGCTCAAGGCGTTTGCGCAGGAGGAGGCGCATGCCGTGCAGATGGGCTGTGAGAAGTTTGTGCAGTATCTGTTTGACCGGCAATGGAAGGCATTAAAGCAGTATGCCAATGAGAAAGGGATCCGGATCATCGGGGATATCCCGATCTATGTGGCATTTGACAGTGCAGATACCTGGGCAGATCCGAAGCTGTTCCAATTGGATTCCAAGGGATATCCCACGGGAGTGGCCGGATGCCCGCCGGATTATTTTGCAAAGACCGGGCAGCTCTGGGGCAATCCGCTGTATGACTGGGACTATCATAAGAAGACCGGTTATGCGTGGTGGCTCAAACGAATGGAAGCTTGCTTTGCACTGTATGATGTGGTACGTATCGATCACTTCCGCGGCTTTGACGAGTATTATAATGTTCCGTACGGAGATCCGACGGCAGAGTTCGGACATTGGGTAAAAGGTCCGGGATACGACTTGTTTGATACGATGAAGAAGAAGCTGGGAGAGCAGCGGATCATTGCGGAGGATCTGGGGATGATCACTCCGAGTGTCCGGAAACTGGTGAAGAAGACCGGATATCCGGGAATGAAGATCCTGGAATTTGCCTTTGACAGCAATGAGGATAATGACCATATCCCGCATAATATTGAACGGAACTGTGTGGTGTATACCGGAACCCATGACAACGATACCACGATCGGCTGGTTTGCGCAGCTCAATCGCAGGGATCAGGCATATACAAAGAAGTATATGAACATCAGGAGTACGAAACACATCGCCTGGGATCTTATCCGGCTGGCGATGGCGAGTGTCGCGGATACGGCGATCATTCCGATGCAGGATTATCTGGAACTGGGGAATGAAGGCAGGATCAATATACCGTCTACCCTGGGGGATAACTGGAACTGGAGGATGCAGGCTGGCGTATATACCGGGGAACTGGCAGAACGGATCCGGGAGATGACGGAGCTATACGGCAGAAAAAATAAGTAAGAAAAACCAGGGGGCCCCCCCTGGTTTTTTATGAGAATTCTTTTCGCGAAAGATAACTGTTGCTGTATTCGCGGTTTTCCGTCACATCTTCCCCAAACCATTCCGGTGGAAGAAACGCCTGTGCCTGCGCAATGTTCTCAAACTCGACTTCGGCGAGGATGAGAGGGGCAAACGGCGCATCGAAAACATCCAGTTCGATCGTGAGGTCTGTGCCTTCGATCGGGATCCGGTAGCGTTTTTTGCGGATGATATTTCCGTCAGCTTTCTGGATCAGATGCGCATAAGCCTCTGCATTGAGAGGAAGGTTATATTCTTCCCGGGCAAGGAAGCCTTTTCCTTTATAAGTCAGGTAATGATCGTCATCCTCTTTGCGCACCCGTACTACGGGATCGGTATTTAAGTAGCCCTGCTCCAGCAGACGGAACGGGTACTGTTCCAGATCTTCCGGCAATCTCCGGATCAAAAACTTACGTTCGATTTCCATGGACCGTACCTATCTTTCCCTTTTCTTTTTATGGGATTTAGTGTAAACTATCGGAAGGAAAAAAGCAAAGAAATTTTGTGAAGGAAACCATAAAAAAGCGATCGGAGATCCGTATCTCATACAGAAGAGAAAAAGAGGTCCGGTACCGGTTGCGGAAAGGATATGCCGTGACAGAGGAAAGATTTGCGGAGTGCATGCAAACCATCGCCGGTGGTGACCGCAATGCACTGAAGGAGATCTACGAAGAATATCTGCCATATCTGTATACCATTGTTCTGGGCGTGGTACAGCAGAAAGAAACGGCCGAAGACGTGACCAGTGATGTGTTTATCCGGATCTGGAACTCGGCAGCGAAGTTTCAGCCCGGCAGCGGGCACAAAGGCTGGCTGGCGACCATCGCAAGGAATATGGCGATCGATGAGCTGCGAAAACATAAGCGGGAAGTGCTGATGGGCAGCGGAGGCGATGAGGAGGACGACAGCGGAGGGATCGAAGATTTCTCCGAACAGGAGACGCCCGGAGAAGGCGTAGAGGACGGCGTTGTAGAGCAGCTTTCCATACAGGAAGCGCTGGCGAGGCTGAAACCGGAGGAACGAGAGATCGTTGATATGAAGGTTCTTTCGGATATGACATTCAAAGAGATTTCGGAAATATTACAGATCCCGATGGGGACGGTCACCTGGCGATACCAGGCGGCGATCAAAAAATTAAGGAGGTACGGATATGAATAGATCATTGGAAACCGAATATAAAAATCTTGTCCGTACCGAACTGCCGGATCTGTGGGGAAAGATCGAAGAAAAACTGGATGCACAGGAAGCGGCGGCACAGACAAATGTGACAGTATTTCCGAAAACTGTGACAATGTCACAGAACGATCAGATAGATAAGACAGATAATAAGATAGAGAAGATAGAGAAGAAAGAAAAACTCGAAAAGATCTTTTCGGATCTTCCGGATACGGGGGATACCGTAAAAAACGAAGCACCGCAGAAAAAGAAAAAGCGGAATATCCCGTGGCAATACTTCGGTGTGGCGGCTGCTGCGGTACTGTGTGTTCTGGTAGTGATCCCCGTTATGAGCAGTATGCGGAGCTCCGGCACAACGATGGCACCGGCGGCAGCCGGGTCCACGCAGGCGACTGCGGAATCTGCCCCGGCCAGCGCTGATATGGCGGAGGACCCGATGGAATCTGTGGATACGGCGGAGGGAACGGCCGAGGCAGAGGAAGAACCGGCAAGCGGCAATATGAATGCTGTCACAATATCGGACAGTATTGAAAGTATAAGGGAACAGCACAAAACCGAAAACGGAAATGCTTCGTATTCCGTGGCGCCGGCATCCCAGACTGCGGGTGTATCTATGTCAGAGGGTGAGACGCTAAGTCAGTCGGCGAGGTCAGAAGAGCCCGCTTTGGCAGCGGAAACGGCGAATGCGGAGGATGCGGTGGAAAGTGAGGAAACTCTGACCGTTCCGGCAGCAGCCTGCGAAGAACGAAAAGTTGTGTTCCTGTTATCGACGGTCGGTGACGATATCCCGGAGAAACAGCTGTCGCAGATGCTGACACAGCTGCAGAAGGATATGGATCCCAATCTGTCACTGGTATTGCAGGAGGCGGATGAGACGGAATATGTCGATGCGAGAGCCGGACATTGCACCCATGTGCTGATCCTGACAGGAACGATGACAGAGAAACAGAGGAAGGATGAGGTCGACCGTATCCTGCAGGAACTGCAGAACTACAGTTTTGTTTCGATCCGGGATGTCGCTTATCCGGAAGACTAAAAATATAAAGATCAGAAGATTTTAATGCAATGTTTGACACATTCTATAATGTAATGATACGCCCGGTGGAGTATCTGATCGAGATTATCTTTACGATCATGTACAGTCTGCTGGGCCATGAAGGATATACGCTGATCGGAATGAGCATCGCGGTCAGTACTCTGGTACTGCCGCTCTATGCCAGGGCGGAAGCGATCCAGGAAGAGGAACGGGAAAAGCAGAAATCGATGGAGCGCTGGATGGCGCACATCAAAAAAACGTTTACCGGTGACGAGCGTTATATGATGCAGACGGCCTATTTTGCGGAAACGGGCTACAAACCATTGTATGCGCTGAAGGGAACCCTGTCACTGCTGCTGCAGATCCCGTTCTTTATGGCAGCGTATCACTTTTTATCCCATCTGCAGATCTTATCCGGTGCATCCTTCGGGCCGATCCGGGATCTGGCGGCAGAGGACGGACTGATCCGTATCGGTTCCGCACAGATCAATCTGCTTCCGGTACTGATGACCGTGATCAACGGAATCTCCAGTGCCATCTATACCAAAGGGTTTACATGGAAACAGAAACTGCAGCCCTATGTGCTGGCTGCGGTTTTTCTTGTGCTGCTCTATCGCAGTCCCTCCGGGCTGGTCCTGTACTGGACCATGAACAATATCTATTCCCTGTGCAAAAATATCGTGATGAAGTATGTGAAAGACGCGAAGCGTCTGGTGGCGATGCTGTCTGCCGGGATCACCGCAGCTTACGGGATCTTTCTTCTTGCATCCGGAAAGCTCTCTGCGGTGCTTGGGCGGAAGGATTTTGAGGCGCTGGTGTTGTATGGCATCGGTGCGCTGATCCTGTGTGCGGCATTTCTGGTATGGGTGCTGCGCAGGATCTTTGGAAAGCAGGGGATGGCCGCGGATATTGCAGATAAAAATGCAGAGAATGCACCGGATTATGTGTTTGTCATGGAGCTGGCGCTGACGGTGCTGCTGGGATTGTGGCTGCCGATGACACTGATCGGGGATGCACCGCAGGATTTTTACGTGACGGATCATACCATATCACCGATCCATTATGCCTTTACCACGGTATGCGTGTTTGCCGGTACATTCCTTTTCTGGGGGAATATCATCTACGGGATGCTGCAGAAGCCGAAACGGCGGCTCTACGGCGGCATTCTGTTTCTGATGAATCTGATCTTTTTGACGGATGCGCTCTGCTACAAAGCAGAGATCGGATCCATCTCCACGATGCTGGCGTTTGATGTGATCCCGCATTATGAAAAACTGCAGCGGTGGGGGAACCTGGGGATCCTCCTGCTGCTGGTCGTGATCGGAAGCCTGCTGTGGAAAAAGGCAGGAAAACTGTGCGGCAATCTGATGCTGGTCGTGGTATTTGCACTGCTTGTAATGTCCGGCCAGAAGATCGTGACCACGAGGCAGACCCTCGAAACCCTGCGGGAACAGGATAACGGAGCGCAGGAGGCACCGGCGATCACGCTCAGTAAAAGCGGAAAAAATGTGGTGGTGATCATGCTCGATCGCGCGATTGGGGCATATTTCCCGTATTTTATCGAGGAGATGCCGCAATTGGCGCAGCAGTTTGACGGCTTTACGTATTATCCGAATACCGTGAGCGGTGGCCTGGCAACCAATACCGGCGCACCGGAGCTGTACGGAGGTTATGAATATACACCGGAGGCGATCAACCAAAGAGACCGGGAACCGCTGGTGAAAAAATTTAACGAAGCGATCCGCGTGATGCCGACGCTTTTCGGGGAGCAGGGATACCGTGTCACGGTCTGTGATCTGCCGTATGCGGGGAGTGTGGAGACACCGCTCATCAAGGCGACCGATGTGTTTGCGGATGCGCCTTATGTAAAAGAACTCACGATGGAAGGCGTACTGGAAGCCGGGGTGGACCGGGACTCCTACCGGATCACGAGAGAGCGGAATTTCTTCTTTTACAGCTGGTACAAAGTGACACCGCCGGCATGGCAGGACGACGTATATGACAGCGGCGCCTATCTGCGCGGAGACCGGCTGTACACCACGGGAAACCCGCTGTTCAATCAGGCCTATACCGTTTTGCAGAATCTGGGCGCTTATACGCAGGCCGAGGCGGAAGGGGATACCTTCCTGCTGATGTGCAACAATACCACGCATGAGCCGACGATCCTGCCGCTGCCGGATTACAACCCGGAGCGCAGAACGGACAATTCCGATTATGATCTGACCGCAGATAAGATCTGTAACGGACGGGTGCTGCACTTTGACCAGAACAATGCGGAATACAGTGTGGGGCACTATCATGCCAATATGGCCGCGATGCTGGCACTGGGACGGTGGTTCGATCAGTTGCGGGAGTGGGGCGTTTATGATAACACCCGTATCATCCTGGTCGGCGATCATGGGAAGGCACTCGGGCAGTTTGACGATATGCTGTTTGCAAACGGGATCGATGCAGAGCATGCCAATCCGCTGCTGCTGGTGAAGGATTTCGGCAGTATCGGGCTGGTGACGGAAAACGCCTTTATGACCAATGCGGATACGCCATCGCTTGCGATGCAGGGACTGATCGCCGATCCGGTCAATCCGTTTACAGGCAGCCGCATTACTTCCGAGAGTAAAAGAGACGGTTTTACGGTGCTGTGGATGGATGACTGGGCCGTGTATGACGGCAACGTGTATGGCTCTGCAGATGCCGTATGGTACCGGGTGAAGGACGATATCATGGATGCAGATAACTGGGAAGAAATTCACTGATTCTTCCGAGCATCTTAAGGGTGAGTTTGCGGATCACAGGTTTGGAAATCCGCTGAATATGCGGCTTTGAAGGTGTCGTCTTGGGAAGAATGCAGTATATATACGGTCTGATGCACCGGATAGTAGCCGGGATGCGCATAACAGTAGCAGAAACCTACTTGTCAAACGTTAGTTTTTCTGTTAGAATGACTAACCGTTGCAGGTAGGTTTTCTCATATTAACGAGGGAGGAAAGAACATGAGAAAGAAGTATTTGGTGACAGCAGGTGCTATGGCACTGAGCATGGGTCTGCTGGCAGGGTGTGGTGCACCGAAGGCAGATCAGTTTGTAGACAAGATGATGGAAAACGCTGAAGATTCTTTTGCGGCAACGGTCGATATGGATGTCGATGTTTCCGTGGATTTCGGTATGGCCGTGGATCTGTCCGCAAACGGCGGGATCGAAATGGAGTATGACGGCAGCGATAAGGATGCTCCGGCGGTTCATTTCACGACCGATCTGAGCTATGCGGCTATGGGCCAGAAGGGAGATCTCAATACCGAAGCATATTCGATCTCAGACGGTGATACCGTGATCGCATACGCAAAGGATCCGGACAGTGGCGAATGGATCAAGACCGAACAGGAAGTGAAGGAAAATCCTCTGGATGAGGAAACCATGAATAAGATCCGTGAGGCTTCTGCAGATGTGATGAAGCAGGGCGAAGTGGAGAAGAAGGCAGTGAAAGTAAACGGCGAGGATTGCTGGGTGCTGAAGCTGGACACCACGGCAGACGCTTATATGCCGGTCTACGATATCCTTCTGGATGCTGCAGGGGATGAAGCGGAAGATGCACTGGAAGAGACCGGTGTGGATAACCAGACGATCGAGAGCTATCTTTCCTATTTCAATATGGATATGACCGTTTATGCTTCCAAAAAGACCGGCCGCTGTGTAAAGATGGAGATCGATATGTCCGGCAGTGATATGGAAGGTCTGCTGGATCAGGTGAATAAAGATTTCGGCGATCAGATGGGCGGATTCATCGATCTGAGCACGGTGTCCGTAGAACTGAATGCTATTTCCTTTACCGTTGAGTTCACCGAGTGGGGTGATGTGACGGTAGAAGTACCCGATGATGTGGCAGAAAATGCCACCGATATGGGCAGCGCTTTCAATACGGATGATGAAGAGATCGGCTGGGATGTCGAAGATACGGATGCAGAGGTAAATGCAGATGCAGATGCAGATATCAATCTGAATGCAACTCCGGATACGGATTCCGATGCTTCCGGTAATGATGAGCTGAGCATCAATTCCGACGGTTCCGTTTCTCTGTATGACTATGATAACAACTACATCTGTGATGTGAAAGTAAGAGACGGCTTCGAACTGGATGAGGATTTTTCCGTACCGACCTATCTGAGCTTTGACGGGACCGGCAGCGGATATAAGACCTATTCCATTTATCCGGGCCTGTGGCTGGACTGGGATGATGTGGTAGCGGAAGGTGAGCTGCACGAAGAAGATGACGGTGATTATTATGTAGTGTTCGGTGAGAACGATGATAAGCAGACAACGGTAAAGTCCGTGATCGATCTTGGCATCGAGCGTGACGGTTATCCGGTATATGCTACCTGCGATGCTATAATGAACGCTGACAACAGCGGCTTTGAGTATTCTACCTACACTCTTGCATTTCGTGTAGATGATGATGACAACTGGGTAGAAGTATATCTGTACGAAGATGATATCGAAGACTGGAGTGCAGATCAGTTCAAAGAAGTGTACGAGGAGATCTTCGAGTAAAAATCAATAAAGATCCAAACAGGACTGCCGCGGTTTTCCGCGGCAGTTTTTTCTATCTATCCATACTAAGTTGTGCGGGAGATCAGGATGGTTACGGATCTTGGCTGCAGGGTGATCTGCGTTAAACTGTTGAACGGGATCTCTTCTCCCGGGACATAGGCGACGCCGGCACAGGTATCGGCAGCGATCCGCCAGTGATGCGCGTCCGGGATGAGCGGCAGCGCAAAGTCATGCGCCTCCCAGTGGGCATTGACACAGATGTAGAGAAAAGTATCCGCTGGTGTACGGAACTTGATGTGATCCTCGGCATACAGATACGCAAAACAAAGATTGGGAGCATTGGGATCCAGCTCCCAGGGCTTCAGACTGTGAAAGGACAGTTCCGGGTAGCCGGTGGCGTTGTAGCAGTTTTCGTAACGGTCGATCCGCAGGACAGGGTGCGCTTTGCGGAAGGCGATCATGTTTTTCGTAAAAGCAAACAGTTCCCGGTATTGTGCCAGACGGTCCCAGTCCAGCCACGAGATCTCGTTGTCCTGGCAGTAGGCATTGTTGTTGCCGTACTGGGTGTTGGCAAATTCATCCCCGGATAAGAGCATGGGTACGCCACGGCTGGTAAGCAGCAGGGATGTGGCGTTCATCATCTGGCGCAGGCGCAGCCGGTGGATCTCCGGATCTTTCGTCTCGCCTTCCGCACCGCAGTTCCAGGACGCATTGTCATCGGAACCGTCGCGGTTATCCTCGCCGTTGGCTTCATTGTGTTTTTCGTTGTAAGAAACCAGGTCGTAGAGGGTAAAGCCGTCGTGACAGGTGATGAAATTGACGGAGGCTTCCGGTGTGCGTTCGTCGTACAGATCTTCGGAGCCGCTGATGCGTCTGTACATTTCCGGTGCATATCCCGCATCGCCTTTAATGAAGTGGCGCACGCAGTCACGGTACTTGCCGTTCCATTCCGACCAGCGGCTGCACTCGGAAAAGTCGCCTACCTGATACAGACCGCCGGCATCCCAGGCTTCGGCGATCAGTTTGGTCTTGCCGAGTACGGCATCATGTGCGAGGGATTCCAGCAGCGGTGCATCCGACATAGGGGCACCGGATTCGTCGCGGGTCAGGATGCTGGCCAGATCGAAACGGAACCCGTCTACGTGATAAGAGGCTACCCAGTAACGCAGGCAGTCCAGGATGACACTGCGCACCACGGCATTATTGCAGTTCATCGTGTTGCCGCAGCCACTGAAATTGTAATAGTAGCCTTCCGGTGTGAGCAGATAATAGGTGCGGTTGTCGATCCCGCGGTAGGAAATATACGGGCCGCGTTCATTGCCTTCGGCGGTATGGTTGAAGACCACATCCAGGATCACTTCGATCCCGTTCTCGTGCAGGCTGCGGATCATATGTTTCAGCTCATCCACCTCCATGCCAAACGGCGCCGAGGTGGCATAGCCGGCTTTCGGCGCAAAAAAATCCACGGTGGAGTAGCCCCAGTAGTTTAAGAGCGGGCGGCCATTCACCACACGGTAGTTTTCAAATTCATCAAACTCAAAGATGGGCATCAGTTCCACACAGTTGATGCCGAGTTCTTTGAGATAAGGGATCTTTTCGATGATCCCGGCATAGGTTCCTTTATATTTGACATTGGCGGACGGATGCGCGGTAAAGGAACGCACATGCATTTCATAAATGACCAGATCTTTCTGCGGGATCTCCAGAGGTTTGTCGCCTTCCCAGTCGTAGTCTTCCCGGACGATCTGCCCACGGTGCTGGAACGGATCTTTCGGATCCGGTGTTTTTCCCCACACATTGCGGCCGGAGACGGCTTTGGCGTAGGGATCCAGCAGTACCTTTTTACGGTCGAACCACAGGCCGTGTTCCGGATCGAAGGGACCGTCAAAACGGTAGCCGTATTCCACGGTTTCAAAGTCGAGGCCGAAGACCAGCATGGTATACACATTCCCCACGCGAAAACTGTCCGGGAACGGAATCTCTACGAACGGCTTCTTCATACCCTGGTGGTAGAGTACCAGCGTGCATCCTGTGGCTTCCTTGGAAAAGATGCTGAAGTTGACGCCGCCGCCTTCGACCAGCGAGGCGCCGAAAGGAAACACGCGTCCGACACGGTATTGCAGATGCTTGATCCGGTTGGTGGGAAAAGTATCGATGGACTGCATGGCAGAGCTCCTTTTTGCGGTTTATTAAGAAATTATTTTATCATAGATCCTTGCGTGTGGAAAGAGATCGTTCCTGCGGATCCGACGCATGTGATACCTGAAATAATTGATTGACGATTAAATATGTGCTTGCTAGTATATATAGTACAGAAGAAAGACGGGAAAAAGGAACCGAATGAAAGCGATATTTGATACGCATGTGCATTACGATGATGATGCCTTTGACGCGGACCGGGAGGAAGTGATCCGCAGCCTGCCGGAATGCGGCGTGGCCAAAGCGGTGGATGTAGGTGCGAGCATTGCCTCGAGCAAAAAGGCGCTGGAGCTGGCAAAGCACTACGAACACATCTATTGCGCACTGGGAGTGCATCCGGAAGAGGTATACAGTGCGGATGCGGCGGGCTGGCAATGGCTGGAAGAGCATCTTGCGGAAGAAAAATGTGTAGCGCTCGGCGAGATCGGGTTGGATTATCACTGGAAGGAAGTGGCGCCGGAGGATCAGAAAGAGGCGTTCATACGGCAGCTGCGTATGGCGCAGGAGGCCGACCTGCCGGTGATCATCCATTCGCGGGAGGCTGCCAGGGATACGGCGGATATCCTGAAGGAGTACCATAACGGAGACGGTGTGATCCACTGCTTTTCCTATACCAAAGAGATGGCAATGGAATTTGTGGATATGGGATACTACATCGGGATCGGCGGGGTACTCACCTATAAGAATGCTAAAAAACTGGTGGAAGCGGCACAGGTGATCCCGCTGGAGAGGATCGTACTGGAAACGGACGGACCGTATCTGTCGCCGGAGCCGAAGCGGGGAACGCGCAACGTATCTTCGAATATTGCTTATGTCATCGCGAAACTTTCACAGCTCCGCGGCATCCCGGAGGAAGAGATCCGGGAAGCGGTATGGGAAAACGCACACAGACTGTATCGATTGAAAGAGTAGAAGGGAAAGGGGACTTTATGCAGAAAACAGTAAATCCGAACGCAACGGAAAATGCAAAGAAACTATTGAACTACCTGTCGGATACGGCAGGAAAGGCGATCATCACGGGGCAGCACACCCAGACGATCCCGATGGCTGAGATCAGCTATATCAAAGATGTGACCGGAAAAGAGCCGAAGCTGCGCGGCTTTGAGCTGCTGGCGTATTCGCCGAACATCAATTACGAGGATGCCTCAGGGCTTTGTCTTACCGAGATCTATGAGAACCGCGGCACCATGGAAGTGGCGCTGGACTGGGCGCAGAAGACGGACGGCATCGTGACCTTTTCCTATCACTGGTATTCACCGATCGGCGGACGGGATAAGAGTTTCTACACGGAGCATACGGATTTTGACGCATCAAAGATCCTGGTGGAAGGCAGTCCGGAGCGGGAAGCGTTCTTTCACGATATGGATGCGATGGCGGAACTGCTGAAGCCGTTCTGTGAAAAAGACATTCCCGTTCTGTGGAGACCGTTCCACGAATCGGACGGCACCTGGTTCTGGTGGGGCGCCAAGGGGCCGGAAGTGGCACGGGAACTTTTCAAACTGATGTATGACCGCTATGTGAATGTGCATCATCTGGACAACCTGCTGTGGGTATGGAACTGCCGCTTAAAGGAAGGCTATCCGGGAGATGAATATGTGGATGTGATCTCGGTAGACATCTATCTGCCGGAGTATGCACCGACGGATTATGCTTCCGATTACGAGCAGCTGATCGCCAACACGTCCAAAAATAAAGTGGCGGCGCTGGCGGAGATCGGTTATCTACCGGATGTGGAGATGCTCGCCAAGAGCCGCATCCCCTGGGCATACTTTATGACCTGGTCCAAGGAATTCTGTATCGGGGAGCAGTACAACAGCCGGGAAAACTTGAAGAAGGCCTACAACAACCCGTACGCCATCACGCTGTAAAGGCAAGCAAGACGTTACCATTCACAGTCGAATCGCGCACTTGCTGCGCGATTACGACTCAAAACACTTTGCGTGAGATGGGTTTTGCCCATCGCCGCAGGCGATTTTTATTGGCAAAACCCGTTACTATCACAGCACGAAGGGCTGTGAATAGTAACAGACTTGAATTTGTCAAATACCCTCTTGACGGATTTGGGCGTGGCGCTATATAATACGAAAATATAAATATGGCTTCGAAAGGCTGTGACGGAGACAGTACGTGCGAAGGAAATGCAAAGCGAGCCGGGGAGGGTGGAAGCCCGGTGAGAGTACGACGCAACGGAAGATCACTCCCAAGCCGCGCCCCGAAAAGGTGTGAGAGACATCAAGTAGGCGGCGACGCAGTGTCGGCGTTACAGGCAAACGTATAAAAGGGAGAAACAAAGCTTTCGAACGGAGTACGCGGTAAGAGGTGGTTGTGAGATCATAGGCTCATCCTGTTACAGGGGTGAGCTTTTTTACATTAAAAAAGGAGGACGCGAGATGTATCAGAAAGTATCCAAAGACCAAAATTTTGTTGCGCGTGAAAAAGAGATCGAAAAATTCTGGAAAGACAAAGATATCTTCCGGAAGAGTATCAAGGAGCGGGAGGGCTGCCCGACCTATATGTTCTATGACGGACCGCCTACGGCAAACGGCAAGCCGCACATTGGCCATGTGCTGACCCGTGTGATCAAGGATATGATCCCGCGTTATCGTACCATGAAGGGAAATATGGTACCGCGTAAGGCCGGCTGGGATACCCACGGACTGCCGGTCGAGATCGAAGTGGAAAAACTGCTGGGCTTGGACGGCAAGGATCAGATCGAAGCTTACGGTCTGGAGCCGTTCATCGAGAAATGTAAGGAATCGGTATGGAAATATAAGGGAATGTGGGAGGATTTCTCCGGTACCGTTGGTTTCTGGGCTGATATGGACAATCCCTATGTTACCTACGATGACAACTTCATCGAGTCCGAATGGTGGGCACTCAAGGAGATCTGGAACAAAGGCCTGCTGTACAAGGGCTTCAAGATCGTGCCTTACTGCCCGCGCTGCGGGACTCCGCTTTCCGCACAGGAAGTGGCACAGGGCTATAAGGATGTGAAGGAACGTTCCGCGATCGTGCGCTTCAAGTGTAAGGACGAAGACGCATACATCCTGGCATGGACCACTACACCGTGGACCCTGCCGAGCAACGTGGCGCTCTGCGTACATCCGGAAGAGACCTACTGCAAGGTAAAAGCATGCGACGGCAATACCTATTACATGGCAAAGGCACTGCTGGATACCGTGCTGTCCCAGCTGCTGACCAAGGAAGATAAGGAAGCCGGCAAGGCGGCCTACGAAGTGCTGGAGACATACAAGGGTACGGATCTGGAGCGTAAGGAGTACGAACCGCTGTATGAATGTGCCAAGGCCGATGCGGACCGTCAGCACAAGAAGGGCTTCTATGTAGTATGTGACGAATACGTTACGATGACCGATGGTACCGGCGTGGTACATATCGCTCCGGCCTTCGGTGAAGACGATGCGAACGTAGGCCGCAAGTATGACCTGCCGTTCGTACAGATGGTAGACGAAAAGGGTGTATTGAAGGAGAGCACCCCGTTTGCTGGTATGCGCTGCAAGCCCAACGCAAAGGAACTGGCTGAGGGCGTGATCAGTGCCGATCCGGAAGTACTCAAGGACCTGTCTGCAAGAAAGCTGCTCTTTGCGGCACCGAAATTTGAACACAGCTATCCGCACTGCTGGAGATGTGATACACCGCTTCTGTACTACGCACGCGAGAGCTGGTATATCAAGATGACCGCGGTGAAGGAAAACATGATCCGCAACAACAACCAGATCAACTGGATCCCGGAGACCATCGGTAAGGGACGTTTCGGTGACTGGCTGGAGAACCTGCAGGATTGGGCGATCTCCCGTAACCGTTACTGGGGTACCCCGCTCAACATCTGGGAGTGCGAATGCGGCGAGCTGCATTCCGTAGGATCCCGTCAGGAACTGGCAGATCTCTCCGGAGATCCGAATGCGGCCAAGGTGGAACTGCACCGTCCGTACATCGACGAAGTGACCTTCCCCTGCCCGAAGTGCGGCAAGACCATGCACCGTGTACCGGAAGTAATCGACTGCTGGTTCGACTCCGGCGCAATGCCGTATGCACAGCATCACTATCCGTTTGAGAACAAGGAACTGTTTGAAGCACAGTATCCGGCACAGTTCATCTCCGAGGCAGTAGACCAGACCCGCGGATGGTTCTACTCCCTGCTGGCAGAGTCCACGCTGCTCTTTGACAGCCCGTGCTATCAGAACGTTATCGTACTGGGACACGTACAGGATGAGAACGGCCAGAAGATGAGTAAGTCCAAGGGCAACGCCGTAGATCCGTTTGATGCATTGCAGAAGCACGGCGCCGATGCGATCCGCTGGTACTTCTACATCAACTCTGCACCCTGGCTGCCGAACCGTTTCCATGACGGTGCCGTGACTGAGGGCCAGCGCAAGTTTATGGATACCCTGTGGAACACCTACGCATTCTGGGTACTGTATGCCGAAATCGACCAGTTCGATGCGACCAAATATACATTGGAATATGACAAGCTGCCGGTGATCGACAAGTGGCTGCTCTCCCGCCTGAATACCGTAGTGGGTGAAGTGGACGCAGATCTTAACGATTACAAGATCCCGGAGGCGGCCAGAGCACTGGATGACTTCGTGGACGAGATGAGTAACTGGTATGTGCGCCGCTGCCGTGAGCGTTTCTGGGCAAAGGGCATGGAGCAGGACAAGATCAACGCCTATATGACGCTGTACACCGCACTGGTGACCATCAGCAAGGCAGCAGCGCCGATGATCCCGTTTATGACCGAGCAGATCTATCAGAATCTGGTAGTGGGTCTGGATCCGAACGCAAAGGAATCCATCCATCTGTGCGATTATCCGGTAGTCGATGAGAAGATGATCGACAAGCAGCTGGAAGCGGATATGGACGCTGTACTGAAGGTAAAGACCATCGGTCTGGCAGCCAGAAATGCAGCAAATATCAAGAGCCGTCAGCCGATCGGTAAGATGTATGTCAAGGCCGGCGAGGATGTGGCAAAGATGAGCAAGGAATTCCAGGCGGTCGTTAAGGATGAGCTGAATGTGAAAGAGATCGTCTTTACCGATGATGTCAGAGAGTTCACTTCCTATACCTTCAAGCCGCAGCTCAAGACCGTAGGACCCAAGTACGGCAAGCAGCTCAAGGGCATCCAGGAGTACCTGGCAAATGTGGACGGCAACGCCGCTATGGATACACTGAAGAGCGAAGGTGCTCTTAAGTTTGACGTGAACGGTACCGAAGTGGCACTGGCAGAGGAAGACCTGCTGATCACGATGGCGCAGAAGGAAGGCTTCGTGGCAGAGGCTGACGGCGGCGTGACGGTCGTGATGGATACGAACTTGAGCGAAGAGCTGATCGAGGAGGGCTTCGTGAACGAAGTGATCTCCAAGCTGCAGAACCTGCGTAAGAGCAGCGGCTTCGAGGTAATGGACCGCATCAGCGTAGCGCTGGACGGCAACGAGAAGATCGCTGAGATCGTGAAGAAGAATGCCGATGCGATCTCCACCAAGGTACTGGCCGATTCCATCGAGTACGGCAAGAAGTACGAGAACGGCGAAGAGATGAACATCAACGGCGAGAAGGTAACGATCACCGTAAAGAAGAACTGAAGAATCAAAAAGCAAGAAAAACCTTGGGGGCGGACTTGGTGGTACTTTTGTACCGCCAGGTCCGCCCCCAAGGTTTTTAACCGAAACAATCTGAAAACCATGCTTTTTAGTGCTTTTTATCAAAAAAAGCTTTATTTGCAACATGTTTTTTGGTATAATAGACAACGGTGATGTACGCTTATAACTATTTATATAAGAATGCATTGCACTGAGGGGTGTGGCAGGGCGGCAGTGAAGTCGTGCCGGTACCTTATTTCAAGGAGGAAAAGGAATGGCAGCAAAGAAAAATGCAGTAGTCACATCGGAATCGGGAGCAACGCTCAGAGATTCCTTTGACAAGGAACTTTTTAAGCGCAGCGTTCTGTACAATATCAAGACGTTGTACCGCAAGACGCTGGAGGAGGCATCTCCGCAGCAGATCTTCCAGGCGGTATCCTACGCGATCAAGGACCAGGTCGTGGATATGTGGCTGGAGACGCAGAAGCAGTACGAGAAGAAAGACCCGAAGACGGTTTACTATCTGTCCATGGAGTTCCTGATGGGACGTGCTATGGGAAATATGATGATCAATATGAAGGCTTATAAGGATGTGAAGGCCGCTCTGGAAGAACTGGGGCTGGACCTGAACGTGGTCGAGGATCAGGAGCCGGATGCAGCACTCGGAAACGGCGGTCTGGGACGTCTGGCCGCATGTTTTCTGGATTCTCTGGCGACACTGGGGTACGCATCCTATGGCTGCGGCATCCGTTACCGCTACGGTATGTTCAAGCAGAAGATCCGTGACGGTTATCAGGTGGAGGCACCGGACAACTGGCTGGAGAACGGCAACCCGTTCGAGCTGCGCCGCCCGGAATATGCCAAGGAAGTACGTTTCGGCGGATACGTCAATGTACGTACCGATGAGAACGGCCGCAACAATTACTATCAGGAAGGCTATCAGGCAGTCCGTGCTGTACCGTACGATCTGCCAATCGTGGGCTATGGCAACGGCATCGTCAATACCCTGCGGATCTGGGATGCGGAGCCCATCGATGTGTTCCGTCTGGATTCCTTTGACAAGGGCGATTACCAGAAGGCAGTGGAGCAGGAGAACCTGGCACGCAATATCGTGGAGGTACTCTACCCGAACGATAACCACTATGCAGGTAAGGAACTGCGTCTGAAACAGCAGTACTTCTTCATCTCTGCCTCCGTGCAGGAAGCGGTACAGAAGTATATGCGTAACCACAAGGATATCCGCAAGTTTTATGAGAAGGTGACCTTCCAGCTCAACGATACCCACCCGACGGTAGCGATCGCCGAGCTGATGCGTATCCTGATGGATGAGTATTACCTGACCTGGGATGAAGCATGGGAAGTGACGACCAAGACATGTGCGTATACAAACCATACGATCATGGCCGAGGCACTGGAGAAGTGGCCCATCGAGCTGTTCTCCCGTCTGCTTCCGCGTATCTACCAGATCATCGAGGAGATCAACCGCAGATTCATTCTGGATATCGAGCGCAAGTACCCGGGCAACCAGGAGAAGATCCGCAAGATGGCGATCATCTACGACGGACAGGTCAAGATGGCACACCTGGCGATCTGCGCCGGCTACTCCGTAAACGGTGTGGCCAGACTGCATACCGAGATCCTGAAGAAGCAGGAGCTGAAGGATTTCTACGAGATGTTCCCGGAGAAATTCAACAACAAGACCAACGGTATCACGCAGCGTCGTTTCCTGCTGCATGCCAATCCGCTGCTGGCCGACTGGGTGACTGCGCATATCGGTGACGAGTGGATCACCAACCTGCCGAAGATCAAGAAGCTGGCGGTGTATGCGGATGATAAGAAGGCACAGCAGGAGTTTATGAACATCAAGTATCAGAACAAGGTGCGTCTGGCAGAGTATATCAAGAAGCACAACGGCATCGATGTGGATCCGAGATCCATCTTTGATGTGCAGGTCAAGCGTCTGCATGAGTACAAGCGCCAGCTGCTCAACATCCTGCACGTGATGTATCTGTACAATGACCTGAAGGAACATCCGGAGCGCGACTTCTATCCGAGAACCTTTATCTTCGGGGCGAAGGCAGCTGCCGGCTATATGAATGCGAAGCTGACCATCAAGCTGATCAACTCCGTGGCGGATGTGGTGAACAACGACCCGGCGATCGGCGGCAAGATCAAGGTGGTGTTTATCGAGGATTACCGCGTATCCAATGCGGAGATCATCTTTGCGGCATCCGATGTGTCCGAGCAGATTTCGACGGCCAGCAAGGAGGCTTCCGGTACCGGTAACATGAAGTTTATGCTCAACGGTGCGCTGACCATCGGTACGATGGATGGTGCAAACGTGGAGATCGTGGAAGAAGTGGGCGAGGAGAATGCGTTCATCTTCGGTCTGTCCTCCGATGAGGTCATCAACTACGAGAACAACGGCGGTTACAACCCGATGGATATCTTCAACAGTGACCCGGATATCCGCAAGGTGCTGATGCAGCTGATCAACGGAACCTTTGCTCCGGACGATCCGGATCGTTTCCGCCCACTGTACAACTCGCTGCTGAACACGCAGAACACGGCGAAGGCAGATACCTACTTCATCCTGAAGGACTTCAAGCCCTATGCGGAAGCACAGGAGAAGGTGGAGAAGGCTTACCGCGACGAGCAGGGCTGGGCGCGCAGCGCGATCTTAAACACCGCATGCTCCGGCAAGTTCACCTCCGACCGTACCATTCAGGAATATGTGGACGATATCTGGAAGCTGGATAAGGTAGTATTGAGAAAGAAATAAAAGAATATTTGCTATATAGTTTTTTTACCTCCCCGGAGCCGATGCTCCGGGGGTTTTTATTTTTTGGGGATCAGGAATATGCATACAAACCAGTCTGCAAATACCGACTTGCAAACTTGCCCTCTTCATGCTATAGTTTTCTCAAAGCACGGAAAGTTTATAATATCACGAAATTCTTACATTTCTAATGTCTTGAACTCTCAGATGCTTTTATTCACTCAAAAACAATAGAAGCAGGAGAGTGGCAGACAGTGTCCATATATGTCATCTTTCCTGTAGGCAGGAAAGGAGAAGTAAGATGGACAAAAAAGAAGAGGATGTACGGAAATTGAGTGATACGCTGAAAGATTTGCATAGTTCCAGAGATCTGCAAAATGCAGAAGCAGTTTATGAACTGATGTTTCGACTGAATAAGGATAAAAAATGGTCCAGAGAGGAGCGGAATACTATGGGATATCTGAGAGATTTATTTAAAGAAGAATTTGAGATGCGGGATAAGAAGATCGAGCAGCAAAGCGAGCAGCTTGAGCAGAAAGATGTCCAGCTTGAGCAGAAGGACGCCCAGCTTGAACAGAAAGATGCAAAGATTATTGATCTGCAGGCCAGGATTGCGGAATTAGAGGCGGAGTTGAACAAAAAACAAGGATAAAAAGCATATTCCGTGCAAGGAAGGCAGATCGTTATGGATTCACACAGAATAGATACTGTATATACCATCGATGATATTTATGCGTTGCCGGAAGGTGAGCGCGCCGAACTGATTGACGGTCAGCTTTATATGATGGCTGCTCCCACGCTAACACATCAACAGATTCTTGGTAAGCTGGGTCGAAGAATGGCAGACTGCATTGATGCGCATAACAAGGAGTGTACCGTTGTTATGGCACCTTTTGCTGTTTTTCTGAATAATGACAACCTTACCTATGTGGAACCGGATCTACTGGTGGTATGCGATCCTGCCAAACTGGATGAGAAGGGATGCCATGGAGCTCCGGATTTTATCGCTGAGGTGGTATCTCCGTCCAGTAAAAGTCTGGATCATCTGAAAAAACTGATTAAATATCGGGAGGCCGGTGTTCGGGAATACTGGATCATCGATCCCATCGAAAAATCCGTCTGGATCTACGATCTGGAAAAAGAAGAAACGGAAGAACATCATTTTGATGACCGTCTGCATTCTTTCATTTGGTCGGATTTTGAAATCGATTTTGCGGAGTATATGTGAGGCTGATTGAAAAAACAGAAAACCATGCGGACTGACCAGTATCACCGGGTCAATCTACGTGGCTTTTTTTGTTGCATAAATCGATAATTCATTATAAAATATACACTGATATTTTCAGAAACAAGGTAACATATATATAGGAAAGGAAAGAACCCATGATCACATTACATGAATCCGGCGCGTTCTTAAAGAACGGCACCGAACTGATCCCGGAGGCGCAGGGCGCGAACCTGGGCGTATCCAAAGAGGAAGCAAAGAAGAATACCATCGCTTACGGTATCCTGCAGGCACATAATAAGTCCGGCAATACCGAGAAGCTGAATATCCGTTTTGATAAACTGACCAGCCACGACATCACGTTCGTGGGCATCATCCAGACCGCGCGTGCATCCGGGCTTAAGAAGTTCCCGATGCCGTATGTATTGACCAACTGCCACAACTCTCTGTGCGCGGTGGGCGGTACCATCAATGAAGACGACCATGTCTTTGGGCTCTCCTGTGCAAAGCGTTACGGCGGTATGTATGTGCCGCCCCATATGGCAGTCATCCACCAGTTTGCCCGTGAGATGCTGGCAACCGGCGGCGGTATGATCCTGGGGTCCGACTCCCATACACGTTACGGTGCACTGGGTACCATGGCTGTGGGCGAAGGCGGTCCGGAGCTGGTAAAGCAGCTGCTGGAGCAGACCTACGATATCGATATGCCGGGCGTGATCGCCATCTACTTAAAGGGCGAGCCGGCCAGAGGCGTAGGCCCGCAGGACGTGGCACTGGCGATCATCGGCGCAGTATTCAAGAATGGTTATGTGAAGAATAAGGTCATGGAATTTGTCGGACCGGGTGTGAAGAACCTGTCCGCAGACTTCCGTATCGGTGTGGATGTGATGACTACCGAGACCACATGTCTGTCTTCCATCTGGCAGACCGATGATGAGATCAAAGAGTTTTACGAGATCCACAAGCGTCCGGGCGACTACAAGGAACTGACCCCGGGGGCGGTGGCTTACTATGACGGCGTGGTGGAAGTGGACCTGTCCAAGGTGAAGCCGATGATCGCGCTTCCGTTCCATCCGTCCAATACCTATACCATCGAAGAGCTGAACGCGAACCTGGACGACATTCTGGCCGACTGCGAGAAGAAGGCACAGGTGAGCCTGGACGGCGCGGTAGATTTCAAACTGCGTAACAAGATCAAAAACGGCAAGCTGATGGTAGAACAGGGTATCATCGCAGGTTGTGCGGGCGGCGGTTTTGAGAACATCTGCGCAGCAGCCGACATCTTAAACGGCGCAAGCATCGGATCGGATGAGTTCACGCTGAGTGTATATCCGGCATCCGTACCGGTGTATATGGAACTGATCAAGAACGGTGCGGCAGCCAAGATCCTGCAGACCGGTGCGATCTTAAAGACCGCGTTCTGCGGACCGTGCTTTGGTGCAGGGGATACGCCGGCCAACAACGAGCTGTCCATCCGTCACTCCACCAGAAACTTCCCGAACCGCGAAGGCTCCAAGCTGCAGTCCGGACAGATCGCTTCCGTAGCGCTGATGGATGCGCGTTCCATCGCAGCTACCGCAGCCAACAAGGGTGTGCTCACCCCGGCGACGGATGTACCGGAGAAGATCGGCAAGTACAAATATTTCTTCGATAAGACCATCTACGATAACCGTGTATTCGACAGCAAGGGTGTGGCCGATGAGAGCGTGGAAGTGAAGTTTGGCCCGAACATCAAGGACTGGCCGGCGATGGTAGAGCTGCCGGAGAACATGATCCTGCGCGTGGTATCCGAGATCCACGATCCGGTCACGACGACCGACGAGCTGATCCCGTCCGGTGAGACCTCTTCCTATAGAAGTAACCCGCTGGGTCTGGCAGAGTTTGCACTCTCCCGTAAGGATCCGGAATATGTGGGCCGTGCAAAGACCGTGCAGAAAGCGCAGAAGGCTCTGGAGGAAGGCAAGGATCCGGCAGAAGGATTTGCCGAGATCGCCGATGTGGTGAAAGCAGTCAAGGCATTTGATGCAAGTGTAGACCTTAAGAACCTGGGTATCGGTTCCACGATCTTCGCCGTGAAGCCGGGCGACGGTTCCGCACGTGAGCAGGCGGCAAGCTGCCAGAAGGTACTGGGCGGCTGGGCAAACATCGCCAACGAATATGCGACCAAGCGTTACCGTTCTAATCTGATCAACTGGGGTATGCTGCCGTTCATCATTCCGGAAGGCGAGCTGCCGTTTAAGAACCTGGACTATATCTTCCTGCCGGGCATCCGCACCGCAGTGAAGGATAAGGTAGACGACATCAAGGCTTACGTCATCAAGGACGGCCAGATGAAGGAATTCGGCTTAAAGCTCGGCCAGCTGACCGACGCTGAGCGCGAGATCATCTTAGACGGCTGCCTGATCAACTACAACAGAGTATAAAAGGAAAACTTGCCTTCCCCCCGCTTGCGGGGGGAAGGTGCCCGGATACCAGTTCCTACTTAACGAGCTTGCGAGTTTAGTAGGACTGTATGCGTTAGCTGGGCGGATGAGGGGGGCAGCAGCGGATAACATAACTTGTAAGTTGTACCATTTCCACAACCCCAGCCCCGTTACAATCTTGAAATTTGTACAATTTCCCGCTATAATTCGGGAAATTGTATGATAAAATTGTAATTGCGAAAAGTGCAGGCTTTTTGTATCTTTTTTATACACTTTATAATGAAGTAAGACTACGCCGGGGCAGGCAACTGATCCCCGGGCAGTGCAGGAACTCAGCAAGACTCCGTATGGTCGGTTTACCGCCTGCGGTGAGATGAGCGAACATATTGTATTTCATTGGGCAGACCAATATCCCTGCCTTCCCCCCGCAAGCGGGGGGAAGGTGCCCGAAGGGCGGATGAGGGGTAAACAACAGGTTTCTGCCCGATGGCGAAGCCATGCCAAAAACATGGCAGAAAGGTACACTCGCATGGATCAGGCAAAACAACCCAACCTTCGCTATCTGGTACTGGCGACCGGCACACTCAAACAGGAGCTGCTGGCATCGGTCCTGTCGCGCCGCTTCCCGAAGGAACGCGGACGTATCTTCCTGCCGGAGCGGGAATACTGGATCCGTAAGACGCAGTCCGTCGGTCGCAAACCATTGTTCCCAGGCTATCTCTTCGCACATACCGATATGAGCCAGAAGGAACTTTACCTCTTCGTGCGGCAGAACAGCCGGGATATCATGACTTACGTGAGCGAGCTGTCCGTCAGGACGATAAAAAGCAGCGGGCTCACGATCGATGACCGGAGCTGGAGCGAACTGACTGCGGACGAAACCTCCTTCCTGGATCGTATCCTGGATGCGGAGGGTGTGGAGCGTATGTCAGCCGGCTATAAACAGGGGGAACATTATAATATAGTAGAAGGACCTCTGAAAGGGCTGGAGGAGCATATCGTGCGGAGCAACCGTCATGACCGCGAAGCATATCTGGATGTGACCTTCCGCGAGAAGCCGGTGGTCGTCGGACTCGACCTAAGACCGAAGAAAGCTTTCTTCCCGGACGGGGAGGAGATCAACAACACGATGCTGCTCGACGACGGTACTGAGGTGGATCTGAAAGAACTGGCAACGCGGATGATGGGCGGCGGGTGAAGGCCGGCTTTGAAAATGGTTATAAATTTATGCTGCGAAAGTCCCTGCCTTGATTCAAAGGAAAAATCAGATATAATCGAGTGGGATAGAGGGGCTTGCACATAAATCTTAATATCGTTATGATATAGTCAGATCAAAGTGTTGAAATGGAGGGCCTGACTATGGAGACTGAAAAGAGAAGAGTGAAAAGCCATAAAGATGTGGAAGCATACATAAATCGCCTGATGGATGGAAAACCGGAAAGGAAAAAAGAAGCAAAAGAAGCTTTGATCCGGTCCGGAGTATTAAAGAAAGACGGTTCACAGAAAAAAGTGATCGTTTCTTGGGAGTGATTTATGATGTATGCTAAGTTACCGAATTTGGTAATAGGGTTTCATGGCTGTAATCGAGAGGCATATGAGAATGTAATTTATCGCAATCAATCGTTAAAAGCAAGTGAGAATTCCTATGATTTGGGGGCTGTAAAAGCATAGTCCTGACAGAAATGAAATAGTGGAATACATATTGATGGAATGAAAGAGTCTCGAAAGAGTCTCTTTTTGTGTGGGGAGAAATAAAAAACTTTACAAACCCATACACTCATGGTAAGATGGCTGCATCGTCAGAGTTCATCTGTACATGCACAAAGGCATCGGGACAATCGTCCGAAGATTCCATGATTGTATGAAAACAGAGAGAAGTATTTGATCGTTTGTAAACAGCAGTAAATTCTTTTGAGAGATACCTGAATGTTTTTTCTTGAACCGTTCAGGAGGTCATATATTCCAGAGATCCTGCCTTTACATGTCAGATGAGCAAGATGAAGACATTGTAAAGGAGGAAGAAATGGAAGGAACAGACAACAGAACAGTCCATGCGGACAAAGGAGGAGTGCAGAAGCCGCAAAAGAAGAAGCGGCAGGCAAAACAACTGAATAAGGATCCGATCACTTAC
>JAGBMJ010000070.1 GCA_017634975.1 Lachnospiraceae bacterium | reverse complement strand
TAACTAGCCATATCCTTGTTCGATAGCCCGTATGCTGCTTCATCGTCAGTCGCCGTAGCCCGCTACGACTCCTTCCTCTTCATTGCCTACAGACTATCGCACGGCGGATTTGGCCAGTTATTAATTGTTCGATGTACTAGTTTTGATCTTCGTTATTGAAATGGATCGTCCGGCGTGGACGGGAGCTGTTTTTACCGGTTTTTTTGCGGGCAGTCGGAGACTGTCCGTTTTTTGTGCGGTAAAGAGGCGCCTGATCGATCCGGTTGTTTTGACGTCGGCGCAGGATCTGTTTCGGACGTCTGCGTGCGGAAGAACGGCGTCTTCGGCGGGAGGAGGTATAGGAACCTCTCTGCCTGCGGATCTTTGCCAGCCGTTTTTTGTGAGCTATGGTATTTCGCAATAAGCCGGATGCGATCAGGAAGATGAGCACGATCCCGGCTATGACGGCCAGAGCGATCAGAACATGATAAATATTGATATAGACCTTTTGGCCGGAGGAACCGTCTTCGGCAGCAGCGGCCATCTCGGAACCCGGTGTAAAGTGGATTTCCGGAGCGGAAGACGTATTCAGAAATACATACGCGTCTCCCATTGGGATACCTTCATAATCGTAGGCGATGCGTGCAACGGCATGTTCCGGCAGGGCATCGTAGCAGACATTTGTATTCAGTGAGGTAAAGGAAAGTGTATCCGGCAGCAGGATCAAAGCATCATCCTCCAGTGTCATCAGAGGGGATGTACTGCCGAACACATCATTGTCCCCGTCAAAGAAATCGGAATTGCTGATACCAAAGCGCGTTTCATACTGGGAGGTTCTTACCTTTTGAAAGTGTTCAAAACCGTAGTCGAATAAGGTGACCGTATCGGTGAACTGATACGGGCTTTCTTCCCGCAGGATCACGCAGATCAGGCGAAGATCTCCTTTTTGCGCGCAGGATACCAGTGTCTGACGGGACAGACTGGTAAAACCGGTCTTGGAACCGACCAACGGTTCGTAGGCATATTCGGCTCCGGCGTACAGACGGTTCTTGCTGTGCAGGTTGTGTTCGTCGTGCAGATCGGTTGACGGGATCTGATATCTTGCCGTACTGGACATACGACACAGTATATCGTAGGAGAAAAATGCCTGGGCGATCCGCGCCATGTCGTGTGCCGAGGTATAGTGTTCTTCATTATGAAGACCGTTGGCGGTCACAAAATGCGTATGGGTGCAGCCGAGCTCCTGTGCTTTTGCATTCATCATGTCTACGTAGCCGTCGATGGAACCGCCAATGTGTTCTCCAACGGCATTACAGGCTTCATTTGCGGAATTGATCAGGATGCCGTAGAGCAGTTCTTCCAGAGTCAGCTGTTCTCCGGCACGCAGATACATATGGGAACCATCCGCTTCGTTGGCATTGATCGCAGACTGGTTGACCGTGATCACTTCATTAAGAGGACAGTTTTCGATGGCAACGAGACAGGTCATGAGTTTTGTGATCGAAGCGGGGAAGAGTTCCTCGTCCATGTTTTTGGCATACAAAACAGCACCGGTGTCGGCATCCATCAAAACGGCGGCCTCTGCACCGATGGCAGGTCCCTGCGGCCAGGAGGGGCGGTCGTTGCTTTCGACAGGCTCCTCTTTTCGTTCTTCCGCTTCGTCTAAAAAATCCTGTGCGGTAGCATATACCGGCAAGGGCAGGGCGGTAAAAGTTAAAACGGGGATCAACAGTATCAGCATCAGCAATACAGCACCCCAGTGTCTGTGATAAAAACGCATATTGCTATTATAGCAAAACGCGTGTTATAATTCCATAGTTCACATAAAATAAATAATTACACGGAAAGAGAGTGGCTTTTATGCGTTTGAGAAATATTACGGGATCCCGGGAAGTGATCGCGGAGAATGCGTTTGTTATACATGATCCGGAGAAAAGAAAAGGACAGTGGAAGGCGGTCTTCGGAAACGATCAGCCCATCCGTCTGGAGATCGGTATGGGAAAAGGGCGTTTCCTGATGACGCTGGCGGCACAGCATCCGGAGTTCAATTATCTTGGGATCGAGAAGTATTCGTCGGTTTTGCTGCGGGCCTTGCAGAAGATGGAAGAGGATCCGTTGCCGAATCTGCGCTTTATCCGTATGGATGCGGAATATATCACAGATGTATTTGCGGAAGGGGAGATCGACCGGATCTATCTGAATTTCTCGGATCCTTGGCCGAAGGATCGTCATGCAAAGCGTCGTCTGCCCAGCCGGCAGTTTTTGGAACGTTATGATGTGATACTGAAAAAAGACGGCAGGATCGAATTTAAGACCGATAACCGGGGACTGTTTGATTTTGCGGTGGAAGAGATCGGGGAAACAAAATGGAAGATCGATGCCATAACGTATGACCTGCACCATGACGAAAAAATGATGGAAGGAAATGTGATGACGGAATATGAGGAGCGGTTCTCCTCACAGGGCAATCCGATCTGTAAATATGAGATTTCAAGATAAAAAGAGCCCCAGCCTTTTTAGGATAAGGCAGGGGCGTTTTTTTATTTCATCGCATCTTTGATCGCATTCAGCAATTCGGAATACTCTTCAAATGCAGGCAGTTCCGGGTGATCCTTTTTGATCTGTTCCGTACTTCGGAAGAGGAAACCGGCCTTGCTGGCCAGGATCATTCCCAGGTCGTTATAACTGTCACCACTGGCAATGGTATCGTATCCGATGGATTGCAGTGCTTTTACGGTAGTCAGTTTGGAATTTTCGATACGCATCTTAAAGTCCGTGATCTCGCCGTTCGGAGCTACCACCAGAGAGTTACAGAAGATCGTGGGCCAGCCCAGTTTCTGCATCAGCGGAGTTGCAAACTGTGTGAAGGTATCGGAGATGATGATCACCTGAGTGAGGCTGCGCAGTTCATCCAAAAACTCTTTTGCACCCGGCAGGGGATCAATCTTGGCTATGGTTTCCTGAATCTCCTTCAGTCCCAATCCATGTTCTTTTAATATGCTGAGACGCCAACGCATCAGTTTATCGTAATCCGGCTCATCCCGGGTGGTACGTTTCAATTCGGGGATACCGCTTGCTTCCGAAAAAGCGATCCAGATTTCCGGAACCAATACGCCTTCAAGATCGAGACAGGTGATATACATCTTATTTTTCCTCCAACATTGATAACAATTTTTTTTACCAGATTGTATCATAAAGCAAAGGAGCTGTTCGGTCAAGATGTAAAGATTTTTTGGTGACAAAAAAATCGCGATTCGTACGTACTGAAAGGGCTTTCACAAGACGAATGACGAAAAAAAAGTAATAGACAGGACTATTATTCGATAGACAAGCGTGGTAGAATAACGGATAAGGGAGGTTAGCGATAACAGGGAGGTTCATCGTTATGAAAAAGGGAATTAACAACAAAGGGTTCTCGTTGGTGGAATTGATCATAGTGATTGCGATCATGGCGATTCTGATCGGGATTATGGCACCACAGCTGATCCGGTACATTGAAAAATCCAAGGTAGCAACAGATTTGCGCTCGTTGGATGCAGTTTATCAGGCGATAGTGTATGCGGCAAATGATCCGAGAGTAGTATTGGAACCGGAATCACAGGTGATCATTAACAGCCTCACGACCAAAACGCAGCTTTCCGCTTTGGAGACAGGACATGGCGGAGCGGATGCAAACACTCTGCTTTGTCAGGAGATACGCGACACGTTGCACTGGAGTGATCTTTCGATGGCTACGCAACAGGAATATTTATCTTCGACTCACGGATCGAGTGCGGAGATCTGGCTTCAGTATAAAGGCGGTATTATGAATCCGATCGCTATCTGGATCACTTATACGGATAGTACGGGAAATAAGAATATTACCTATGCACCGAATGACTGGACAGATCTGGATACGGTTCCCTGTATTGCGATCAAGTGATGATAAACAATATTGTATTTGATATCGGAAATGTGCTTGCAGCGTTTCGATGGCAGGATTATATTCTGCACGATCTCGGTTTTTCAAAAGAGATCGTGCAGATTTTTGGTGAGCGCTTTATTGTGCATCCCTTATGGGATGAATTTGATCTCGGTGTACGGGAGACGGATGATATCATAGCGGATATGAAAGCAACTGTTCCGGAGTATCAGGATGAGGTAAATATATTTTTTGAGCGTATCGCTGATATTGTAGAAACGTATCCGTATAGCAGAAAGTGGATAAAGGATTTGAAGCAGCAGGGGTATCAGGTTTATTTGCTTTCCAATTATCCAAGACGTACTTTTTGTATTCACGAACGAGAGAAATTTGATTTTGTCGATCTGGTGGATGGCAAAGTGGTTTCAGGATTTGAACGGCTGGCCAAACCGGATCCGCGGATCTATCAGTTGCTGTTTGAACGATACCGATTGCGTGCAGAAGAATGTGTTTTTCTGGATGATCGTCGGGTGAATATAGAGGCGGCGACACGTTTGGGAATGCAGGGGATCCTGTTTACCGGATATGAGGATGCAAGCAGGAAACTGGAGAAGATCTTGGGGAACTGCTAATATAATACAGACTAAAAAAGAACGGCTTCGTATGAAACCGTTCTTTTTTACCTTATAGGAAATTGCTCCGCAATTCCCTATGGTAAAAAGCCCTCCGGGGGATGCGCACTCGCGCGTAAGGAAGATGTTGCTATCGCAACCGCGCTCGGCGCGAGCGTTCTGCAAGCAGAACGCTTTTTTAATGTTTATTAAACGTTCTGGCCGTTATAGTTGGTCGGAGCCGGCTGAGGGGCTGTATACGGAGCCGGTTGCGGTGTGTACGGAGCCGGCTGAGGGGCGGTGTAGGGAGCGGGTTGAGGAGAGTACGGTGCCGGTTGTTGCTGTGCTGCATATGGAGTAGCTTGTGGCTGGGTATAAGGCGAAGGCTGCACTCTCTGTCCGGTGAGTGCAGGATTCAATCCGCCGGCCGGACCTTGCTGATTCTCTAAAGTTTCCAAAGGATTGGTGGGCGGTGCGATCGGCGCTGTCTGAGCGAGCATCGGATCCATATTCATACCGCCGAGGAACTGGGAATTTGCAGCCAATGCATCGGCAGTCAGTTCCTTGGTGGGAGCAGTTGCATAGCTCTCGCCGGGGGCTTGACCGTATGCCGGATTATAATTCAGATTACCGCTTTGATTTGCCAAAGGAGATACATATTCTGTAGGAGCAGCGGGAGTGGCCCCGCCACCGTAAAGCGGGTTTGCAGAAGCGTCTGCTCCGGCAGGAGTCGTAGCGGCAAACGGGGATACATAAGGCTGTGCTTCCGGCATTACCGGCTGGCGCTGTTTCAGCGAAGACAGAACCGGTTCGGCGCCCTGCGGTCCCATCTGGTTGCCAAACGGGGTAGCAGGAGTGGTCGGAGGAAGCGTACCGGAAACCGAAGGGGTTCCGGAGCTTGCAAAAGCGCCTCCCACCATGTCTTTGATGGTGGGTTCGTTATTTGCTACGTTTGCTTTTCTGGCAGTCGTGGAATAACCGGCCTGATAGGGCTGGTCAGCACCCTGTGGTCCGTAATATTCATGGTTGCTGTTGCCGGAAGTAGGAGCAAAAGCCGGCCGTTCTTTTGCGGATTTGATTGTCATTACGATGAAAATAATGCTGATGATCAGGCAGAGCAATCCGAGACCGGATGTTATATAAGCGACTTCAGGTCGTTCGATCGGCTCAAACAGGAAGGGCTCCACATGAACTCCTGCCGGCAATGTACCGTCAATCTGGGTTTTTAAGTCTTTCGGTATTTTTTTCAATATACCGTCGAAATGAAACGTGGTATTGGGAATGTCATCAAAAGTTGCATTTTCATCATCCCACCACTTGTTGCTTGCTTCTACCTGTTTGTTTATTGCAGAAATGTATCTGGAAGCAATCTTGGTAACTACAAAAGAATTGGCATATACCTGTGTAGCATTGCTGCGGATAAAAGGAACATAATAAAATCTGGCCGTTTCACGTTCTGAAGTTGTGATACCATATACTTTCGTGGTTTCAATACTGGAGAAAGGAGAATCGCTGATCAGAGAGATGTTGAGGCAAACATGATCACCGGTTTTTAAGGTTGACGGATCTGTTATCCAAAGCTGTGATATGTCTTTTGCCGGTTTCAGCAGTGAAAGGGCATCCGGTACGGATATGACCGTCAACATGATACCAACGACAAGGATAATAAAACTGATACGAAATTTTTTGTCATTGATGATTTCCGTAAGCATAATAGATTCCTCCTCTTAATTTAAGAGACCTTATTTGAAGTTAATTTTAACATGGGGAAGGCAAAATCGCAAGCAATAGCAATGCAGGAGACAATTTTGAAAAACTGTAAAAAAATGATTGACAAAAAGAAAGGGACGATATATAATGACATTCGTCTCTTGTAAGGGAATAACGATGCGTGGCTCAGCTTGGTAGAGCGCTGCGTTCGGGACGCAGAGGTCGCAGGTTCAAATCCTGTCGCATCGATAAAACCGCAAACCTGGTAAAAAAGGGTTTGCGGTTTTTCTTTTAATTTATTTAGAAGAGATATGAGATCCATTCTGTTTTGCTCGAAGAAGAAAGAGGAGGGGCAGTTATGAACCGATGTGTGATCGTCGGAGGGGCGGATATCGCTGATTATGAACGGATCCGCGGCAGACTTCGGAAAGATGATTTTTTCATATTCTGTGACAGCGGGTTGAAACACAGGATGGGACTCGGCCGGAATCCCGGACTGATCGTCGGTGATTTTGACTCGGCGGAAAATCCTAATCTGGATGTGGAGACGATCGTGCTGCCCTGTGAAAAGGATGATACGGATACGGTCTATGCGGTAAAAGAAGCGGTGAAGCGCGGATATGAGGAGTTCCTGCTGATCGGTGTCTGTGGCGGCAGACTGGATCATACGTTGGGAAATGTATCGATTCTTCTGTATCTGGATGCGATCGGAAAGAAGGCGGCGATCCTGGATGACTATTCCGAAATGGAGATCGTGTCCGATCAGACGGTTCGGATCGAAGATGACTGCCTTTATTTTTCTCTTTTGAATATCAGCGGTTGTGCGGAAGGGATCACGATACGAAATGCAAAGTATCCGTTGGAAGATGCCGTGATCCGCTCGGAGTACCAATACGGGATCAGTAATGAAGTGCTGCCGGGGAAAACAGCGGAAGTATCCGTTCGAAAAGGTAACCTGCTTCTGATCCGGATCGATCGTGAATAAGGAACAGATATGCCCCTGCCGGAAGGCGGGGGCATTGTTTATAAAGATGTTTAAAAGTTGTCGATAAAACCTCTTGCCAAAAATATCTGTCTGTGCTATCATTCGTCATTGTCAAGGCAGAGATATCTGCGGAAATCTGTTGAATCCTTTGTCGGATAGTCATCAACAGAATCCCATTTTGATGAGAATTACGTTTTTTGAAAATCAGTTGTTGTGTGCAGTAGTTTTTGTAAATTTTCTATTTGGAGGATACGGATGTTTGCAGTATTGATCTCGTGTCTGCTCGTCTTTTCGGTTTCGGCAGACCTGATGACGGACAGGATACCCAATGCTTTGACAGCAACAGGACTGACGGCCGGTCTGCTTCTTGCATCGGAGCGGGCCGGTCCGCCCGGACTGTTTGCAGTGTTCAGAGATGTGCTGCTTATGTTTTTTCTGACATTTCTATTGTTTCGTTTGCGGGCAATGCGCGGTGGTGACGGAAAACTGCTATGTGCATTGACAGCCCTTCTGGGAATTCAAACAGGCATTTTCATTTTGCTGTATTCCATGTTATTGACATCGATCTTCGGCACGGGAATCCTTCTGTGGCGCGGGTGGAAAAAACAAAAGGCGAAAGAAAGACCGGGGATGAGTGGCCGAAGAGAAAAGCACGGGGAACGGATAACGATCCATTACAGTGTACCGATCATGCTGGCGACCCTGGTCTGTCTGGCAAGGATTTTATAGGAGAAAAAATATGAAAAAAGAACGTATGGCGATTTGCGATCGTGATGAAAAATATGTATACCGTCTGCAGGAAGTGTTGGAACGGAGAAGCTCCTTTCTTTTTGAAATCAGTGTTTTTACTGCAGAAGACACCATTCCGGAAGAGGCTATGGGAAAAAAATACCGCTTGATCCTGGCGGGAGAAGCGTTCTATGAAAAGCTGAAGGAAAAAGGAGTCGGTGAAGAACAGCTTTTGCTTTTGAAAAGCAGCGAAAAAATGCCGCAGGTGAAAGAGTATATCTGGAAATACCAGTCCGGAGACAAGATCCGCCAGCAGATCGCAGAGTATGTAGCGGAGCAGGTGCCGGGTGAGACGGTGTTTGCACCGGGCAGAAAAAAAGGGGCGCTGATCGGAATTTTTTCGCCGGTCTGCAGAGAGCTGCAATCATCGTTTGCTTTGTTGCTTGGGCAGCATTTGGCGAAACAGGGAAGTGTATTGTATCTGAATTTTGAATCCTTTTCCGGTTTGGGGAAAATGCTCGGAGATACGCAGGGCAGAGATCTGACGGACCTGGTCTACTATATGGAAGGGGGCAGGGAACGGCTGGCCTGCAAGCTGGAAAGTATGGTAGGAAATCTGAACGGTTTGGATTATATCTCACCCGCATTCTCGTTTGTAGATCTTTCGGAGGTGAAAGAAGAAAGCTGGATGCTGCTGTTGCAGACCTTAAAAGAGATCGGAAACTATGATCACATTCTTCTGGATCTTTCCGAGAGTGTGCATGGAGTACTGAATATCCTGCGAGAATGTGAAAAGATCTACACTTTAAGTCATGGGGAAGGAATGGCAAAAGTACAGATGGCACAGTATGAGGAGCTGCTACAGAAGTTGGATTATGAAGATATCCTGCAGCATACGCAGAAATGTGAATTGCCTGTATTCGGCAGACTTCCGGACAGTGTAGAGGAATTGCCCCACAGCGAATTGTCGGCCTATGTAAAGAACGTACTAAAGGAGGCACAATGGTGACGGACAGAAAAGAGATCCGGGAAAAACTGAAAGAGATGATCATGGAGCGGATCTGTTATGACCGGGAGATGACAGACGAAGAGATCCGGGAGCTCGTAGATGACGCGATCGTTCAAAACGGCCGGGAGCTGTCGTTGACACTAAAGGATAAACAGGAGCTTTCCAGGGAATTGTTTTTTGCGATAAGGCGGCTGGATATTCTGCAGGAACTGACGGATGATCCGAAAGTAACAGAGATCATGATCAACGGAAAAGATCACATCTTCATTGAGCGGAACGGCAGGCTTTATCAATGGGATAAGCAGTTCTCTTCCAAAGAAAAGCTGGAAGATGTCATTCAGCAGATCGTGGCAAAATGCAATCGTACGGTAAATGAAGCTTCTCCTATCGTGGATGCAAGACTGGAAAACGGATCCCGCGTCAATGTAGTACTTGCGCCGATCGCCCTGAACGGTCCGATTGTAACGATACGGCGTTTTCCGGAAAAACCGATCCAAATGGAGGATCTGAAACGCTTTGGTGCGATCACGCAGGAAGTGATCGATTTTCTGAGACAATTGGTCGTTGCAGGATATAACATCTTTATCAGCGGTGGTACCGGAAGCGGTAAGACGACTTTTCTGAATGCTCTTTCTGATTTTATCCCAAAGGATGAACGTATTATCACGATCGAAGACAGCGCCGAACTCCAGATTCAGGGGGTTCCGAATCTGGTGCGCTTAGAGACCCGTAATGCAAATGTGGAAGGCTGTAAGGAGATCACGATGCGTGATCTGATCAAGTCGAGTCTTCGCATGCGTCCGGACCGGATCGTGGTCGGGGAGGTACGCGGCAGTGAGGCACTTGATATGATCCAGGCTATGAATACCGGGCAT
>JAGBMJ010000069.1 GCA_017634975.1 Lachnospiraceae bacterium | reverse complement strand
GGAGAAAGCCCATAATAGAGCAGATAACAAAACATACAATGATGAGGCGGCGCTCAGTTACGCGATCCTTTATGCGTATTACGCTGCTGAGAAGTATTATACTATGCTGCCGGAACTGGACACCGGTAAGGGGTATGCAGATAGGGTATATATTCCGCGTCCGCAGTATGCTGACAAACCGGTCCTGATCATAGAACTGAAATATGAGAAGGACGCAGACGGAGCAATCGCCCAGATCAAGAGACAGCAGTATCCGGACAGGCTGGAGACGTATAAGGGGAATATTCTCCTGGTGGGGATAAACTACAATAAGGATGCCAAGAATACCGGTACGGATTATAAGCATCACACATGTGAAATCGATAGGGCATAATAATACGGTGATTATATGTGCGTGGATAGGATTACGACAGGATGTGATTGGTAAGGAATATTGTTTTATACCACAATTCATATGACTGAAAATTGTGAAGAATCTGGTGACCGCGTACTGTTACAAAAATGTTAAGAATCTTAACAAATTCGTAAAGGTACGCGGTTACATGGTACATATTGATGGACCTTGGTGCCTGTCACCGTGAACAAAGTGTGAACCTTTGTTCGAATGGCTGACAGGCGATATTTTTCGTGATAAAATCCGTAAAATAGGATATATACACACCGATAAAGGCGCAATGCGATTGTGAAAAGGCGGTAGTGGTGATATAATTAGAACTAGCAGAAAGAGGAAAAGAAATGGGAAAAGATAAGAATCCCGTGGTGAAGAAACCGTTTGATGAGTTGACGATCACAGACAACTATATGTTTCAGGCGGTTATGCGTGATCCCAAGAATGTTAAACCATTGTTGGAAATGATCATTGGAAAGAAAATCAGCAGGATTGATGTTGCAGAGCAGGAGAAAACTGTTGAAACCGGATATAACTCCCGGGGCATCCGTATGGATGTTTATGTGGAAGACGATGAGGATACGGTTTACGACATAGAAATGCAGGCATCAAAGAAGAGGCATTTTGATAAGCGCTTCCGATATTATCAAAGCGCAATTGATGTCGATATAGTGAATAAAGGCGAGAGTGTTGGGAAACTCAAGAAAAGCCTGATCATATTTATCACAACCTATGATCCCTATGGAAAAGGTTGGTATATGTATCCCTTTGAAACAATCTGTTGTTGGGATTCGGAAGTACGGATGAAAGATGAGGCGAAAAGAATCGTACTGAATACAAAAGGCACAAAAGACAAAGAAGGGTTCGAAGTCAGTGGAGAGATAAAGGAAATGCTATCCTTTATGGATGGGAATTCGCCAAAAACAGAATATGCTAAGATGTTGGATGCTGCAGTTCAGAAAATCCGGCAGAGCGAGGAAAGGAGGCGCGAGTATATGAGTATCAATGTGGAAAGAGCAGATGATAAGGAATTGGGAGAATACAGAAAAGTTGTTGGCCAAATTCGTGGTAGCAAGTATTCAGATGATATTCTTGTGGATGTATTAAGAATTGATGGAAGAACTCTTTTATATGTGCGCCAGGTCTTGTCAGAACATCCAGATTGGGATGATGAAGAGGTTGCTGAAGAAGTATTGAACATAGTGGATTAGTTTTATCACATTACAGGGCGAATGAGTATGCACATAAGAATGCCAAAACCAACCAAAGCGGAGTTTATCATGATGTTCCTTAACCAGTGGGATCCGGCGCGTGGAGCAGATAAAGATTACAAGTTTTACCAAGCCGATGCGGAAGAGATAGCGCAGCAGATCCGAAAGAACAGTACACCTGAGAGCGTTGAAAAGGTTGTGAGTAAAGTTATCAAATTCCGGATGGAACTTGAAAAAGTGGATGAGCCATTCGATGAAGAAGCATGCAAAAGGTACTCTGGGTGGATTCTTTCAGCAATAAAGAATGAGGATAAGAAAGGGGCGCGCGGTTCTCTTTCGCAATATGCTGCTCCGGAATTGCGAGAAAAAGAAAAGGGAGCATGGGAACGAGCTATGGTAGAAAAACATGGTAAAAAAGGTGGGCCCTGTCACTACAAAGCGGAATAGGAATATAGAATATGACAATCCGAGATCGGATTTTTGATAAACTGACAGAACTGAATATGACGCAGAAGGAATTTGCAAAACGCACCGGTATACCGGAGACTACGGTCAGCGATTGGAAGAAGAAAAAGACCAATCCGACGGCGGAGAAGATCCTGATCATATGTAAGGTGCTGGATGTAACTCCGGAGTGGTTGCTAAGTGGGGTAGAAATGCATGGAACAAGGAGCAATCCGGCGCCGATCATAGCGGTAGATGTAAGAACGGAAGCGGGACAGCTGCTTGAAACCTACAATTCCTGTGATGCTGCAATGCAGGCCAGGATACTTGGATATGCGCAGGCAATAGGGAAAATGGGCGAAGAGCAGAAGAAGAGAAAATAGTGAATTTTTATACGAACGAAATCCGTATAATAGGATAAATATGAGCAGAAAGAAGAGAATATGGCACCCGGGAGCGACCTATCATGTGATGAGTCGTGGGAATAGAAGAACGGATTTGTTTAAGGACACATCGGATTATGTGCGTTTTCTGGAGTGTATAGCATTATCCAAAGAACGGTATGGCTTCAAGATTCATTCGTTATGCCTGATGACAAATCATTTTCATATTGCGGTTGAAACGGCTCAGGAGGAGTTGTGGAAGATCATGCAGAAGATACTCCATCCGTACAGCATGGACTTTAATCATAAGTATAATTTTACCGGACATCTTTTTGAAAGCCGCTATACGGCTTGTCTGATCGAAGACGACAGATACGGGAACGAGTGGAAAAAGCAAGGAAAATCCAGCAGGACCGATTTAAGGATGATATTCAGGTGAACTGTAATGCGCAGATGACGACCACGATGATCCAGAAATACTGTAAGCTGGATGAAGAATCGACACAGATCCTGAAGAAAGCCAGCGAAAAGTATGGATACAGTGCAAGAGTGATCCACAAATTGCTGCGCCTTGCAAGGACAGCGGCGGATCTGGATGGAGCGGAAAACATACGGAGGGAAGATATCGTAAGGGTACTTGGCTGCCGTGATCTGGATGTATCCAGCAGTCAGATGTAAGGTAGCATAGAATTTATTATGAGGATTTGAGGAAGGTTGTTTGCGGACCAATACGATGATATAATATGTGTATACATAGGTATTGATCCGTTGGCTGCAGGCAGGAAAGAAAAAGTATGATACAGCTGACAGGATTAGGAAAGACAATTATAGCGACCGATCAGGATCTGTACGGAGACTGCACAGAAAAGAGCGAATTCAATTGAAAAATATGCAATCGATCGCAGTCTGTTAATCGGAAATAACACGGATGAACCGCGGTATGATATTATGAATGCGATCATCATTAATATCAGCGGCAAACACGATGTAGCGAATTCGGCGAACGGATTGATCCGAATGCTGACCGATCTGTTTGACAATCGAATGGATTGGCATTATAGACGATGATGGCAATAAAAATCTCTACAGGACCGGGAAACCGGTTCCTTTGCGGAAAATGCGGACGAACGGCTTGCAGACCCCGGGGGGACGTAGTATAATCGGATGGATTGTTTTCGGGTAGATTTATACCACTTAATGAATGCCACAGGCGGGAAGCTGCGTCAACTGCATATACTGCGGCTGCGAAGCAGAAACGGCAGTTAATTCCGTTCGCGGATATAATAAGGAAGAAACGATGAATCAGATCACAAATAAAAATACCATCCATGAAGTGGTGGATGTGTGCGTGGTGGGTGCGGGACATGCCGGCTGCGAGGCTGCGCTGGCCTGTGCACGTCTTGGTCTGGAGACGGTGATCTTTACGGTCAGCGTGGACTCGATCGCCCTCATGCCATGCAACCCCAACGTGGGCGGGTCCTCCAAGGGGCATCTGGTGCGCGAGCTGGATGCGCTGGGCGGTGAGATGGGCAAGGTGATCGACAAGACCTTTATCCAGTCCAAGATGCTCAATGTCTCCAAGGGACCGGCGGTACACAGTCTGCGTGCCCAGGCGGACAAGGCGGAATACACCAGGGAGATGCGCAAGCATCTGGAGCATCAGGAGCATCTGATGATCCGTCAGGCGGAAGTGTGCGAGATCATCACCAACCGGGACCGGGGCGAAGAAAGCGGATCGCAGAAGATCTATGGTGTGCGGACCTTCACCGGGGCACTCTACGAATGCAAGGCAGTGATCATCTGCAGCGGCACCTATCTGCGGGCAAGATGTCTGTGCGGTGAAGCGATCACCTACACGGGACCGAACGGGCTGCAGGCGGCGAACCATCTGACGGCATCGCTGGAAGCGCATGGCGTACCGCTGCGGCGGTTCAAGACCGGCACTCCGGCCAGAATGGATCGGCGCAGTCTGGATCTTTCCAAAATGGAGCCGCAGCATGGCGACGAGCGGGTGGTGCCGTTTTCGTTTTCCACTGATCCGGAGAGCGTGCAGATCGAGCAGGCGGACTGCTACCTGACCTACACCTCGGAAGCAACGCACGAGATCATCCGGGCCAATCTGGACCGCTCCCCGATCTACGCAGGCGTGATCGAGGGCACGGGACCGCGGTATTGTCCTTCCATTGAAGATAAGGTCGTCAAGTTTCCGGAAAAAGAGCGGCATCAGGTATTCCTGGAGCCGGAAGGACTGCATACGGACGAGATGTATGTGGGCGGTATGAGCTCCTCCCTGCCGGAGGATGTGCAGCTGGCGATGTACCGGACCGTTCCGGGCATGGAGCATTGCCGTATGGTGCGCAATGCTTATGCGATCGAATACGACTGTCTGACCAGCGGGCAGCTGAAACTCTCGCTGGAACTGAAAAATATCGAAGGCATCTTCTGCGCCGGACAGTTCAACGGCAGCAGCGGATACGAAGAGGCGGCAGCCCAGGGCCTGATGGCCGGGATCAACGCCGCACGAAAGATACAGGGGAAGGAACCGCTCATTCTGGACCGCTCGGAAGCCTACATCGGAGTGCTCATCGACGATCTGGTGACCAAGGAGAACCGGGAGCCGTACCGTATGATGACCTCCCGTGCGGAGTACCGTCTGATGCTGCGGCAGGACAATGCGGATCTGCGGCTGCGGAAGTACGGCTACGAGACGGGGCTGGTCTCGCAGGAAGATTACGACACACTGCTGAAAAAGGCGGCCTGGATCGAAAAGGAAACGGCGCGTATGCACGAAGTGATCGTGGGCGCGAACGAGAGGGTACAGGCTTTTCTGGAGGCACATGGTACGGCGGGAGTCAAGAAAGGCACTTCGCTGGCGGAACTGATCTGCCGGCCTGAGCTGGACTATGTGACGGTGGCAGAGCTGGATCCGGAACGGCCCGATCTGAATGGGGTATCCGCAAAGGTGGCCGCCGAGATCGAGGAGCAGGTCAATATCAATATCAAATACGAAGGCTATATCCGCAGGCAGGAAGCGCAGATCGCGCAGTTTAAGAAGATGGAAGAGCGGCGCATCCCGGCGGATATCGATTATGATGATGTGAAGAGCCTGCGGCTGGAGGCCCGGGCGAAACTTAAGGAATTCCGCCCCGAGAGCGTGGGGCAGGCATCCCGCATCAGCGGCGTGAGTCCCGCGGACATCTCGGTGCTGCTGGTATATTTAGGCTGATAGGCAAGGACCTGTGAATATGGCGCATATCGCGTTGCGCAGCGACGTGATGAGCAGTGGAGGAGTCCTTGCGATGCAGAGGTGGCGGGATCCTTTTGTATTTCTTTGCGAAGCGGGAGTCCGGTTGCACTGTCGCAGGATCCATGATATACTGTAAATTGCTGTGGTTTAGGATATTGGTACTATGGAATCATGAATATCCGAGGTGCTATAACAGCTTGTAGTAAGGAGAGCTTTGGATGACTATGAAAAAAGGCCTGGGACGCGGACTGGATGCGATGATCCCGAATAAGATTGCGAATAAGGTTCCGGATAAGGCTTTGGCTCCGAAGACGGAGAACGTCCCGGAAGCGGCAGCCGCAGCGACTGCGGAGCCGGCAGCGGACGGTACCCGTATGGTTGTGGATATCCTGAAGGTGGACCGCAACAAAAAGCAGCCCCGAAAGAAATTTGACGAAAATGCTCTGGAAGAGCTGGCCGATTCCATCCGTCAGGTGGGGATCCTGCAGCCGATCCTGGTAACAAAAAAGGGCGATATCTATGAGATCGTAGCCGGTGAGCGCCGATGGCGGGCAGCCAGACAGGCGGGCCTGAAGGAAGTGCCGGTGATCGTGCGGGAGTTCACGGAGGAAGAGATCGATGCGATCTCCCTGATTGAGAACCTGCAGCGTCAGGATCTGAATGCGATCGAAGAAGCGCAGGCCTTTAAGCGCCTGAAGGAAGCACATGGGATGACGGACGACCAGATCGCGGAGAAAGTCTCCAAGAGCCGTGCGGCTATTACCAACTCGATGCGTCTGCTCAAGCTCGACAACCGTGTGCAGGAGATGGTGATCGATGAGAAGATCTCCATGGGGCTGGCACGTGCGCTGCTTGGCGTGGACGACAGCGAAAAGCAGTACGAGATGGCGCAGGACGCTTTTGACCGGCGGATGAGCGTGCGGGATGTGGAAAAGCTGGTGAAACAGCTGAACGCACCGAAAAAGGCGGAGAAGAAAAAACAGGATCTGACACAGTATCAGCTGCAGTTTGATGAATATGCCCAAAAGATGGCCGATGCACTGGGAGTGAAGGTGGCGGTCACCTTAAAGGATAAAAATACCGGCCGGCTGGAGATCGACTTTTACAATACGGATGATTTCGAGCGGCTGTACGACAGATTGAAGTAAAAAGCATGAGCTTATTAAGATCGGAAGTAACGCCCACGGGGGCAAGCAGATTGTTTCAGATGATGGGGCTGGGCGGACTGGATATCGGCTGGCTCTTTATTGTTATATTTATCCTTCTCATCGTGGTGGTGGTGCTGCTGGTGATCACGATGAAGCGCTACGAAGCGATGAAAAGCCGTTATGACAAGTTTATGGGCGGCAAGCGGGCGACAAGCCTGGAAGAACGGATGCAGGATATGGTCAGGGATGTGGAACGCCTGAAGAAGGATTCCAAAGCCTATGCGAATGACATCGACCTGCTCTTTACGAAGCACGAAGGCGCGATCCAGAAGATCGGCCTGCTGAAATACGATGCGTTCCGGGAGATGGGCGGAAACTTAAGCTACTGCCTGGCCCTGTTGGATGAAAAAGACAACGGCGTGATGATCAACACCATGCATTCCAATACCGGCAGCTACTCCTATACCAAGCGGATCAAGAACGGAACGTGCGATATCGAGCTGAGCCCCGAGGAGCAGGAAGCCCTGCGGCGGGCGACCGGAAATGAATAGATACTAAAATATTTATATAGTAAATAGAAGGAGACGGACATGTTAGACATCAAATTTCTGAGAGAAAACCCGGATGCGGTAAAGGAAAACATTAAGAAGAAGTTTCAGGATGAGAAGCTTCCTATGGTAGATGAAGTGATCGAGCTGGACCGGAAGCGCCGCGATGCACAGAAGGAAGCGGATGATCTGAAAGCCAGCCGTAACACACTGTCCAAGCAGATCGGCGCCCTGATGAAGGAAGGCAGGAAGGAAGAAGCGGAAGCCGTAAAGAAGCAGGTGACCGAAAATGCCGAAAAGCTGGCAGCATTGGAAGTACAGCAGGCGGAAGCCGAAGAGAAGATGAAGAAGATCATGATGGTGATCCCGCAGATGATCGATCCGTCCGTTCCCATCGGTAAGGATGACAGTGAGAATGTAGAGATCGAGCGCTTCGGCGAGCCGGTGGTACCGGATTTTGAAGTACCGTACCATACCGAGATCATGGAGAAGTTAAACGGCATCGATCTGGATACCGCCAGAGACAAGACCAGCGGCAACGGTTTCTACTATCTGATGGGCGATATCGCAAGACTTCATTCGGCAGTGCTCTCCTATGCGAGAGACTTTATGATCGACCGCGGTTTCACCTACTGTGTACCGCCTTTTATGATCCGTTCCAATGTGGTAACAGGCGTTATGAGCTTTGCGGAGATGGAGAATATGATGTACAAGATCGAGGGCGAGGATCTCTACCTGATCGGTACTTCCGAGCACTCCATGATCGGTAAGTTTATCGATACGATCACGCCGGAGAGCGAGCTGCCCAAGACGCTCACCAGCTACAGCCCGTGCTTCCGCAAGGAAGTCGGCGCACACGGCATCGAAGAGCGAGGCGTATACCGTATCCATCAGTTTGAGAAGCAGGAGATGATCGTTGTCTGCAAGCCGGAAGACAGCATGAAATGGTATGATGTGCTCTGGCAGAACACCGTAGATTTCTTCCGCTCCCTGGACATCCCGGTACGTACCCTCGAGTGCTGTTCGGGTGATCTGGCAGATCTGAAGGTAAAGAGCTGTGACGTGGAGGCATGGAGCCCCAGACAGAAGAAGTATTTTGAGGTGGGTTCCTGCTCGAACTTAGGGGATGCACAGGCCAGAAGACTGAACATCAGGATCAAGGGCGAAAAAGGCAATTATCTGGCACATACGCTCAACAATACCTGTGTGGCTCCGCCGCGTATGCTGATCGCATTCCTGGAGAACAACCTGCAGGCAGACGGTTCGGTACGCATCCCGAAGGCATTGCAGCCGTATATGGGCGGAAAGACGGAAATAAGATAATACGTCATTCTACACAAAAAATTACATCCAAGGGGGATTTACACATGCAGAATACGCGCAAGCGCAAGATCACTACGCGCATCCTGACTATGCTGTTGGCGGTCATGATCCTGCTTCAGCCGGTTTTTCATACGCAGGCGGCATTGACGGCAGATCGTGCGATCGCCAAGGGGATCGATGTTTCCAAATATCAGGAGCTGATCGACTGGAAAGCGGTAAAAGCGGACGGCTACAGTTTTGCCTTTATCCGCTGCGGTACCAGTACGACTCCGGATCCGTATTTTGACATCAATATGATGGGCGCTGCCCAGGCCGGTGTGAAGGCCGGTGTCTATCTGTATTCGTATGCACTGACGCCGGAAGAGGCGGCAGCAGATGCACGCAATGTGCTGTCGATGATCGCACCGCACATCGTGAGCATGCCGGTGGTCATCGACCTTGAGACCGAGAAGCAGAAGCAGCTCACACCGGAGCAGCTTTCGGCGGTTGCCAATACCTTCTGTTCCGTGATCGAAACGGCAGGCTACTATCCGATGGTCTACAGCAGTACCAGCTGGTATGACCGGAGATTCGGTCCGCTGGGCTACGACAAGTGGGTGGCGCATTATTCGTCTGCCTGCGGCCGTGACGATGCGGCGATCTGGCAGGCCAGCTGTACCGGCCGTGTCAAGGGTATCAAGGGCGATGTGGATATCGACCTGATGTACAAGGATTTTTCCAAACTGATCATCGCAAATGGCTTCCTGGAGCGAAAAGGAGCGGTTTATTTTTACCAGAACTACAAGATGCAGGTCAACCGTTTCGTAGACTACAACGGAGCGCGTTACTATGTGGACCAGAGCGGAAAGCGTCTGAGCAACTGCTTTGCCAATCTGGGGGACGGCAGATTCTGCTTTGATGCAGAAGGCCGTATGCTGACCGGATGGCAGGAGCTGGCAGGGAAGCGTTATTACTTCGGTACGGACGGCAAGATGGCGACCGGCCTTACCCGGATCGGGGATCAGATCTTCCTGTTTGCGGAAGACGGTACGCTCTATACCGGCTGGTTTGATGACGGACTGCACAGATCCCTCTTCTATCCGGAAGACGGACATATGGCGGTCGGTATCTCTCCGGTGGGTGCAGATGTCTTCTATTTTGACGAACATGGCTGGCAGCAGACCGGCTGGATCACGGCAGGAGAAACCGTGTTCTACTTCCGCCCGGATACCGGTGCATTACAACGCGGCTGGTTCAGCGATGGTACCGGAAACTACTATGCAAATGCGGAAGGCGTGGTACTGAACGGCCTGCAGCTGATCGATGGCGCGAAGTATTATCTGGGTGCGGACGGCCGTGAATGCTTCGGCTGGCAGGAGATCGCCGGTGCAAGATGCTACTTTGATCCGAAGACCGGACAGATGGTGAACGGTGTACAGGTGATCGACGGCAAGACGTATTACTTCAGCCCGGATGGCGTGATGATGACCGGATTGGTAACGATCGGTGCGGATAACTACTACTTCGATCCGGCGACCGGCGCTATGGTCACGGGGCTGGTAAATGCCGGCGGACTGGTCTTCTTCTTTGGACCGGATGGCAAAGAAGCCGTAGGTCTGGTATCGGACGGAAAGGACAGCTACTGCATCGATCCGGCTACCCATACGCTGATGACGGGCTTTGTTCCGCTGGGACCGGTGTTCTACTACTTTGATCCGGCGACCGGCAAGATGCAGACCAATACGGTAGCCTACTTTGATGGTGTGCCGTTCCAGGTCGGACCGGACGGCATCGTGATCGTACCGCAATAATAGGATTCCTGCCCTCCCCCTTGAGGGGAGGGGGCCCGAAGGGCAGGTGAGGTGTCTTATCTGCCGGGCAGTGAACAGTAACACTTGCCAAGCAGGGCGAAATCTGTTAGGATATTTATGTTTGTAACACGTCTGCGTAGCTCAGCAGGATAGAGCGACCGCCTCCTAAGCGGTAGGTCGGAGGTTCGAATCCTCTCGTGGACGCGAAGATCGGGGAATTGCTTATGCAGTTCCCTTTTTTGAGAAGCACGGGGACGATTATTCCGGACTTGCATTATAGGCAGGATATGGTATAATGTGATTTGAATTATGTCAGTTGACATAAATATATTTGGATACAGGCATAAGACAGTTCATAGTATAAGGGAGGCTGCTATCACAGGATAGTAACCAGGGGAGAGGTGACCGGAGACGGAGAGAGCGGAAGGTCACGTGAAAACTATGAAAAACAGGAGGAGAAAATTATGAAAAGAAATCAGCTGAAAGCAATATTTGGCGTTGCGGCAGCTGCGCTGATGCTGAGTGCCTGCGGCAAAGATCCGGCAGGTACCGGGGGAGAAGCGAACCCGACGGAAGTAGTAGAACTGAACCCGGCAGAGGGAGGCGGTCTGCAGCTTGGGCAGGACCAGCAGGCAGATCCGACCGAAACCGCAGAACCCACCGAGGCAGGAGATACCGATAAGCCGGAGGAAGTACCGGCAGGTATGTACCGCAGCGAGCTGACCAATGAGATCATCAGCGAGGATATCAAGAACCAGAGACCGATTGCAGTAATGGTGGATAACGAGTCTACCGCGTTGCCGCATTTCGGTACCTCCCAGGCAGACATCGTATACGAGCTGATGAACAGTACCGCAAACAACCGCATCACCCGGCTGATGCCGATCGTAAAGGACTGGGCAAAGATCGAGCAGTTCGGCAGTATCCGTAGTGCACGTCCGACCAACTTTATGCTGGCGGCAGAGTGGAATGCGATGCTTTGCCACGATGGCGGTCCGTTCTACATCGATGAGTATGTGAAGAGATCCTACACCAACAACTTAAGCGGCGGTTTTGCGCGTTTCCCGAACAACAAGAGCATGGAGTATACCGAGTACATCACTTTTGATAAGTATACCAATCCGCAGACCGGCAAGAGCTATGACGGCTTGGGCAAGCGGATCGAGTCTGCCCGTTACAATACCGAATACAAAGAGGGGATGACACCGCATTTCTTCTTCTCGGATACCGAGATGAACCTTTCCGAGTTCCATTCGGATGCATTTGAGGCAAAGGAAGCGGATCTGAGCCAGTGCTTCCCGCACAACTCTTCCCGACTGGTGTATAATGAGAGTACCGGTAAGTACGAGTACTATGAGTACGGCAAGAAGTATGAGGATGCCGGAAACGGCGGCGCTCCGCTGGCATTTGAGAATGTCATCCTGCAGAAGACAAACTTCACCAGACTTGACGAGAACGGTTACCTGATCTACAACTGTGTGATCGCAAATCCGTGGGATGCATATCTCCTGCAGAACGGTGAAGCCGTGCCGATTACCTGGGCAAAATACGGCGAGTCGGAAAGAACCGTATACTGGTACAAAGACGGCACCGAGATCGTGCTGAATACCGGCAAGACCTATATCGCACTGGTACCGGATGATTCTTGGAGCAAGCTGGTACTGAAATAATCGGATATCGAATGAAACATTGAACCATAAACAGCCCGGAGCGAAGCTTTGGGCTGTTTTAATCGCTTAAAATGTGGTATTATCGAATGGAGGCGTAATGTCATGGAAACCTATATGATCCTGCGGGATCTCGCGATCATCATTCTGTCAGCCAAGTTTATGGCCATCCTTGCAAAGAAATGTAAGGCGCCGGGGGTAGTGGGAGAGATCCTGGCCGGGCTGATCGTCGGACCGTGTCTGTTAAATCTGGTAGCACCTTCGGATTTTATCAACCAGATGGCGGAGATCGGCGTCATTCTGATCATGTTCTCGGCCGGGCTGGAAACGAACCTGAAGGAATTGAAAAAATCCGGTTTGATCGCGCTGGTGATCGCATGCGCCGGCGTATTGGTACCGCTGATCGGCGGGGCGGTACTGTATATGAGCATCTACGGATTTGCGGCACCGGGTACCGATGAATTTTTTGAAGGGCTTTTCATCGGAAGCATCATGACCGCCACCTCCGTAGGGATCACGGTAGAGGCGCTGCGGGAGCTGGGCTTTTTGAAAGGCCGTGTGGGCCAGACGATCCTGAGTGCGGCGATCATCGATGATGTGATCGGTATTATCGTACTGACTTTTGTGTTGGGGATGAAGGATCCGGAGAGCGATCCGATGCTGACCATCGGCAAAACACTGCTGTTTCTGGTGGTATCCCTCGTCGGCGGCTATATCATCTACCGTATCATGAAGGTGGTGGATGCCAGATATCCGCACACCAGACGTATTCCGATCATCGGCTTCGGTCTGTGCTTCATCATGGCATACATCGCAGAGAAGTACTTCGGGATTGCCGATATCACCGGTGCGTATGTGGCGGGCATCGTCCTCTGCAATATCCGCGATGCGGAATACATCGATCGTAAGGTGACCGTGAACAGTTATATGATGTTTGCGCCGGTATTTTTCGTCGCAATCGGTTTGAAAACGGACTTTTCTGCGATCGATACCAGCAAGATCGTCTTTGCCATCGGGTTTGTGATCGTTGCTATGATCAGCAAGGTGATCGGCTGCGGTCTGGTGGCGAAGGCCTGCAAATTCAAATGGATGGACTGCTTAAAGATCGGTGTGGGTATGATGACGCGTGGTGAGGTGGCGCTGATCATCACCAACAAGGGTCTGAATATGGGGATCATCGATTCTTCGTATTTTACGGCGGTCATCCTGCTGATCATTGTATCGAGCATTTCGGTGCCGATCCTGCTGAAACTGTTATACGCAAAGGCGCCGGATCCGGCCTGACCGGACACCGGGGCAGAGATAAATATTATCGGGGATTACTATGAGAAAAGCAGGCAGATACCTTCTGCCGGGGTGTGCATTGCTTGCACTGCTGGCAGGATGTGGAAAAAAAGAAGAAACGGTAGTGACGCTGACACCGGCGGTGGATCCGGTGGTGGTGAGTACGCCCACACCGGGCGCATCGGAAGAAGGCAGTGCGGAGACAACGACGGAAAGCGCATCGCAAGAAAGCAGTGCGGAGGTGCGGACCGAAGGCACAGCGGAAGATACTGTGACGGAAGCGGCTTCTGCGGAAGTGCCGGTGGAAGACCTTCTGGCACAGGACTATATGGTAAGCTTTGCCAATCTGACCGGGCAGGATATCGTGAAACTGCAGATCTCCTTTAATACCGGGGATATCCAGAACCTGGAAGTCCTGGGCGAAAAGCGCCTGTATGACGGTGAGCAGTTCAGCTACAAAAACAGCATGCCGGAGAGTTTCCGGGGGACGAATCGTCTGAAAATGACGGTGACGGCCACGGCAAAGGATGCGACGGTCATGCTTTTTCCGGAGATCGATATACTGGAGCCGGCGCATACGGATGTGGTACTGACCTCCTCCGACGATGGCTGGCGGATCTACCTGCAGTAGAGGACGGGTTTTTCTTATGGACAATATGGACATATTTTCCTATATGGCGGAGCAGCAGTCGGAGAAGGAGTCTCCGCTGGCGATGCGTATGCGCCCGACCTCGATCGACGAGGTGGTGGGGCAGCAGCATATCATCGGAAAGGACAAGCTGCTGTACCGCGCGATCAAGGCGGATCGTCTGAGTTCCGTGATCTTTTACGGACCGCCCGGAACGGGCAAGACGACGCTGGCAAAAGTGATCGCAGCGACGACCAGTGCCAATTTCAAACAGATCAATGCGACGATCGCCGGCAAAAAGGACATGGAAACGGTGGTCGAGCAGGCAAAGAATGATAAAGCGCTCTACGACAAGCGCACGATCCTGTTCATTGACGAGATCCATCGTTTCAACAAGGCACAGCAGGATTTCTTATTACCCTATGTGGAAGACGGTACGGTGGTACTGATCGGTGCCACGACGGAGAATCCCTATTTTGAGGTAAATACCGCGCTGCTTTCGAGATCCAATATCTTTGAGCTCAAGATGCTCTCGGAGGAGGACATCCGTACACTGATCCTGCGGGCTGTGAAGGACAAACAAAAAGGCCTGGCCGATATGGATGTGGTGATGGACGAGGACGCTGTGGATTTTCTGGCAAAGGCAGCCTGCGGAGATGCGAGAAGCGCGCTCGGTGCAGTGGAACTTGGTGCGATGACGACGGAGCGCAGTGCCGACGGCAAGATCCATCTGACTCTGGAGATCATCGCGGACTGCATCCAGAAAAAACCGATCCGCTATGACAAGGACGGAGATACCCATTACGATACGATCTCGGCGTTTATCAAGAGCATGCGGGGATCGGATCCGGATGCGGCGGTCTATTATCTGGCACGCATGCTGGCAGCCGGAGAAGATATCAAGTTTATTGCCAGACGGATCATGATCTGTGCATCCGAGGATGTGGGGATGGCGGATCCGCAGGCACTGCAGGTGGCAGTGGCAGCCTCCCTTGCGGTAGAGCGTGTCGGTATGCCGGAAGCCAGGATCCTCTTATCCCAGGCGGCCGTGTACGTGGCGACTGCGCCGAAGAGCAATGCATCGTATCTGGCGATCAACGAGGCGCTGCACATGGTCGAGAACGGAAAGGTCTATCCGGTACCCAGACATCTGCAGAACGTGCATGCCGACTCGGCCGGGGAAGAGCGCGAGCAGGGCTATCTGTACGCTCACGACTACCCCAACCACTACGTGAAGCAGCAGTATCTGCCGGATGCACTGGTGGGAACGAAACTCTATGAACCTACCGATAATGGCTACGAGAAGGAAGTCCGGAAATACTTTAAAAAGATAACAAAAGAAGAGTGAGCCGGAGAACCGTCCCCGTGGCTCACACGGTGGTAAAAGTTTTCGCTCCCGTATACAGTTTTCCCTGGTAGCTTTCCAGACGTTTCATCTCCTGAAGCAGCTGATTCAGGAGATTTTTTTTGTCGGTGCTCCAGGTCGGGGCGATCAGCAGATTGCGCGGACCGTCGCCGGTGAGACGGTGGATCACGATCTCGGGCGAGAGGTGCTCCAGACAGTCGATGAGCAGGCTGATATATTCCGCGCGCGTCAGGGTTTCAAATTTCCGTTCGCTGTAGTCTTTTGCCAGGTCGGTGTCGACCAGGACATGGAGCAGCTGCAGCTTGATCCCGAAGATCGGGAAGGTGTTCAGATATTCTATGGTTGAAAGTATATGGCTGCGGTCTTCGCCGGGCAGGCCCAGAATCACATGTACGATCACAGGGATCTGCATCCGGTGCAGCTTGTGCAGGGCATCTTCAAAAACCGAATTGTCGTAGCCGCGGCGGATATACTGTATGGTCTCGGGGTGAATGGTCTGCAGTCCCAGTTCGATCCAGAGGGATTTCTCGGGAAATGCGGCATGCACTTCGCTCAGTACCTCGCAGATCTCGGGATCGAGACAGTCCGGGCGTGTGGCGATGGAGATCCCCACCACTTCCTCGTCGGACAAGGCAGAAAGATAGCAGGCCCGTAAGTAGTCCGGGTCACCGTAAGTATTGGTATAGGGCTGGAAATAAGCGATAAACTTATGCCCGTTATATTTTTCGTGGATTCGTTCTTTGCCCTCTTCGAGCTGGGCTGTCAGATCGGTACTGCCCGAACCGGCCGCAGCAAATTCGCCGCTGCCGCCGGCGGAACAGAAGATACAACCGTCCGAATGGATCGTGCCGTCGCGCACGGGGCAGGTACAGCCGATATTCACGGCTATCTTGTACACCTTCTCCCCGTAAACGCGCTTGCAGTATTCATCAAATGCATAATAGGGCTTGCTTCCCCATTTCACAACTTCCATTTATTTGATCTGTGCCATAACTGCCTTTGCCACCACATCGGCTACCTGCGGGTGGAAAGCTTCCGGCAGAATGTGTTCTTCATCCAGTTCGTCTTCGGAGATGAGACCTGCGATCGCATAAGCGGCAGCCATCTTCATCTCTTCGGTGATCTGTTTTGCACGGCCTTCCAGAGCACCGCGGAAGATACCCGGGAATGCGACTACGTTATTCACCTGGTTCGGGAAATCGCTGCGCCCGGTACCGATGATACGTGCGCCCGCTTCTTTTGCGATGTCCGGCATGATCTCAGGTACCGGATTGGCCATGGCGAAGATAATGGCATCCTTGTTCATGCTGCGTACCATATCGGCTGTCACGATGCCCGGTGCGGATACACCGATGAAGATGTCGGCACCCACCAGAGCGTCGCCCATGGTACCGCTGATGTTTTCCGGATTGGTCAGAGCGACCATCTTTTCCTGCATCCAGTTTAAGTTCTTTGCATCTTTGGAGATCACACCCTTGCTGTTGCAGAGTATGATGTTTTTGAAACCGTAGCTGAGGAGCAGTTTGGTGATCGCTACACCGGCAGCACCGGCACCGCTGACCACGACCTTGCAGGCTGCTGCTTCCTTCTTAACGACCTTCAGCGCATTGATGAGTGCAGCCAGAACGACGATCGCGGTTCCGTGCTGGTCATCGTGAAATACCGGGATGTCCAGTGTCTCTTTCAGGCGTTCTTCGATCTCGAAGCAGCGCGGTGCACTGATATCTTCCAGGTTGATGCCGCCGTAGCCCGGAGCCAGCCAGGTAACTGCTTTGATGATCTCCTCGGTATCCTGGGTATCCAGACAGATGGGAACGGCGTTAACACCGCCGAATTCCTTGAATAATACGGCCTTGCCTTCCATAACCGGCATAGCAGCCTTCGGACCGATGTTGCCAAGACCCAGCACGGCGCTGCCGTCGGAAACTACCAGGATCGTATTGGATTTGATCGTGTATTTGTAAGCCGCTTCGGGATCTTCCGCGATCACCTTGCAGGGCTCGGCTACACCCGGGGTATAAGCCAGAGCCAGATCTTCCGCGGTCTTTACGGAAGCCTTGGCGGTGGTGCTCAGCTTGCCCTTCCATTCTTCGTGCAACTGTAATGCTTTTTCAGCGTTTGTCATGATGGTACTCTCCTTTTATATAATCAATTAATTCGTAGTTTATCATCTTGTGTTGAAAAGCACAAGAAAACTATTTGCATTTTCTGAAAAATAGTGTATAATCGTTCCCGTAGCAATCATAAAAAGCGATCGTGGACATTTCGTTAAGGAATCCCATTTACAGATTTTGCACAGGTTTATAGTGTTACAAAAAGATTAATAAGCGTGTATTTACTTATATTTTTTTGGGAGGTTGATTTATGGCAAATGCAGAAGACATGAGAAAACGTTATGAGGGGATTTCTCTGGCGGATCTCAAGGGCATGGCAAAGTTTCGCGGCATCAAATGCACTTCTACTATGAAGAAAGCGGATTACGTGGAAGCGATGCTGGCAAAAGATGAAGAAGAAAACAAAGCGACGGAAAAGGCAGCACCTGCTCCGGCAAAGGAAGAGGTGAAGGCGGCTCCGGCCAAAGAGGAAGCCAAAGCGGCACCGAAGGCTGCGGAGGACGACAAGGGCGATAAGGGTGATCGCAAGAAAGCCTTTGACGTGGATGCTCTGGATGAGCAGCAGATCAAGGAACTGGACAGCGGGCAGACCGTAAGCGGTATCCTGGAAGTGATGCAGGACGGGTTCGGCTTTATCCGCTGCGAAAACTTCCTGCCGGGCGTGAACGATGTGTATGTGGCACCCAGCCAGATCCGCCGGTTCGCATTGAAGACCGGGGATATCCTGACCGGTAATACCAAGATCAAGACCGAGAAGGAAAAATTCCGTGCGCTGCTGTATCTGACCAGTGTGAACGGATATGCGCCGGAGACCACACCGAGCCGTCTGAATTTTGAAGAAATGACGCCGGTCTTCCCGAATAAGAAGATCAAGCTGGAGCGTCCGGGGGCACCGGTATCCATGCGCATCATGGATCTGATCAGCCCGATCGGCAAGGGACAGCGCGGTATGATCGTGGCGCAGCCGAAGGCAGGTAAGACGACACTGCTGAAGGATGTGGCAAAGTCCATCAAGTATGCAAATCCGGATATGCATATGATCATCCTGCTGATCGACGAGCGGCCGGAGGAAGTAACGGATATGAAGGAAGAGGTCGGCGGAGACGGCGTGGAAGTCATCTACTCGACCTTTGATGAGACACCGGAGCATCACAAACGGGTGGCTGAGATGGTGGTAGAACGTGCAAGACGCCTTGTGGAATACAAGAAAGATGTCATCATCCTGCTGGATTCCATCACCCGTCTGACCAGAGCCTACAACCAGGTGGTTCCGCCCAGCGGACGTACGCTTTCCGGCGGTCTGGATCCCGCGGCGATGCATCCGCCCAAGAGATTTTTCGGTGCGGCACGTAATATGCGGGAAGGCGGCAGCCTGACGATCCTGGCCACCGCACTGGTAGATACCGGCAGTAAGATGGACGACGTGGTATACGAGGAATTCAAGGGTACCGGTAATATGGAACTGGTACTGGACCGCAAGCTTTCCGAGCGAAGGATCTTCCCGGCGATCGATATCCCGAAGTCCAGTACGCGTCGTGAAGACCTGCTGCTGACACCGGAAGAGATGGAGGCGATCAGCACCATCCGTAAGGCGATCAACGGTGTGCGTCCGGACGATTCCGTGGACAAGATCATCGATATGTTTGCGAAGACGCACAGCAACAAAGAGTTTGTGCAGATGATCCAGAAAACGCGCTTTTATTAAAAATGTGCTTGCATTCGGAAATGATCTGTGTTAGATTATAGTAGTTGTTGTAAACATGGAGTGTTCCACACACGTATAAAATGACGTTCTGCCTGCAGAACGTTTGCGCCGAGCGCGGTTGCCGAAGGCAACACTTTCCATACGCGCGAGTGTGCATCCCCCTGGAAGTTTTCCGTCAGGAAACCGTATTTATCCGTGAGGTGGAAAGAAGGAGTGTAAAATGAGAGAAGGAATCCATCCTGAGTATTATCAGGCAACCGTAACCTGCAACTGCGGAAACACTTTTGTGACCGGTTCTACCAAGTCTGAGATCCACGTAGAAATCTGCTCCAAGTGCCATCCGTTCTACACCGGCCAGCAGAAAGCTACCCAGGCTCGTGGTCGTGTAGATAAGTTCAACAAGAAGTACGGTGTAGCTGCAAACAAGTAGATTTTGCATTTATGAACTGAGAAGTTGGGATAGGCCTTTGTCTATTCCAACTTTTTTCGTATTGAGGGAGAATACATGGCCAAAAAGAAAAAAACAGTCTATTCCGGGATCGGCGGCCAGGCCGTGCTGGAAGGCGTGATGATGCGTAACAGGCAGGAGTATGCGGTGGCGGTACGCAAACCGGACGGGACCATCGATGTGACGCTGAAACAGGCGAAAGGAAACCCGGACAGTCTCCTGCGCAGGATCCCTTTTATCCGGGGTATCTTCAATTTTGTGGATTCCCTGGTACTGGGAATGGACATCCTATCCTATTCTGCGGATGCAGGCGGGGAGGACGGCGAAGAGGAAAACGGCATTCTGGAGAAGCTTTTCCACGAGAAAGCGGATGATGTGGCAATGGGGATCACGGTGCTGTTCTCCATCGTCTTTGCGATCCTTCTGTTTATGGTGCTGCCCTATGCGGTATCCGAGCTCCTCGGAAAATACATACGCAATCATTCGCTGGTACTGCTGATCGAAGGTGTGCTGCGCATCCTGGTCTTTCTGGTATATGTGGCGAGCATCGCGCTGATGAAAGACATCCGCAGACTGTACCAGTATCATGGTGCGGAACATAAATGCATCAACTGTATCGAATCCGGACGGCCGCTGACGGTGAAGAACGTGAAGCGTTCCTCAAGATTTCACAAGCGCTGCGGCACGAGTTTCCTGATCCTGGTGGTGTTGATCGGTATCGTGCTCTGCTTCTTTATACAGACGGATGTTGTATGGAAACGTATGGCACTGCGTGTGGCGCTGGTGCCGGTGATCGCAGGCATATCTTACGAACTCTTAAAACTGGCCGGCACAAAGGAAAGCATCCTGCTGGATATCGTCTCGGCCCCCGGGCTGTGGCTGCAGCGTGTGACCACCAAGGAGCCGGACGATGAGATGATCGAGGTGGCGATCGCTTCCGTAGAGGCGGTATTTGACTGGAAAAGCTTCCAGAAGAAGCATTTCAAGACCAAAACCGTAAAGAAGAAACGCATCGAGCCCGACGGGCGCGAGGTGGAGACCGGAGAGGAGACGCTGGAGATCAGCGTGCTCGAGGTGGAAGAGATGCTGGCAAGGATGAAAAAGGAAAACGACGGGGATGCGGACGAATGAGCGGAATCACCTATCGTGAGGCATACCTGCAGGGCAGAGAACAGCTGCTTGCGGCAGAAGTGCCGGAGGCGGAGCAGAATGCAAGGCTCCTGCTGGAATATGTCTGTAAAACCGACCGACAGGCAATGCTGCTGGCGCCGGAACGTGTTCTGAGTGCAGAGGAAGAGCAGCGGTACCGCGAAGTGACCGCAAAGCGTGCCCGGAGGATCCCACTGCAGCATATCACAGGCTCACAGTACTTTATGGGACTGGAATTTGCCGTGGACGGGCGTGTGCTGGTGCCACGGCCGGATACGGAGATCCTAGTGGAAGAGGTGCTGAAGGACAACGCTGTCGGCGCAAAGATCCTGGATCTGTGTACGGGCAGCGGATGCATATTGCTGAGCATCCTAAAGTATGCCAATTCCGCAGGCGGAACCGGAACGGATCTGTCGGAGGAGGCGCTGGCAGTGGCACAGGCGAATGCAGGGCGGCTTCAGATCCCGGCAGCTTTTTACCGGGGAGATCTGTTTGCGGCATTGCCGGAGGCGGAAAAAGGCTTTGATATTATCGTATCCAATCCGCCCTATATCGAGACGGCGGAGATCGCTGCGCTGATGCCGGAGGTGCGGGAGCACGATCCGTATATGGCGCTGGATGGAGGCGCAGACGGTCTGGACTTTTACCGCAGGATCATCGCGGAGGCGCCGGCGTATTTTGCGGCGCAGGGGCATCTGTATCTGGAGATCGGATGCACGCAGGCCCGGGCGGTGGAAGCACTGATGAAAGAGCACGGCTATACGCAGATCCGCACAGTGAAGGATTATGCGGGGCTCGACCGGGTGGTTGTCGGAGAATATAGACAGGGAAGCAGTAAGTGAGGTAAATAATATGTTTGACAAATTAGAGGATTTATTAAGACGTTTTGAGGAAATATTGAATGAGCTCTCGGAGCCGGGCGTGGCGAACGATGCCAAACGGTTTCAGCGCCTGATGAAGGAGCAGAGCGATCTGACACCGATCGTGGAAGCTTATAAGGCGTACAAGAAAGCGACGCAGGATGCGGAAGACGCGGTGGCACTCCTGGAAGAGGAAAAGGATCCGGAGATGCGCGAGATGCTCAAAGAAGAGCATAACGAAGCGAAGAAGCAGATCGCGGAACTGGAGCAGAAGCTCAAGATCCTGCTGCTCCCCAAGGATCCGAACGATGACAAGAACGTGATCGTGGAGATCCGTGCGGGGGCCGGCGGAGACGAGGCTGCATTGTTTGCAGCGGAACTGTACCGTATGTATGCGCATTATATCGAGAGCCGACGCTGGAAGCTGGAGCTGGTGAATGCAGACGAGACCGGCATCGGCGGTATGAAGGAAGTGGAGTTTATGGTGAGCGGCGCCGGGGCCTATTCCGTATTGAAATACGAAAGCGGTGTGCACCGCGTGCAGCGTGTGCCGAAGACCGAGACCGGCGGGCGTATCCATACCTCGACGGTAACGGTAGCCGTGATGCCGGAGGCAGAGGATGTGGATGTCGTGATCGATGACAAAGACATCCGTATCGACGTGATGCGTGCCTCCGGAAACGGCGGTCAATGTGTCAATACCACCGACTCGGCCGTGCGTCTGACACATTATCCGACGGGGATCGTGATCTATTCCCAGACGGAGAAATCGCAGATCCAGAACCGGGAAAAAGCATTTGCACTGCTTCGTGCCAAGCTCTATGACCTGGAGCTGCAGAAGGCACATGATGCCGAGGCGGATATGCGCCGCAGCCAGATCGGCACGGGGGACCGTTCCGAAAAGATCCGTACCTACAATTTCCCGCAGGGGCGTGTGACGGATCACCGCATCGGGCTGACCCTGTATAAGATCGATAACGTGATGAACGGTGATCTGCAGGAGATCCTGGATGCATGTACGACTGCCGACCAGGCAATGAAGTTAAGCCGCATGAACGAAATGGAGTGAAAGCCTTGAAAACACTGGGTTTCGTGCGATTCTGCTACTGAATAATAAACCATAAAAATGAGCCAAAAGACGGTTTTGACAGCTTTGCCGACCGTCTTTTTCTTTTTTCATAGTATTTGGATGTACTGTCACCCCCTTTTTTGAATTATAGAGGTACTTACAGCCCTATATGCCCTGATATGCGTGTTGCACTCTTATTTGCCCTAATTTGCTTTCAAGAGCAATAGCACGTGCTAGTTCTGGAACTGATACATAAAGTTCGTTCTGGCACGTTTTATGATATATTTTGGCAGCGTTCGAGCAACCAGCCTATTTCACGGCTGTTTTGTTCAACATAGATATTTGTATAGCGTGAGTGAGGATTGATTTAGGGTAGTTAGCATGATAGTATTAAAACATAAGACTTTCCCTTGGAGGTGCTGTTTATGACCAGAGAAGAATTTCAATCGTATTTGAATATAGTTTTTGTATCGCTTAAGGATGAGGCTTATGGAAAAGATGATAAACTTCCAGCTAAAGATAAAGGCTTATTGTTGGATGTTTGTAAAATCGTGAAATATGATGAGCATAATGGTAAATCTGCTTTTGACAAAGCTTATAAGAATAATATAGAGCCCGTCATTAAAAATTGGAGGAAAAGTATGTCCCAAAACCAATCCAGTCCTTATTTGCTTAGGCAGGTTTTATATTATTTTTGCGAAAACGCATATACAGATGGAGTTAAAGAATATCAGCAGACAGAACTAATAAATAAGATTGGGAAGGTGTGGTATACAAAACCGAAAAAAGGGAAAAATAAGGGCAAGAAGATTCCCATTTCTCAAAATGTCTGGAATAAATGGGAGATGTATCCCAAGAAACTCTATAGAGTATTGTTTGAGGAACAGCCAAAGCGTATATATCCATATAAAGGTGGCAAGACAGATGCTATTGGGCTGGGAGTCCGTTATTTGGCTTTTCAGGCTGGGGCATTTGCTGATTTCATAGATATTTTTGGAGGCTCTGGCTTTGCTTCAGCATCGGTGATTCATACGCAGGGAACAAAATATTTTTATAATGAATTGAATCATCATGTGCGAAACCTATTTGAGGTATTAGCAGATGACGCCCTTTGTAAAGAATACATTCGTGCAATGAGGGATTTTCTTTTAGATTTGAATAATCAACAGAGAAAGAGCGTATTCAAAGATATTAACCTTGATACTGATGGCTTTGATAAGTATGAAAAACTGAAAGACAAGCCGATAGATTGTACGATGAAGGCAGTCAAAACATATAAATATGCAGGTGGAACGGATTATGTTTATAAAGTATTAGGGTATTGGTGTTATTTTCAAGTCCTTATAAATTCTCCCAAGGAGATTTACGAGAAAGAAGATAAAATAAAATATGCAATTGCATCTACATATTGCTACTGGGCAATGGTTTTTGGAACAGATGAGACGAGTAATTCTAACATTAAGTATATCTGGAAGTATAAAACAGAAGGTAAACTAAATACTAATACATTTTTGAAATATATAGGATATGAAGAAGATTTTCAGAAATATTTTAAGGAGCTAGAATCTACTATCAAAAAATTTCATAAAGCGGTCAAGGATGTTAGTGTGTCAGGATATGATGCTATTGATTTAGTAAGGAATTATCAAGATTTATTATGCTTGCGCTATAAGGATAATCCTAAGCGTATTGATGATATTGTTTTCTACTCAGATAGTCCGTATGAGGGAACATCTGATTATAAAAACGAAGCCAATGGTGTAAAATCCTTTACAAAGGATAAGATGGTTTCATTAATTCAAGCTCTTATGTATAGTAAGCAGAAGTTTATTTTTTCTTGTAGAGCATCTGTATCGCAAAAAGGTACGAAAAAAAGCAATAAAGAAATCATGAAAAATGTTTTTGAGGTATTTAAAGTATTTGCTGAGAAGACATCCAATAGTTTATATGTTACGGCGGCTCTGGCTAGATTGAAAAAAGATAAAAACAATACATACAAGAAGGAAGAATTGATTCAAAGATTTGCCGATTCTGTCAGGGATAATGAAGGGACAGAAATATATATCACTAATTACAAGGTTAGAGATTTCTATTCTGAACAGTTTAATACAGACTATCCTGTAATGGATTTTGGCACTTTCATGAAGATAGAAAAGGAAAATTTGCAAGTTTAATTTGGGGTAGTTATTTGAGTTGCCTGAAGGACAATTTGCAGATATTTTCTATTCCTAAGATATTCTCCTATATTTTTTATTACATTATGGAGGATAGCTTTTATGGATAGTTTTGTAAATTTGAGTATTGAAGAATATAACAGACTTTTTATTCAGGCATATGAGATTAAAGAAGAGAATGTTAAGCTCTCTAATGAGGCTGATGAACAGCGTATCAAGGCAGAAGACTACGAAGCCAAGTTCAGATTTCAGTCCTTTATCATATCCCTGCTTCTAGCTAAGGAGCTTCCTGTTCCGAAGAAAGAAATCGTTGATTATGCCTTAGCGATAGTTATTGATAACGGAGCAAGAGGGGAAAAGACTGAGTTTACCACCTCAAGTGGTGATAAAGGGGTAGTAGAGCCTGAGGATGTAAATTATCTTCTCAATATATCAAGGAATAGTCCAGTGCAGGTTAGAAATATCATAGATAGATTGCGAAGCAAATATCCTAAGGTTATTACCCTTAGTGATGATTATAAAATATCTGATTTTACCCCACCATATTATCATTTCTTTGGTTGTGAAATTCACGCATAGCTATTGTTCCCATAAACCTCCTTATATGCGAACTGAGCCTGTCTATTGTATGTAGACAGGCTCTTTTTATGCATATTTAGCTGAAGTGAAATTGTAAATTCCACTTTGTTCTGGGCAAAAATAGAGTAGAATTTAGTCTTGCAAGCACTTTGGAAAATTCATAGAAATAATCGCTCGCCCTGTAGGATTTCAAGGATGTCCGCCATCCTTGACAGAACCT